>NZ_KV787430.1:0-25799 GCF_001807105.1 Corynebacterium sp. HMSC14H10 | reverse complement strand
ATCAGACACACTTTTTGTCACTTAACCCGACTTATCGATGGTTTTCCGGCACTTATGCGCGCGGTATTGGCTCTGCCTGCGCTCATATCGATGAGCTATTCACTTGTGGCCAGGCTATAGCTCATCGATATGTGAATACCTCATCGATGAGTGAATACCGCCCACGAGCCACCCATGAGCCCGTCCATCCACGAGCCACCTCAAACCCCAAAACCCCAAAACCCAGCGCCTCAGTATTCGAAGCATCTCAAACTCGCAATATCCGCCTAACGGTCTAGACTGTGGAACCATGATTCGTACTGAGTCCATTCTTGACCTTGCTACCGTAGCCTCGGGGCAGTCCCACGCCGACGCCCTACAGGGCTCCATCGATTTGGCGCAGACAGCGGAAAGGGCTGGTTATCAGCGTATTTGGTACGCAGAGCACCACAATATGAACTCCATCGCGTCCTCGTCGCCGGCAGTTCTTATCGCAGCCGTGGCTGCAAAAACCGAGAGCATCACCCTCGGCTCCGGCGGCGTCATGCTGCCGAATCATGCACCGCTGACGGTCGCGGAACAGTTCGGCACGCTCGCGAATCTGTACCCGGATCGCATCGAGCTGGGGCTTGGTCGCGCGCCGGGCACGGACCAGGCCACTATGCGCGCCCTGCGGCGTGACCCGCGTTCGTCCGATTCCTTCCCGCAGGATGTGCAGGAGCTGCGCGGTTACCTCTCCGACGAGTCGCTGATCAAGGGCATCAACGCAATTCCGGGTCGCGGCACCCATGTGCCGCTGTACATCCTGGGCTCCTCGCTCTTTGGTGCTCAACTCGCAGCGGCGCTCGGCTTGCCGTACGCGTTTGCTTCGCACTTCGCTCCGGACGCGCTTCGCGATGCCATCGCGGTCTACCGCGAGCAGTTCCAGCCTTCTGAGCAGCTGGATAAGCCGTACGCTTTTGCGGCCATGAATGTGATTGCGTCGGAAAGCGAAGAGGACGCGCAGCAGCAGTACTTCGCTACCCGCAGGAACATGGTCGGGCGGTTCCTGAGTCGCGGTGGGCATCACCTCACTGACGATGAGGCGGAGGTTCTGATGGATACTCCGCAGGGGTGCCAGGTGCAGAATATGTTCCGTCACACGGCAGTCGGCACGGTGGCGCAGGTGCGTGAGCAGATTGCGCAGTTCGGTGAGTACTCGACGGCGGATGAGCTGATTGTGGCTCATCAATCGCTGAAGGTTCCTGACCGGCTGCGTTCGGTGGAGCTCACCGCAGAGGCCGCGGGGTTGACCGCGTAAGGCTCCAGGCCCCGACCCCCGAGGCGCGCGGCCTTAAACTGACCCGCTTACTTCACTGCAGCCAGCGGCAGCGACTTTTCGCTGGCAAGCTGCATGATTTCGGCGTTGGTGCGCTCGCGGAGGAAATCCGCAAGCTCCTCGCGGTTGCTCGCGCGTGTGGCCTCGGTCAGGGCGGCGGCAAAGTGCGGCTCCAGCGCTGCCACGGCCACGTAGCCGTCGGCGCTGGGGTAGAGGCCGTACGTCCACAGGCCGCCACCGAGTAGTCCGCCGGGCGCCGTCATGCCGTACTTCAGCGGTGCGGCACCGGCCTCACCCGCCTGCTTCAGGCCAATGCGGCAGTGCAGTCCAGGCTGCTTTACGACGTCTGCACCCGCACCCGCCCGCTTAATCAACCCGGCAAGGGCAGCGGTGACCGCAAAGTGTGCGCCCAGGATGTCGCCCAACAGTACCGGAGGCATGGCCGGAGGCGTGAGAGTTCCGGCTTCCGCCTGGTAAGTCAGGTCATGGCCAGGTGTTTCCGGAGCGTCGGTGTCACCGACAATGTCGATATGCACCGGCCCATTCGGGCGCTCGTGGAGACCCGCCAGCCCCATGCGTTCCAGTGCGGAGGGGCGAACCGAGGTGATGACCACATCGGCCTCATCAATCAGCGAGCTCAGCTGTGCGCGGCCCTCATCGCTCTTCAGATCCGCCTGGATAATCTCGTGACCTGCGGACATAGCTTCATACCAGGGGCGGCCGAAGGAACCGAGCGGGTCGCCTGTGGGTGGTTCGACCTTAATCACCCGGGCACCTAGCTGGCCCAAGTACTGAGCGGCCAGTGGTCCCGGAACGTTAATGGCGAAGTTGACGACAGTGATGCCGGCGAGGCTGGTGTGCAGCTCGGGGGAAAACATAGTTCCACACTAGAACACATCTACCTGGCCGCCGACGCTTTCGGCCAACTTCAACTGGTTGATCCAATCGCCCTCGCCGACGCGCAGTCGGAAAATCGGGCGGTGAGCGGGGCGGGCCTCGTAGCGGACACGGGCAATCTGACCGGTTTTGGCCAGGTCCATAGCGGTTCCCTCGGTGGCCAACTGGGTGCGCGCGGCGGTGAGGCGCTCGATGACGTCGTCAAGCGCGGCGAGCACGGGTTCGGTGTTGTTCTCGCACCAGGACATGACCATGTCGGGAGCAGCGGCGGCGACGCGGGTGCAGTCGCGGAAAGAGCCGGCCGCCAGCGAAATGGCCAGAGGACCACCGGCTTCACCGGCGGCGGCAATTGCGTAGGCTGCTAGGTGTGGCATGTGGGAGATGCGGGCGACGCTGGCATCGTGGTGATCGCTTAGCGCTGGAATGAGCTGACTGCCAAGAGCTGCTCCCAAGTTGGCGACCTGCGAAAAGACCTCAATCCAGCGCTCCGGGACGGGCTTGCCCGCAGCGTCGGCAGCAGCTGCCAGGTCGTAGGTGATGACCCAGGGGGCGCCGTCGAAAAGCCCTTCGAGTGTGGCGGACCAGCCCGCCTGCGCGGAACCCGCCATTGGGTGCGCGCCGACGAAGCGTTCCTCCATCCCGCGAGCGGAGACCTCGGCGGCGACGGCCGCCTTCACGGAGACCACATCCGTGATGCCACAGCTGGGGGCGTGCTCATTGATGGCGTCGAGCATCGTGCCGACGACTGTCATGGGGGTGCCGATCACGATGAGCGCGCGGCTGGCCTCAGCACGTTCGAGCGTGGCCTGAAGATCTGTGCTGGCGTCGAATCCCTCCTTCGTGGCTTCCTCGACCGTTGCGGACGAGCGATTCCAACCGAAGCATTCGACGTTATGAGCCCGCAGATCGCGCATCATGGAGCCACCGATGAGGCCCAAACCGAGGATGCATACCGCGGGTAGCTGTGCAGCTGACAGGGAGGACGAAGCAGGGGAGGGGGACTCGAAATTGCTCACCTGACAAGCATGACATACAGCGACTAGCGTTGTGGGTTATGAGCACGACCTTTTCCGGAGGGTACACCTCCGATGACGACCGCTCCTTCGCGGTTGCCGTAACTATGGGGGAGCGCGGTTGGCGCGTCGTCGACCTCGGGGATGACGCCACCGATTCGCTCGCTGACGCCGCACAGGCGCTGCGCAATCTGCGTTCGGAACGCGCTGCTGTCGGAATGCTCAATATCGACGACGACTACTTCATTCTCGTGCGCCAGGGAGTTGGGTCGCTGCGCGTAGTGCTTTCCGACGCTACCGCTGCCGTGACCGATGACATTGCGGCAGATGTGTTCGACGAGCTGGATCTGGATATCCCCGACCTCGACGAGGACGAGCTCGACGATGTCGATGCCTGGGCTGAGGGGGACATGGATATCCTCGCTGACCTGGGCTGTTCGGAGGAAGCCCTGGAGTCCATCTGTGACGATCAGTCGCTGTGGGCGTCCGAGCAGCTTCTGGCCATCGCCGAGGAGTTGGGGTGTGCCGAGGAACTAGCCGATGTCGCCGACCTGGATTACGACGGCGACGATGACGACTACGACCCCTATGACGACTAACTCTGAGAAAGGTCATTTGCACGAGAGGCCAAGCGCGCTACCCCGTCGAAAACAGGACATTCTCGACGAAGAGTGGATGCGCCTGGCTATTGCCGAAGCTGCTCACACGGCACCCGGGGATGTGCCGGTGGGAGCTGTGGTCGTGGATGCCGAGGGCAAGGTTGTGGGCCGGGGTTCGAACCGTCGGGAAGCTGATGGTGACCCGCTTGCCCACGCCGAAGTCATTGCGTTGCGCGAGGCCACCCGCGTCGTTGGTGACGGCTGGCGGCTGGAGCAGTGCACGTTGGTCGTGACGCTGGAGCCGTGCGTGATGTGCGCCGGCGCGTGCGTCATGGGGCGCGTGGGGCGCGTGGTCTTCGGCGCGTGGTCGCCCAAGACCGGCGCGTGCGGCTCTATCGCCGATGTCATCCGCGATCCCGCCCACGCATTCACGCCGCAGGTGCGCGGGGGTGTGCTTGCCGACGAATGCTCCGTTTACCTGCGGGAATTCTTCGAACGGCAACGGCAGTTGGAAGCGTGAGCGGGGTCACAGTTAGGTCACAATTCCCGTCGTGGCTGTGACGGGCCTTCATTTTCACGTACCGTCGGAACTATTGGAGCTGCTAGACGGTGGCTCTAGAGAATAGATAAGTCGTTTACATAGGAGGCTTACATAATGAGCGAGCTGCAGAACAAGGCCGACGAGCTGGGCGGCAAGGTTAAGGAAGCTGCTGGCGACGCCGTTGGCAACGACGACCTGGCAAACCAGGGCAAGGGCGAGCAGGCTGCTTCGAAGGTCAAGCAGGGTGCTGAGGACCTGAAGGACAAGGCCACTGAGACCCTGGGCAAGCTGACTGACAAGTAAAGCGCTTAGTTCTCGGGTAGAGATAACCCCAACCGTTTCCGCTTCTGATATGCGGAGGTGGTTGGGGTTCTTTGTGTTTCGATGGCCGGCTGCCAGTGTTGGGGCTGGTTACAGCTTCTGGGCCACCAGGTCATCCAGTGGTTCGGCGGACAGTAGGTACGGGGCGATCTCGAAGACGGTACGGGCACCGGTCTCGCCGGCCTGCTTCAGGCGGTAGGCAGCGCGACCGTAGGCAACCTGGACGGCTGCGGTGAAGTCGGGGTTGCGCTCCAGGTCGAGGCCGAACTCGATGACGTGACCGGACGTACCGGCCTGGCCGCGGGTAATGACCTGGCCACCGTGCGGCATGCCCTGGTGGTCGCGGTCGAACTCCTCCTCGGAGATGAAGTCCACGATGGTCTCGTAAGGGGCAAAGTAATCCGGCATGGTCACGATGGTTTCGCGGATCTGCTCCTTGAGCTTGGCGTCCTCGTCGGCGTTGCCGGTCTCTTCAGCGACGACGAAACAGTGGCGCAGGTGGCATTCGTTGCCCTTCAGGTCTGCGCCCTCGCCCTTCTTCACGGCCTCGATAGCTTCCGGGTTCGGCTTGGTGTACTGGACACCCTTCTTCACTCCCGGCACACGACGCACGGCATCGGAGTGGCCCTGCGACAGACCCGGTCCCCAGAAGGTCATCTGGTCTGCGCCCGGCAGGATAGCAGCGCCCAGGACGCGGTTCAGGGAGAACAGGCCCGGATCCCAGCCGGTCGAGATCATGGCGATGTTGTCACCTTCGCGGGCGGCGGCGTCCATGGCCGCGCGGTGCTTCGGAATCTCGTGGTGGTTGTCGTAGGTGTCGACCGTCGTAAAGTTCTTTGCCAGCTCAGGGGCCTGCTCCGGGACATCGGTGGCCGAGCCGAGGCACACGAACAGTACGTCTACCTCATCCTTGTACTTTGCGACATCCGCCGCCGGGAGTACGCGGGCCTCAGTGTCCAGCGAATCGCGACGGGAGAAAACGCCGACGAGTTCCATGTCCGGCTGGTCAGCGATGACCTTTTCGACGCTGCGGCCCAAGTTGCCGTAGCCGATGATGGCGGAACGAATCATGAGGGAGAACCCTTTCTGTGTGGCTGTACTTCTGTGTTTAAGTTTCTAGATTTCAAGCTACAGACTATTCCTTACATATCTCAGCGGGCGTTGGCCACCCCGAATAGCGCGGTGGAGGGTTGACGGGCTTGGGGTGGCGCAGGATGTAGTGCAGCGAGAGCGGCTTGGCGAAGGCCTGGGCGCCCTGACCTGGGGATTTGGTAGATAAAGGGGCTACCTGTAACGTTTTCTAGCGGTGACGTGTCCGAGCGGCCGAAGGTGAAGCACTCGAAATGCTTTGTGCGGTAACCCCGTACCGAGGGTTCAAATCCCTCCGTCACCGCCAATAAAAACCCCGGTGGTTCCTTTAAGTAGGAGCCCCGGGGGTTTTGCATTTAATCGGCCCTGATTGCCTGGGTGTGGTGGAGGTGTGGGAGGTGTCCGTCGTAAAGCGGCAAATGGTGAGGCGTCCGACCTGGAGCACCTAAATCACAAAATTAACATCAGTAACACACACCCCATTGTTCACGTTTATCCGGGAAGTCCGCTACTCTTAGCAAAAGTATTTCCGGTTTTTATGTCGTGCCCGCCCCCAGTGACCGCGTCAGCGCCAGAGTTGATGTTGGCCAATCCGGGGTGGTCGCTAGCATCGGAGTAGCGAAGAGGCTTCAAACTGCAGGTGAAGTCCGAGGGAGTGCTTGGGTAGCGCGAACTTGGGGAAGCTGCAGTTGGGGGCGGTCCAGGCGAATATTAGACGTAAGGGAAACTTGACATGGCAAAGGCCTTGTTCAAACTCGGCAGGTTCTCCTACCTGCATAAATGGACTGTGATCATCGCGTGGTTCCTGGTTTTGGCGGGGCTGGGCGGTGCAGTTGCCGCATTCCAGAAGGGGTTCATCGACCAGTTCTCGATCCCCGGCATGCCGTCGGCAACGGCTTCACACGTGATTGAGGAAAAGTTCCCCGATGTTCCGAACCCAATTCGCGAGCAGCGTATTTATGTTGCCTTCGAGGCCCCCGAGGGGCAGAGGCTCGATGACCCACAGAATAAAGAAGCTGTTGACCAGGTCATTAACGGCATCCGCGACAATGTCGGCCAAATCGCCGACGATTTGCAACTTCACAACCCGGTAGACCTCAATCCGAAGATGCAGGCGATGGTCAAGGAACAGGGCATGGCCGCCGGCCTGCCCAAGGATGTCGCCGAGGCCGATGCCAATGCCATGCGTACCGTGTCCGATGACGGTCGCTACGGTATTTCCACCTTCGTTTTCGATGCCAAGATGCCGCAGGACATCGAGCCGGAGAATATGCAGGCGCTTCTCGACGCGATGCAGGCTGGCCGTGACGCAGGTATCAAGGTCGAGGCCTCTGGTCCGGGCATGCAGCCCGCGATTGAGGTAGCTCCGACTTCGGAGATTATCGGTGTGACCGTGGCGTTTATCGTGCTGGTTGTCACCTTCGGCTCTCTGGTGGCTTCGTTCTTGCCTATTGTGACGGCGGTAGTGGGCATCATCATCGGTGTCTTCGGCGTGACATTGATGACCGCATTCACCGACGTCAACTCGATTACCCCGGTACTTGCCGTCATGTTCGGCCTGGCTGTCGGTATTGACTACGCACTGTTCATCCTCTCTCGCTACAGGGCAGAAAGAGCCCGAGGGATGACCAACGAAGACGCCATCGGCATGGCTACCGGTACGGCTGGCTCCGCTGTGGTTTTCGCCGGCCTCACCGTGATTGTCGCGTTGGCAGCGCTGACGGTCGCCAAGGTGCCGTTCATGTCTCTGATGGGTATTTCGGCGGCAATTACGGTGGCCTTCACAGTGCTGGTCTCTCTGACCCTGCTGCCGGCAGTTATGTCTCTGCTGGGCGACAAGGTCTTCGCTGGTCGCGTGCCCGGTGTTGCTGGCAACCCCTCGCGTAACCCGCGCAAGGAACGTCGCTCTTCCTTCTTCGGTGAGATGACGATGGGGCGACGTTGGGTCACTTTCGTGCACAAGGCCCCAGGGTTGTTCCTGGTCGGCTGTATCGTCTTGCTGTTGGCATTGGCCTACCCGGCCATGCACTTGAAGCTGGCGCTGCCGTCCGATTCTACTGCGGCTAAGGACAGCACGAACCGCAAGGCCATCACCATGATTGAAGAGGGCTTCGGTGCGGGACGTAATTCACAGCTCATCATTATTGCCAAGTCGGACGATGTGAAGCCCGATGCGCCGGTGCTCAAACCACTTATCGAGTCCCTGAGACAGACCAACCCGGAACTCTCTGACATCGAGGCCGCCCGCAAGGCTTCCTATAGTTACGCTGTCGACCAGTTCAAATCCAACGTCGGTGTCGAGCACATCCAGATGATTGGCATGAATCATGACGGCACTGCGGTCAAGATGATTATGACCCCGAAGTCGGGTCCACTCGATCCTGCGACCAAGCAGCTGATGAACGCGGTGCGCGATCAGCAGAAGCAGATTGAGCAGACCACCGGCCTATTCACCGGTGTCACTGGCCTGGTTCCTATTGAAATTGACATCACTGACCGCCTCCAGGGCGCAATGCCGCTCTACTTGGGCGTTGTCGTGGGCCTGGCAGTGATCCTGCTGCTGATGATTTTCCGTTCCCTGATGGTGCCGTTGACTGCGGGTGTGGGCTTCTTGCTCTCTGTCGCAGCCGCATTCGGTGTCACAGTGGCATTTTTCCAGGACGGCCTCTGGGGCGTGATTAGCACTCCGGGTCCGCTGGTCAGCTTTGTGCCAATCTTCCTCATTGGTGTGACGTTCGGTTTGGCCATGGACTATCAGGTCTTCCTGGTTTCCCGCATGCGCGAGCATTACACCCACAACAAGGGTGAATCCTCACCAGAGTCGAAGTACAACGCGGTCGAAGAATCGGTCGTTGAGGGCTTTACTCTCGGCGCTCGTGTGGTCACTGCCGCTGCGATTATTATGATCTCCGTCTTCGCGGCTTTCGCCGGGCAGCCCCTGGCGATTATTAAGGTATTCGGCTTCGCGCTGGGTGCCGCAGTGCTTTTCGACGCCTTCGTTATTCGCATGACCTTCATCCCGGCATCCATGTTCCTGCTTGGCCGCGCTACTTGGTACATGCCGAAGTGGCTGGACAAGGTGTTGCCTTCTGTGGATGTCGAAGGTTCTGCCCTGGAAGAGATTTCCGAGGAGCTGGTGGAGAAGGGCCGCCGCGAGCGTATGGCTCGCGGTGAGTCCCTGTTGCCCGAAAGCGAAGGTGCTGGGCGTGGCTTTGGCGACACGGACGCTGACGAGGACGAAACAGACAGTGCCGATGGTGAAGTCGGTGCTGGTGCAGTCGCTGCGGCGGGCGCAGCAGGTGGTACCGCTGTGGCGGTTGCGACCAAGAAGCGTAACCGCTGGATTCCGAAGCGGAAGAAGGCAAAGCTGGAAGAGCTCGAGCCCGCTGACCAGGCCGAGCAGGCCGAACAGCCGGAGCGCTCTGACCAGGCTGAGCAGGCCGAACCGTCCGCCCCGACGGCACCAGCTGAGCCGGAGAAGCCGACACAGCCGGAGCAGGCAGAGCAGCCGGAGCAGGCAGAGCCGACCGAACAGCTCATGCAGCCCGAACCAGCTGAATCAACCGACGCCCAGCCGAACCCGGAAAATGCCAAGGACATCGAGGTCCGCCCGTACTACAGCCCGGCTCGTAAGCGGAAGAAGATCACGGTTGCGGAACTGATGAGGCGCGAAGGACTCGAAGAGGAAGCGCCACGTCGTAGCCGCGCCGTGTGGGACCCGGAAAACGCGGCCCAACCCGAGGAAAACGACAGCGCTGAGTAACTCGCGAATAGCGCCCAGGTAACCTCAAGGCATTAGCACTGGACCACAACCAAGGAGCTTCATGTCGCAGTCGAGGACGACGGGCTTTGACGTCGTAAAGCAAATCGAAGGCGCGCGCGGACGTGCTGGCACCATCCACACCCCGCATGGCGATATTGCTACGCCGGCGTTCATTCCGGTCGGCACGAAGGCGACCGTGAAGACGCTCACGCCAGAGCAGGTGCGGTCCACGGGCGCGCAGGCGATGCTGTCGAACGCATACCACCTGTACCTGCAGCCCGGCGAGGAGATCGTCGACCAGGCCGGCGGGTTGGCAAAGTTCTCCAACTGGAACGGCCCGACATTCACCGACTCCGGCGGATTCCAGGTGCTCAGCCTCGGCGCGGGCTTTAAAAAGACCCTCGCGATGGACGTCACCGGCATGCAGAAAGATGACATCGTCGCCGAGGGCAAAGAGCGCAACGCGTTCGTCGACGAGGACGGCGTGACTTTCCGCTCGCACATCGATGGCTCCGAGCACCGCTTCACGCCGGAGGTGTCCATGCGTATTCAGCACGCGCTGGGCGCCGACATCATGATGGCGTTCGACGAGCTCACCACGCTGATGAACACCCGCGGCTACCAGGAGGCATCCGTCGAGCGCACGCACCGCTGGGCGCGCCGTTGCCTGGAGGCTCACAACGAGCTGACGATTTCGCGCGGTCAGGTCGATGCGCATGTTCATTCGCTTGACGACGACCAGTTGCCCATCCAGCAGTTATTCGGTGTCGTGCAGGGTGCGCAGTACGAAGACCTGCGCCGCAAGGCCGCGCGCGGGCTGGTGGAGCTCTCCCGCGAGTTCGAGGACGCCGGCCAGCTCGGCTTCCACGGCTATGGCATTGGTGGGGCGATTGAGAAGCAGAATCTGGGCCTGATCTGCGGTTGGGTCAACGACGAGCTTCCCGACGACCGCGCCCGCCACCTGCTGGGGATTTCCGAGCCGGACGATATTTTCGCCGCTGTCGAGGCCGGTGCCGACACCTTTGACTGCGTGGCTCCGACCAGGCTTGCCCGCCGTGGTGGTGTGTACACGCTCGATGGCCGGATGACCTTGACGAATGCCCGCTTCAAGAACGACTTCCGCCCCGTGGATGCGGAGGTGCCCTCCTACACTTCGCTGAATTATTCCCGGGCCTACCTGCATCATCTGTTGAAGGCCAAGGAGTACCTGGCTGGCACGCTGTGCACGATTCACAACCTGTTTTTCATGGTGCAGCTGGTGGAGAACATTCGGGCTGCGATCCTGGAGGACCGGTTCTTCGAGTATCGCGATGAGTTCATGGGCCGCTACTACGCCAACGGTGGTCGTGCGGTGGGGAATTAGGGGCCGGCTGGGCTGGGGAGTGCTTGGGTCGGTTGGGCTGTGGCTGGGCTGGGGCTAGGCTTCTGCCTTTTCGCACTTCACGACAGCCATGTCACCTCGTGCCATCTGTGGAGGTGGCATGAGGTGACACCAGTGGCGTGAAGTGGCAGGGAACACCCGAATCAGTCCAGTGGCGTGAAGTGGCGGCTGGGCGGGCCCGGGGGAAGCCCAAAACTAGACCTAGCTCTACTGCGCGAGGCAGTCTCAACCGGCATCATGGAGGACATGATCACGGTTGAACGACTCAGCAAGAAGTACGGTTCGAAATTAGCCGTCGATGACCTGTCCTTCACCGTTCCCGACGGTGTAGTGACAGGTTTTCTCGGCCCAAATGGCTCCGGCAAGTCCACCACCATGCGCTGCATGCTGGGCCTCGATACCCCGACCACGGGCCAGGCCTTGTTCACCGGGACGGATTCCCAGGGCAACACCTACAGCAACCAGCCCTTTTCCACGCTGAAGAATAAGCCCAGCATTGCCGGCGCAATTCTGGATGCCGGTTGGCACAACAAGGCTCGTTCGGGCCGCGCTCATCTGCGGGCCCTCGCCCGCGGCGCCGGCATCCCCGACACCCGCGTGGAAGAGTGCCTCGAGCAGGTCGGTATGACCGAGGCTGCAAAGGACAAGGTCGGCGGCTACTCGCTGGGTATGAAGCAGCGTCTGGGAGTGGCGGCAGCTCTGCTCGGCAAGCCGCAGCATCTGATTTTGGATGAGCCGGTCAACGGCCTCGATCCCGAAGGCGTCTCGTGGATGCGCCACACCATCAAGGCGCTGGCCGCACAGGGCTGCGCTGTCCTCGTGTCGTCGCACCTCCTTTCCGAGATGCAGCTCACCGCCGACCGCATCGTCGTCATCGGGCGCGGCCGCATGATCGGCGAGTACAGCATGGACGAATTCCTCGCCGACGGCACGGTCATCGAAGTGGAGGTCGATGACCCCGCTCGGCTGCTGCAGGCGTTAGGGCCGGTCGCGCAGGGGGTTGACGTCGATAAGCAATTGCGCATTCCGCTTTACGACGGCATCAGCGAGCAGCAACTCCGCCGCGACATTGCGGCTGCTGCCCTGCGTGAGGGGCTGCTCGTGACGCGGTTGCACACGAAGCGCGACAACCTGGAGGAAAAGTTCCTGGCTGCGACCCAGGAATCGCAGGAATACCGCGCGCAGGCGATTGGGCAGTAGGGGAGTGACTGAGATGAGTTTTGGAAACGCTTTGCGGTCGGAATGGACGAAGCTAGCCAGCCTGCGTGGCACGTGGGTGTATGTGGTGTTGTTGATCGGCTCGATAGCTGGGCCTATGGCGGCTTTCAGCATGGCGGCGGACGTTGGTGCGACCGCTGATTGGGAAATGCTGCTGTTGGGGACCGTGATCTTCAACATGATCGTGATTGCCTTTGGTGGCTCCACCCTGGCGGGTGAGTACAACGATCAGATGAATGCGCATGCGTTCTTGACGCAGGACCGAAGGAGCCTGTGGCTTTCGGCACGGATGACGCTGACCCTTGTGCTGATTGCTGTCTGTTGGGTCATTGGTGTGGCGCTTGCTTGGCTATCGGTGACGGTTTCCCCGCGCGTGGAGTTCAAGGGCGGCGACGCTGCCACGGACATGCTCGCCGGAGTGCTTGGCTTTGTAGTGTTTGGACTAATCGCGATGTCGCTGGGAGTGCTGACGCGCTCGCGCGTGGCCGCTGTCGCTATTCCGCTGGTGTGGATTCTGGTGGTGGAAAGCATGCTGGAGTTCGCGGCGCTGGCGTATGCGATTTTCCGGCCACTGTGGCTGGTCACGCCGGGTGCACGCATTCAGCAGTTGTCGACGCAATTGGGCGGTCTGATGGCAAATCCGGAGAATCCACGCATCGGGTTTGAGGCCGGCATGACGCAGCCGATGTGGTTCAACATCGTGGTGCTGGTGGCCTGGATTGTTGTGGCTGTTGGCGTTGCTCATTGGGTCAATGCCAAACGGGATGTGAAGTAAAAGCAAAAAGTGCCGCGACTACTCGCTTCTCAGGCGAGGTCGCGGCACTTTTTTCGTCGTTAAGCGGGAACGCGCGTGTCGTAGTAGCCTTCGCGGCGCTTGACCCACGCGATGACGGCGTAGGTGACTGGCATGACTACAATCTCGACGGCGGTCTTCCAGATGAAGCCGACGATGACGTAGTTGACGAAGGTACCCCAGGTATCGATGCCGATAGCGGTGGCGGCGATGGAGCAGAAGATGAGCGTATCGACGAACTCGCCAACCACAGTCGAGCCCATCAGGCGCGCCCAGAGAGCCTTTTCGCCAGTGCGCTTCTTAATGGCGTTGAGCGACCAGGCGTTGAGCAGCTGACCGACGACATAACCGGCCAGACCTGCGAGAACAAGCTGCGGGACGGTGCCCAGCACAGTGGCGAATGCTTCCTGATTCTCGTACCACGGTGCCGCCGGGAGCTTGATGGCGGCAAAGAAGCAGAGCATTGCGCCGGCGAGGATGGCGAAACCGGTCCACACGGTGCGGCGGGTGGCTTTGTAGCCATAGCACTCGGAAAGCACGTCGCCGATGACGTAGCTCAAGGGGAAGAGGAAGAAGGCACCGTCGGTGGCCAGGCCGAAGATTTCCACGCCCTTGGTGGCGGTGATGTTGGAGACAATCAGCACGCCAATGAAAATGGCCGTGAACATCGGGTACAGCGATTTCGGTACCGGGATGTGGCGTGGCGTGTGTGCTGTGGATTCGGACTTAGTTGCGTTCTCGGGCGCGTGCGAGGTGCTCACAGCGGCAGCCTCGGCGTTGCCCGGCCCAGACTTGGGCAGGTTTTCGTTATTTGTCACGGGAGGGAATGTTACCTGCCGCTCAGGGCTCCAAGCGAGTGCCGATGAAGTCTTCGAGGCCGACTCTGCCTTCTGCCGTGAGTTCGAGTCCGCGGGAATTGGGGATTGGGGTCAACCAACCCTTTGAAATGAGGCCACGCAGGAGCGCGGCGCCGAGCGATCCGGCCAGGTGAGAGTCGGCGTGTGTCCAGTCCTTACAGAGGAACGCTGTCTTCCTGCTTGCGTCGAGGCTGGATAGACCAGTGCCGAGGTAGGCGAAGCATTTCTCGGCGTTGGGGCCAAAGGTGACGTCCCCGGCGTCGGTGATGAGTGCTTCTTTGGCGAAAAGGGCCCGAGTGAGTTGTACTCCGAGGGATCCTGCTAGGTGGTCGTAGCAAGACCGGGCGAAGGTAACTGCTGGTTGGTGCTCTGGGATGGGTGCGGCAGTGTCGGCGCCGGCAGCCTGGAAAAGATTGGCAATTACCTGGCGTATTGAGGGGTTAGCGATGGAGTAGGTCGCGCTTTTCCCCTGTCGTTCGACATCGACGATTGCGGCTTCGCGGAGGCGCCGGAGATTGTTGGACAGCGTCGATTCTGCGATGTTGGTGGACTCGGCGAGGCTGCGCACGCGAGTCGGACCATTTTTGAGGAGATACTCCAGGATTGCCAGGCGCACGGGAGACGAGCATTCCGCGGCGATTGCGGCTGCCTGCTCGAAGTACGTGGGCTGTTTCATGGTGTTAGCGAATCACTTTGTGGTCTTTGGGGCAAGTGGCGGCGGGTGGAATGGTGGCCTGAACTGGCTTTATGGGGTTCGTTTGGGCGTGACGACGTAAGGTGCTGCGGGGTTAGTTCTGTCGAAAGTCTAGTCATCCAAACCATTTTGTGAAAACATACTTTCCATAATCAGAAAGTATGAATTGGCTGGAGGGGTGGAGATGGCAGAAATGGCAGGTAAGGCAGGTGGCGCTGACGCGAAGGCTGCGAGTACGGCAGATGCTGCTGATACTCGAGCGAACACTATGAAGGCTGCGGGCGCTACAAAAACTGCCAACGTCCGAGATGGAGCAGCGCTAGCGCTTGGGCTGGTCATCGTAGTAATTGGAAGTACGATGCCTTCTGGGTTATATGCCCTCTATCAGCGCGACTGGGGGCTGAGCACCGATAAAACCGTGGTGGTTTTTGCCTGCTACGCAGTAGGGGTCATCGTTACGCTGACCTACGGCCACTTGTCGGATTCGCTCGGGCGAAAACCCATTGCACTTACCAGCATGGGGCTGTCTCTGGTCTCAACGCTGATGTTTCTGGCGGCGGCGCTGGTCGATTCGCATGAGGCCGTCTTGTATCTCGCTCGAATTGTGTCGGGCTTTTCCGTAGGGTTAGCAACCGGCTCTTTTACTGCGTTATTGCAGGAAAAGTTGTTTACGCAGATTGGAGCTCTCACGAGCACGGTTGCTGTTTCTGGAGCATTGGCTTTGGGGCCGTTGGCCTCGGCTGTGGTGGCACAGTTTTCATCATCGCCACTGCAGATGCCGTACTGGATTTACGCAGCATTGACTGTGGTGTCGATGGTTGGTGTCGCGCGCGTGCGGGAGCGTAGCTTCGAGAGAAATTCGGTGAGCTGGCGGCCGCAGTTTGGTGTGGCTCGGGATGTGATTCGAGTTTTCATTCCGGGAGCGTTAGCGATTGGTTGTGCGTATGGAGTCAACGGTCTCTTCCAGTCCGTAGTCCCGCTGGCTGCGAAGGATATGGGCTTCGATACGCAGCTAAAGATTGCGTCGATTACAGCTTTGATGCTTGGAGTATCGGCAGTGACTCAGGTGATGCTCGGGCGGAGGGCGCAGCGGGTCTCGTATCCGGTGGGCTTGGTGATTCTCGCGCTCGGGTTGGGTGGCGCAACAGTGAGTTTGCTT
Organism: Corynebacterium sp. HMSC14H10; assembly: GCF_001807105.1. NCBI lineage: Bacteria > Bacillati > Actinomycetota > Actinomycetes > Mycobacteriales > Corynebacteriaceae > Corynebacterium > Corynebacterium sp. HMSC14H10. The sequence goes on along the minus strand of NZ_KV787430.1, from coordinate 10,177 downwards.
AGCTCAAATGCTGTTTTGCTGATTATCGCAACCGTTATCTGTGGTGTTGGCCAAGGGATCTCTTTCAAGTATTCGCTGCTGCGGGTTTCGGAAGCGGCACGTGGAAAGGACCTTGCTGCGACCGTTTCCAGCTACTACATCGTGGGCTATGTGGGAACGGCAGTTGGCCCGCTCGCGGCGGGTCTGAGTGGCGGAAGTAGCGCGGTGGTTGGAATTGTGTGTATCGCATTCGCAGCGCTATCCGTTGCGGTTGCAGTCGCGGGTAGTCGGCAAGCTGCGAAAGCCATGACAGCTACGGAAACTACGGCAGCAACGTAGAGCGCGCGCAACATTAACTACCGTTGTAACCATGTCGACTAATTCAATCACCGGCCGCTACGCCCCTTCGCCGACCGGTCGGCTGCACCTGGGAAACCTGCGCACCGCAGTGTTGGCCTGGGCGCACGCCCGCGCGCAGGGCGGTCGCTTCATCGTGCGTATCGAGGATATCGACCGCCAGCGCTCCCGCCCCGAGTATGAGGCGCAGCAGCTCGCCGATCTCGAGGCCATCGGCATCGACTGGGATGGCACGCCGGTCCGCCAGTCCGAACGCTCTGAGCTGTATGAATCCGCGCTCGCCGACCTCACGCAACGCGGCCTGACCTACCCGTGCTTCTGCACGCGCCGCGAAATCCTTGCCGCCTCCTCCGCGCCGCACGGCGTGCCAGGTCAGTATCCCGGCACCTGCCGTTCGCTTGACGACGAGCACCTCGCCGCGAAGAAGGCCGAATTTGCGGCAGCGGGGAGAAGGCCGTCGATACGCCTGAAATCGCAGGTGCGTGAGGGAACTGCGACCGATGAGCTGCGCGGCGAGATCACCGCCCCGATCGATGACTTTGTCCTCCAGCGTGCCGATGGCATGTGGGCCTACAACCTCGCGGTCGTCGTCGACGATGCCGAGCAGGGTGTGACCGAGGTTGTGCGTGGCGATGATCTGATGTCCTCCGCCCCGCGCCAGGCGTACTTGGCTGGTCTTTTGGGGTATGCCGCACCTTCGTTCGTGCATGTGCCGCTGGTGGTGAACTCTAAGGGGCGGCGGCTGTCCAAGCGTGATGGAGACGTGACTCTCGGCGAGGTGCCCGTGGATGCAGTGCAGCGGTGGATTCTGGATTCGCTCGGTCGCGGTGTTGGTAGCGATAGTGGCGATGGTAGTGATGGTGGCGGGAGCGCAGAGCTCGACTCCATTGCCGACCTCCCGGAAGCCCTGCGTGCGGGTCTGAAAATTCCTCGCGAACAGGTGATTTTCTAGGGGCCGCCGAGAACTACGGCTAGTGCATACGTTAGGGGCAAGAGTGCGAAAGCAACTAGTGCCGTCGTAATTACCAAACCGTTTGACCGGGCTTTTAGCGCTGTTAGGAAGCCGATTAGGCCGAATCCGAAGACTCCGACAGAGAGGGGTATTGTCCAGGCATCGGAGAGTGCAGTGCTGACGAAAAACAGTCCAATGTAGCAAGTCAAGGCTAAGATGAGTGTGGCAGCGGCGAGATTGTGGAAGCGATTCATCCTGGTGTCCTACTTCTCTATTCTCGTTGTTTGCATAGTTTATCCAGCACATTAATCGGGTTGGCGCTGCCTAGAGTGTGGTTCGCGCCGGGGTCTAGCTCGAGAAAAGCCACCGCACTCTCACTTTGACTTCGTTACCCTCGGGACATGCCTACTCTTCTTGTCGTCCACCATTCCCCAACCCCGCTCCTGCAGGAAGTCTTAAGCCACGTGCTCGAGGGCGCCAACGATCCCGCGCTAGAGGGCGTGGATGTCAAGGTCGTCGAGGCTCTCGATGCCACCATCGACGACCTGACCAGTGCTGACGCCATTCTGCTCGGCACCTCCGCCAACTTCGGTTACATCTCCGGCGCGCTGAAGCACTTCTTCGACACCACCTTCCGGGAGGCTCAGGAAACCACCAAGGGTTTGCCATTTTCCTACTGGATCCGCGGCGGCTTCGACACCACCGGCGCGGAAAACGCCATGAAAACCATCACGACCGGCTACAAGTGGGAGCTTGCGGCCGAACCCGTCGTGTTTGTCGGTTCGCTTGACGACGACATCTCCGACCGCCTAGTAAATCTCGGTGGCACCATGGCTGCCCAAATTTTGGGCTGATTGAAGATTTAGTGTCGAGGCCGTGAAATAATGGCCAGGTGAAAGATTCAGGGGCACAAGGGTCGCAAGTGACGTCATCAAGCGAGAAAAACCGCAAGCCCATGATGAGTCTGCTGGGGCCTGCGTTTGTGGCGGCGATTGCCTACGTGGACCCCGGAAATGTGGCTGCGAACCTGTCCGCGGGCGCGAGCTATGGGTATCTGCTGCTGTGGGTGCTGGTTGTGTCCAACCTCATGGCGATGGTTGTCCAGTACCTTTCGGCGAAGTACGGCCTGGTGACGGGGCGGTCGCTGACCGCAGGTGTCGCCGACCGCTTTGGTTCGAACCGGCCGGGGCGACTGGCGTACTGGGTGCAGGCCGAGATTGTGGCAGCAGCGACGGATGTGGCGGAAATTATTGGTGGTGCCACCGCGTTGTATCTGCTTTTCGGGACGCCGATGCTGCTCGGTGGCGTCATTGTTGGTGTGGTCTCGCTGGGGCTGTTGCTGTTGCAGGGTGGGCGTTCGCAACGCACTTTTGAAGGCGTGATTGTGGCGTTCCTGCTGGTCATTACGGTCGGATTCCTGGCCGGGCTGTTTGTCACGGGCTTGAGCCTCGGGGAGATGGCCAGCGGAATTCTGCCGCGCTTCCAAGGCGCGCACACCGTGGTGCTGGCGGCGTCCATGCTGGGCGCGACCGTGATGCCGCATGCGGTCTACCTGCACTCCGGGCTGGTGCGCGACCGCGAGTACAAGGTGGAAGATGACGCCTCGCTGCGCCAACACCTGCGGGCCACGCGCATCGATGTCTTCGGTGCCCTCGTGCTGGCTGGGTCGGTGAATATTGGCATGCTGTGTCTCGCCGCCGAAGCACTTCCGGGAGTGGAGGGGACTGACTCCATCGAAGGCGCTCACGCTGCCGTGACCAGCGCACTTGGTCCTGTGGTGGGCATACTTTTCGGCGTTGGGCTGTTGGCCTCCGGGCTGGCGTCGTCCTCTGTCGGCTGCTACGCCGGCGACCTGATTATGCGTGACCTGTTGAAAGTGCACGTGCCGATGCTGGTGCGCCGCGTAGTTACCATCATCCCGGCGCTGCTCATTATCGCCAGCGGCGTGGAGCCGACGTGGGCGCTGGTGCTCAGCCAGGTGGTGCTGTCGATTGGCATCCCGTTTGCGCTGGTCCCGCTGGTGCGCATGACCTCCTCGCATGCCGAGATGGGCATCTGGGCCAACACCCCACTACTGCGCCGGGTCGCGTGGATTATCTGTGGGCTCATTATCGCGCTCAACGTGGCGCTGGTGGTTCTGGTGCTGATGGGGAAGGGATAGTCAGCGGGCGCGGTGGAAGGTAGTAGCTTCCGGGAGTGGCGGGGTGGGGGCTTCGTCGTAAAGCGTGCGGGAGATGGTAGACAAAGCTGTCTAGTTGGTGTTAGGGTGGGCGACACGATCACAAGATATCGACGAGAAATGGCCTTTGACAGCGTCGATAGGCAACCGCCCGATTCGCGGACCCGGTGCCCCAAAGGAAGATCAGCCCCACAGACCGCCTGCGGGGAAGAGCGAATAGGAGCGCCAAATGCACACCACAATAAGCGACGTCCACATCATCCACCTCAGCCGTCACACCGCTGACCTCCTCGTCGACGGCCGACCCGTCGCCATCCGGCTGCAAGAAGCCGACATCGACCCCCACTCCCGGAATCTCGTCCAACTCCCCGTCGACCCCGCCTTCTACGCCACCCTCCGCGGCCAACAACGCGCCGACTACCTCAGCGCCCACGTCCGCGACGGCGTGCGCTACGGTCGCATTCTCTGGCACGAGCTTGACGACGGCCGACACTTCCTCACCATCCCCACCGTCGGCGGCTACCACGTGCACCAGGTCTTTGAGGTTCGCCGCAGCCGTGAGGGAGTGTGGAGTCGGCACTGAGCTTGGCGTGATGGTGTGGCGTTGCGTGGATGAGCGTGGTGATGAGCGCGGCGTGATGGACGTGGCGTTGCGTTGATGAGCGCGGCGCGGATGCGAGCGGGAAACTCTCCGCCTAGCCTTGGGATATGCAGGTACGAGACTCCGCAACACCCCCGTTCTGGCCCACCGAAGGCGAAGGCGACTTCTACACCGACGCCGCCGCAGCCGTCGACCGGCTCACCGAAATCCACCGGGCAGGGATGGCCTACTTAGTCGAGCAGTACACCGCCGCCACTAACGGAAATTCCGGGAGTGGGCCGGTGCGCGCCTACTACCCCGAACTACGCTTCACCGTCCCGGCCGGCAGCGCCGTCGAGGATGTCGACCCCTCCCTGTCGCACGGCTTCGTCGACCGCCCGGGAGTGTATGCCACCACCATCACCCGCCCGGTGATGTTCCGCACCTACCTCATCGAGCAAATCACCGACCTGCTCGCCAACCACGGCGGCGAAGTCGAGGTGCGCGTCTCCGACCAGCCCATCCCACTCCGGATGTGCCGCGGCTTCGATGCGGCTGCCGAGGAAGCGGCGGGGAGGGAGGGGGCGGCGGCAAGCATGTTGGCGGCAGTGGAGAAAACGTTCACCCCCATCGACTCCGCCTGCATCGACGACACCATCGCCGACGGCGAAGCCGACTACCTGGGCCTGCTCATCAAACCTTTGAGCCTCTTTACCGCCCAGCGCATCGACCTCGCCCTCCAGCGACTCGAGCACTACACCGGCTCGCACGCCGCCAACATCCAGCGCTTCGTGCTGTTTACCAACTACCAGCTGCACACCGACGTGTTCCTCGAGTACGCCGCCACCCTCACTCCCGGAAATCCGCACGGGTACACGGCGCTGGCGTGCCCGGGTGGGAAGCGCTACGACATCGGCGCCATCCCCACTCCCGGAATTTGCCGTCAGGATGCGCATGCCTCGCAAATGCCGGCATACCACCTGCTTCGCGACGACAAATGCGGCATCACCATCATTGACATCGGTGTCGGCCCCTCCAACGCCAAAACCATCACCGACTGTCTCGCCGTCACGCGTCCGCACTGCTGGATGATGGTCGGACACTGTGCTGGCCTCGACGGTCGCATGCGCATCGGCGACATGATTCTCGCCAACGGCTACGACCGCGCCGACGGAGTCCTCGACAACTACGTGCCCCTGGAAAAGCCCATCCCGCCGATTGCGGAAATTCAGCTCGCCGTCACCAATGCACTCGCCCGCGTCTCCGGACTCACCGGCGACGAACTGAAAAAGCGCCTACGCACCGGCACCGTGCTGTCGACCTCCGACCGCAACTGGGAGTGGCGCTCCCAGACCGACCTCTACCGGGAGCTGCAGAAATCCACCGCCATCGGCGTCGAAATGGAATCCGCCACCATCGCCGCCAACGGCTACCGCTTCCGCGTGCCCTACGGGGCGCTGCTCAGCGTCTCCGACATGCCGCTGCATGACAAACCCAAACTCCCGAAATCCGCCCGCGAGTTCTACCAGTCCTCCAAGGAAGAGCACCTCATGGCCGCCGTGCGCGCGTGCGAGGACATGGCCGCCGCTCCCGACACCCTCCACTCCCGGAAGTTGCGTCGGCCGGTGGGAGAGGTTGCGTTCCGGTAGGGCACTTTCGGGAGTGCGTCGTCAAGCCCGTTTGTGCAGATTGTGCATGCTTTACGACGGCTGTGGACAACGCCAAAAAGCGATTGAAGCCGCCCACTCCCGGAAACTAGCCTTAGCCCCATGACGACATTGGGACTGCTCAGCGCGCTGGCGACACGGGGGATTGACGTGCTCGCCGACCTGCGCGCCGCACTCCCGGAAAAATCCACCGGGCACCGGGAGTTGGCAGCCAGCATCGGCTTCGACCCCTTCCGCCTCAAGCGCCTGCTGCGCTGTGCCGAGCGGCTGTTCGGCACCGTCGAGGGCGATGTTGACGTCGAATCCCGCGACAAGGCCGTCGCGATCGCCCGGGAGCTGAAGCTGTCGCTGGACACGGTCATGCAGATCGACAAGCGCTCCGGGCAGCTCAACAACGTCGAGATCCGGGAGTACTACCGCCTGGACTTCACCCGCGCCGCCGCGGCCTACGACTTCGAGGGCCTCGACACCTACATGCGCACCAAGGTCAAGGAGCTCAACCGCACCGACGAGCCGCCGCAGCACCTGCGCGCCCACGTCTCCCGGAATCCGGACATCCGCGGGATGAAGCATCTGCAGGTCACTGGTCCGGCGAACATGATTGACGACCTGGTCGCGCCGCTGACCGTGCGCGCAGCTGAAATCGCCAAAGCGCACGAGGATTACACCCGGGATCGGTGCGTCGGTCAAGCGCTGGCGGAACGCTTGGCGCACGGGTCGGAGGGGCCGCTTGACGACGTCGACAAGCTCCGTTACCAGCCCGCGCTCATCGTAACCGCGCAAGACATCGTGGAGTACAGCCCGCGGTTTGCGGCGACCTCCAACGGCTCCGTCCTCACTCCCGGACAATTCGTCGAGGCATTGCTCGCGGACACCGGCTGGGTGCTGGTCTACGACGAGCACAACACGCCGACCGACCTACTCCCGATACACAACCCGCGCCTGGCGACGGAGGAACAGCGCATCGCGATGATCCTCGACAACCCCATCTGCGCGTGGCCCGGGTGCCCGCGCCCCGCCCACGCTGGGCAGGCCCATCACCTGGTCGCCAGGAAAAACGGCGGCGCCACGACTATGGAAAACATGGTCATGACCTGCAAAGAACACAACGCCGCCAACGATGATGACAGGCAAGGCCTCAACGGGCACCTCGAGCGTGACGACGGCTCCGGCGCGGTCTACCGCCACCCGCCGTCTCCGCACGCGCCGCCCGAATTCAACCTTGCCTTCCCGACAGCTCTCGCGGGGCGGGCCTACTCGGGCTACCGTCAGCGCGAATAGCTTTACAGATATACCCATAGGGGGTATATATTGGGGTATGGCTAATCAAACTTTTACTGTTACTGGCATGACATGCGGACACTGCGAGGCATCGGTGCGGGAGGAAGTCTCTGAACTCCCGGGAATCACTGATGTCCAGGTTGACCGCTCCCGGAATTTCCTTTCCGTGACCTCGGATGCAGACATTGACACCGCTGCCGTAATCGCAGCAGTGGATGAAGCTGGCTACAAGGCGGTCGCAAACTAAACCCCCAAAGAGGAAAGCGGATGTCTGAGCAGCAACTTCTCACCCTTGATATCCCCGTCGGCGGGATGACGTGTGCGTCGTGCGCAAACCGTATCCAACGCAAGCTGAACAAACTTGATGGCGTTAACGCGAGCGTGAACTATGCGACCGAGAAGGCGCATGTGGAGGCGCCGGCGGACATCAACCCGCAGCAACTGATCGACACAATCGTGGCAGCGGGGTACACCGCTGAGCTTCCGCAGGAGGAGCCCGAACAGGAACCGGGTGCTGCTCCCGAAGGGAAAGACCGGGAGCTGGAAGACCTGCGCAACCGAGTCATCGGCGCTGTCATCCTCACCGCTCCCGTCATCGCAATGTCGATGATCCCTGCCCTCCAGTTCACTAATTGGCAGTGGCTGTGTCTCACGCTCTCGGCGCCGGTCTTTGTGTGGGCCGGCTGGCCGTTCCACCGCGCGACACTGAAGAATCTGCGTCATGGCGAGGTCACCATGGACACGCTGATCACTATGGGGACGACCGCTTCGTTCCTCTGGAGTGTGTGGGCGTTGTTCTTCGGGCGTGCCGGGCTGCCGGGGCTCAAGCACGAGTTCCACTTCACGGTCACTCCTGGTGATGCCGATATGAACATCTACCTCGAGGCGATGGCCGGCATCATCATGTTTGTGCTGATTGGTCGTTACTTCGAGAAGCGCTCCAAGCGCAACGCCGGTCAGGCACTCCGGGAGTTGATGAAGCTTGGCGCCAAGGATGTCTCCGTTCTCGAAAGTTCGGGAGTGGAGAAGCGGCTGCCCGTGGAACAGCTCCGTCCGGGAGTGGTGTTCGTCGTTAGGCCTGGTGAGAAGATCGCGACGGACGGCGTTGTCGTGGAGGGCGCGTCGGCGGTGGATGCGTCGATGCTGACCGGCGAACCGATGCCTGTCGAGGTCGGCCCTGGCGATGAGGTGACGGGAGCGACAATCAATACGTCAGGGCGGCTGCTCGTGCGGGCGACGCGCGTGGGCTCGGAGACGCAGTTGGCGCAGATGGCGGCGATGGTCGAGGCGGCGCAGACGGGTAAGGCGCCGGTGCAGCGGCTGGCGGATCGGGTTTCGGGAGTGTTCGTGCCCGCCGTCATCGCGATCGCCGCGGTCACGCTGGGCGCGTGGTTGTTTACGGGGCACGGCGCGAGTGAGGCGGTCACGGCCGCGGTCGCCGTGCTCATCATCGCGTGCCCGTGTGCGCTTGGCTTAGCGACGCCCACAGCGCTCCTGGTCGGCACGAGTGAAGGTGCCAAGGTTGGTGTGCTGCTGCGTGGCCCGGAGGTGCTGGAGTCGGCGCGGAAGGTCGACACGGTTGTGCTGGATAAGACCGGCACGGTGACTACGGGTGTGATGGAGTTGACGGAGGTCCCTCCCACTCCCGAAAATCTGCTGCCGCTTGCCGCTTCGGTGGAGGCGGCGTCGCACCACCCGATTGCGCAGGCTATTGTGCGTGCGGCGGATCCGGATTCTCTACTCCCGGTTTCGGATTTCCGGGATATTCCGGGAGTGGGGGTTGAGGGCACCGTAGACGGCCACCGCATCGAGGTCGGCCGCTCCGGGGAAAATTCCGGGAGTGGGGGGACGGTGGTTGCGGTGCGCCGCGACGGCGAGCTCCTGGGCACGTTGGAGGTGTCGGATTCGGTGAAGCCGACGTCGGCGGCTGCGGTCGCGAAATTCCGGGAGTGGGGGGTGCGGCCGATTCTGCTGACCGGCGACGCCGCCGACCCGGCGTTTCGGGTCGCAGATGAGGTCGGTATTGCTCGCGAGGATGTGATTTCGGGAGTGATGCCGGAGGATAAGGTCGCGACGATTGAGAAGTTGCAGGCTGGCGGCGCGTGTGTGGCGATGGTCGGCGATGGCATCAATGATGCTGCGGCTCTTGCGCAGGCGGATTTGGGCATGGCGATGGGCACGGGCACCGATGTGGCGATGGAGGCTGCGGATATCACGCTGGTGCGTGGTGATCTGTTGGCGGCTGCGGATGCGCTGCGGTTGTCACGCCGGACGCTCCGCACGATTCGTTCGAATCTTTTTTGGGCGTTTTTCTACAACGTTTTGGCAATTCCTGTCGCCGCGCTGGGGTTGTTGAATCCGATGTTGGCTGGCGCTGCGATGGCGTTTTCGTCGGTTTTTGTGGTCGGCAACAGTCTGCGTCTGCGCGGTTTTTCTCCGAGTCAACCAGCTATTCAAAAAGGAGTAACTCATGAGTGAGTCTTGTTGTTCGTCGCAATCGCATTCGCTTGACGACGATTCTTGCTGCCATGACACCACTGATCCCGGTTATCTCGTGGAGAAGCGGCGTTATGAATCCCGTATCCGTCGCATTGAGGGGCAGGTTCGTGGCATTGGTCGGATGATTGAGAACGAAGAGTACTGTATCGATGTTTTGACCCAGATTTCGGCGGTGAATTCGGCGTTGAAGTCGTTGGCGTTAACTCTTCTGGATGCTCACCTCCATCACTGTGTGGTGCATGCGGCTGAGGGCGGCCCGGAGGAGTTGGACGCCAAGCTGGAGGAGGCCTCGGCGGCGATTGCTCGGCTGGCTAAGTAACTCCCGGAAAAATTCCGGGAGTGGGGGCGAAACAGCAGTCGGCAGCCGGCAGCCGGCAACCGGCAACCGGAGTTGGTTGCTGTTGGTGGCACCGGTTGCGCGGAAGTGTCGCTTAAATGCCTCGTTTTCCCAGGTAGGGGGCGCGTTTTGGGAAAATGAGGTTTGTTGGGTAGTCTTTAACGACGTTGGAGGATTCGACTAGCGGCCTATGTCACACGCCTGGAACGCGTGCGGGAGTCACATCCCTCGTGGGTTCAAATCCCACATCCTCCGCAGAGTGAAAACCCCCGGTTTACGCCGGGGGTTTTCTTGTTTTTATGCAGGTGAGTGGATTTGCGGGTTAAGTAAAGAAAAGTGTGTCTTT
>NZ_KV787429.1:0-2344 GCF_001807105.1 Corynebacterium sp. HMSC14H10 | reverse complement strand
CAACCAAGCAGCAGCCACCCCGTGAGCAGCAGAAGAAGACTTTACCTTCATCGCAAACACAAGTCAAACCGACCGTGAATACAAAGTAAACTCTCCCCCACATCACCACAACAGCGATCACATCGCCCTGTCGCGCTGACCCCGGATACATTACACACACTTCTCACATAAAGCGAACCTGCAGGTCACAACGCCTTTCTAGTGTATTTCCGAGCTAATAGAAAACCATAACCCTAGAGTCTCACTTAAAGCTGTTCCGCAATGCATTCGTTCAGCGGCTTCCCACGCACACTCACGAGTTATCTCAGCAAAGTGACGTGACCCGATGGCCTCGTCGTAAAGCGAGATGGAGCGAAACCACCCCAATAGAAAGCTCCAGTGAGGAAAACCTGGACTAGGGAACTAAAGTCGAACTGTGACTACATCAACGAAGACCGATACTCAGACGGTTCATCCGGTCGATGAGTATCCGGGCCATGTGAAACTGCTTGTACTCGGCTTTCAACATGTGCTCGCCGCGTATGCAGGCGCGGTGGCAGTCCCGCTTTTCGTGGGCTGGGCACTTGTGGATGCCGGGCGTATGTCCCCGTCCGATATTCCGCACCTAATTGCTGCGGACCTGTTTGTTGCAGGCATCGCCACCATCGTACAGTCGGTGGGTATTTGGCGATTTGGTGTGCGACTACCACTGATTCAGGGCTGTACCTTCTCTGCCGCGATTCCGATGGTTACTATCGGATCGCAATACGGCGTACCCGCAATCTACGGTTCGGTGATTGCATCGGGCATTTTCATGATGCTCTTTGCACCGCTTTTTGCGTCGCTTCTACGCCTATTTCCGCCGTTGGTCACTGGCACGGTGCTATTGATTATCGGCACGACGCTTATGCCAGTCGCAGCCGACTGGGTTGGTGGCGGTGCTGAAGTCAAGGACACTCCAGATTTCGGCGCACCTCAAAACTTGGCAGTAGCTGCGTTTGTGTTGGTCTTAATTCTCAGTATTGAGCGATGGGCACCAGAATGGCTCGCCCGCATTGCCGTTCTAGTGGGCATGATCTCCGGATTGCTGCTATGCATTCCATTGGGAATGGTGGATTGGTCTGGAACTAAGGACTCACCAGTCTTCGGGTTGACGCATCCATTCTACTTTGGCATGCCTGAATTCGTCCTCTCGGCTGTATTTGCCATGTGCATTGTTTCGCTTGTGACTATGGTCGAAGCGACTGGCGACGTACTTGCAATCGGCGAGATTACCGAATCCGAGATTGATAATCACCGTATTGCCGACACACTGCGTGCCGACGGTGCTGCGACCGTAATTGGCGGTATTTTCAATACCTTCCAATACACGGCGTTTGCCCAGAACATTGGCGTCCTATCCATCACGGGCGTACGTTCCCGATGGGTTACCGCAGCTGCAGGTGGAATGCTGCTGATCCTGGGTTTGATTCCAAAGACGGCCGCTCTCGTTGCCGCTATCCCAGCTCCAGTTTTGGGAGGTGCCGGTATCGCCTTGTTCGGTATGGTCGCAGCATCGGGCGTCCGCACTCTATCCAAGGTTACGTTCACTGAATCCAACGTGATTGTCGTGGGTATTCCGTTGGCATTGGCATTACTTCCTGCTGTATCGCCCGAACTATTCTCCGGACTACCGGCATGGGCGCAAACGTTTATGGCTTCAGGTATCTGCGTAGGTTCCGTCGCTGCTATCATCTTGAATCTTTTGTTCAACACCGCCGACCGTGCACCGCACGCCGTTACTCCGAGTGCTCACGACACCTTCCGCGGAGGTATTAACTCTGAAGATAAGGACCACGACGGCTACGGAGACGTCCCGTCGGCTAAGCCGAGCAGTAATAACTAACCTCGGTACTTTGATTAGCGCGACTGCATAGCTTAATCCCAGACAGGGCTAACTTAACTAAATACGACACCCTCCCGTATGGGCGCAGGCAATACCTCACCTATACGGGATTTTCTTTTGGCGTGATCGAGGACGCCGCCACAGCATCTCGTAGGTACGAGTCGAAGATCAGAGCTGACTACTAAGTAAGCGTATGTCTCCCTATTTGGACAGCTTGGTAATAAAGCCTCAATTGGACTGGGGTATCAGTATGTAGGGATGAGTGGCGGTGATAGTCACAGAAGTGCAATGGATGAATCGCACACGCCACCAAGCTAAGAGCCAGAATTCGAGGAGCCTCCGCGACCGGTCTACTGCGCACCGGGCCCCTTCCAAATACCCACAACCAAGCAAAATCAATGGCTATCACCGAGACATAAGCTACGACATCTATCGATTGAATGTTGTTTACTTGTGGGTAAAACAAAAGCGGGCCGCGGC
>NZ_KV787428.1:0-14546 GCF_001807105.1 Corynebacterium sp. HMSC14H10 | reverse complement strand
ATGCGGACACACTTTTCTTTACTTAACCCGGATTTGCAGTATATGCCGGGGGCTGCGGGGAGGCGGGGAACTGTCATGAATGCTGTCATGAATGCTGTCACGAAACTGGTGACGAATCCGTGGTGGCAGCGCGCTGATTAGTGTGGCAGTTCTTCGCTGAACGGTGCGGCGAGCGCTAGCAGTGTGACTTTTTGCCTGGGCCTGTAGTAGGCTGTCTTCACGGATCCCATGTGGCGTCCATCTCGTGAACTCCCCCAGGGCAGGAATGCAGCAAGGGTCAGCGAGCTCTGACGGGTGCGTGGGGTCCCCTTTTTTTATCCCCGGCGTTCTTCTGGCACTTATGGCTAGGTTTCGGGCACTTGTCGGCGGTTTCCTGTGACCTATCGATGTTTTTTCGGCACTTATCCCCGCGATATTGGCCAGGCCATTTCACCTATCGATGAGCTATTCACTTATGGCCACGCTGCAGCGCATCGATAGGTGAATACCTTGGCCACAAGTGGTCGCGTTCGCTGGTCTGGAAGAATACTGTGCATGAGCGATGCAGACGACACGCGAGTGCCACCACAGACAACACGAGAACCGCTAGAAACTCCAGGACCACCAGAAACCCGAGAAACCCCAGCGCCAATGGGCGTGTGGGACTCCTTCCGGTTCGCAGTTTCTTCACCGAAGCGCCTGCGCACCGAGCTGCTGGCCGGTGCTGCGGTGTCGTTCGCGCTAATCCCCGAGGTCATCTCGTTTTCCATCCTGGCGGGCGTGGACCCGGCGGTGGGGCTGTTTAGCTCGGTGATTATGGCCATCGTGATTGCCTTTACGGGTGGCCGCCCGGCCATGATTACTGCTGCCGCTGGTTCGGTTGCGCTCGTCGTCGCGCCGTTGTCGCGGACGTACGGGATGGATTACCTCATTCCAACGGTGCTGCTCGCGGGTGTGTTGCAGATTGCTTTTGCGGCGCTGGGTATCGCTAAGCTGCAGCGTTTCATTCCGCGCGCGGTCATGATTGGCTTTGTTAACGCGCTGGGCATCCTCATTTTCACTGCGCAGCTGGAGCATCTCATCGATGTGCCGTGGCTGGTATATCCGCTGGTCGCTCTGGGTATTGCGATTATGGTGTTCCTGCCCCGCGTGTTCACCGCGATTCCGGCTCCGCTGGTAACGGTGATCGTCGTCACGCTTGTTGCGGTGTTGGCGAATTGGCGCGTGCCGAACGTGAGCGATATGGGCGAGCTCCCGGAATCCCTCCCGCAGCTGCTGATCCCGAATGTGCCCCTGACCTGGGAGACTCTGCAGCTGATTGCGCCGTATTCGGTGGGCGTGGCGATTGTCGGCATCATGGAATCGCTGATGACGGCGAAGCTCGTGGACGACATCACCGACACGCATTCGGACAAGACCCGCGAGACATGGGGGCTGGGTGTGGCGAACATCGCGGGCGGTTTCTTCGGCGGTATCGCTGGCTGCGCGATGATTGGTCAGACGATGGTGGGTGTGAAGGAATCGTCGGGACGCACTCGCTTGACGACGCTCTTTTCCGGTGTCTTCCTGCTCATTCTGGTCCTTCTGCTCAGTTCTGCAGTTGGAGTGATTCCGATGGCGGCGCTGGTTGCGGTGATGGTCGTGGTGTCGGTGGACACAGTCGATTGGCGCTCGATTTCCCCGCGGACGTTGCGCCTGATGCCGCGTTCGGAGACGGCGGTGATGCTGGTGACGGTCATCGCCACGCTGGCGACGGATAACCTCGCCATCGGGGTGATTTTGGGTGTGGTCGTGGCGTCGCTGATGTTCGCGCGCCGTGTCGCTCACCTGGTCAGGATTGAAGTGCTTGACGACGACCCCAGCGCCCACTCCCGGACGTACAAGGTGCGGGGTCAGTTGTTCTTCGCCTCCAGTAACGACCTGGTGTACCAATTCGACTACACCGATCCTGCGCAGCGGATTGTCATCGATATGTCGGAGGCTGAGATTTGGGATGCCTCCACAGTGGCGGCGTTAGATTCCGTGCGGGTCAAGTTTGCTGACCGGGGCAAAGAGGTAGAAATTATCGGCTTGGAGGGGCCGAGTAAGCAGCGTCTGGATGCGCTGTCGGGGAAGTTGTAGAAATCCCAATCCGGGGTATGCCTTACACTTGGTTGCAAAGCCGGATGCGGCGCGGGGAAAAAGCTTTCCGTGCCAGTTTTGTCAGGTTTTAACTTATGTCCGATACCTGGGAGGGTGCGTACACCATGGCCGTGGATTCCTTCGATGTTCAGCAGTTGGCGGCACACAAGGATGAGTTTGCGAAGGCATATGAGGAACTGAAGTCCCGTAACCTCGCACTGAATTTGACTCGTGGTAAGCCGTCGTCGGAGCAGCTCGATTTCGCAAACGCCCTGCTGGGTCTCCCGGCGCCGGATTACATTTCGGCTTCTGGGGAGGATGTCCGCAATTACGGCAACGCCAAAGGCATTACTGATATCCGCGCTATCTGGGCGGAACTGCTGGATCTGCCGGTGGAAAACGTCCTGGCACAGGATGCTTCCAGCCTGAACATCCAGTTTGACCTGATTTCGTGGGCCATGCAGTTCGGCAATGTCGACTCGGAGCGCCCGTGGAACGAGGAGCCGGTGCTGAAGTGGCTGTGCCCGGTTCCGGGGTATGACCGGCACTTTGCTATCACGCAGCACTTTGGCATTGAGATGATCCAGGTGCCGTTGAACGAAGACGGTCCGGATATGGATGTCGTGGAGAAGCTGGTGGCCTCCGACCCGCAGATTAAGGGCATGTGGAATGTCCCGATGTTCTCGAATCCGACGGGCGTGACCTACAGCGCTGAGGTCTGCCGCCGTCTGGTTGAAATGGAAACCGCTGCCCCGGATTTCCGTCTGATGTGGGATAACGCCTACATGGTTCACACGCTGACGGATGAGTTCCCGGAGATCCACAACGTCATTAAGTGGGCGGAAGAGGCCGGTAACCCGAACCGCGTGTGGGCATTCGGCTCGACCTCGAAGATTACCTTCGCAGGCGCTGGTATTGCTTTCTACGCTTCCTCGGACGCCAACTTGGAGGATTACCTCAAGCACGCTGGTATCCGCGGCATTGGCCCGAACAAGGTCAACCAGTTGGCTCACGCCAAGTTCTTCGGTGACGCGGAGGGCGTGCGTGAGCAGATGCGTCGTCATGCAGGTTCGCTGGCTCCGAAGTTTGAGAAGGTTCTGCAGATTCTGGATGAGCGCCTGTCGGAGTACGGCGTGGCAGAGTGGTCGAAGCCGACCGGCGGTTACTTCATCAACCTCGACGTGGTCGATGGCACTGCTCGTCGCGTGGTGGAGCTGGCCAAGGAGGCCGGCATTGCGCTGACCGGTTCTGGTTCTTCCTTCCCGCTGAAGCAGGATCCGAATAATCGCAATATCCGCCTGGCACCGTCGCTGCCTCCGATGGAGGAGCTCGAGGTTGCTATGGATGGCGTCGCTACCTGTGTGCTGCTCGCCGCCGCTGAGAAGGCGACTGCGTAGGTTAAGCAGGCCAGGTAGGTCGGGATAGGACTATATGAACTTCGAAGAGACGAAGTTTTGGATCTCCGGGCTTTTCCCCGGAGAACCCCAGGTCAGCGAGTATGTGACGGAGCTGCCGGGCAGTGGTCGGCACGGGCAGGAACACGATTCGGCTCCGCTTCGGGTCGCTGAGTTCTCGCTTTACGACGGGCCGGACGGCCAAGCGAACGAGCGTCGTCCGGAAACGGCAGCCGCCACCGTGGAGTTGGGCCGCAACTACTGTGGTCTGACCGGCGCAGCAAAGACGGATATCCGCGTGGAGCTCTTCTCCGTCGCATACGCTGATTTTCCCGTGGCCACCATGGTCGCGGCCGCGGGAGCGCTGGTGGAGGAAGAGCCGGAGTTCCTGTCGCCAATTCCGGGCCGTGTTATTCCGAATGCGGTGCGGCTGGCTGCCGATCAGGTGGCCGAGGTAGGGGAGTCGTCGGCAAGCGTGGCCTTTACCGTGGCGCACGTGCTGTGCACGGTGCCGTATGTGTGGAGCGACGGGGTGCCGAATGTGTCCGAGATGCCGGGCAAGATCAGCCTGCATGAGGGTGATGTGGAGTCCCCGCAGGGACGCATGACCACGATGACGCAACTGGTGCCAATTACGGATGCGGAGCTGGTGTTTTATGAGCAGCAGGGGCCGCAGGCGCTGATGCAGAAGTTGGCCGAAGTAGATGCTGACCTGCGGGATTGGTGCCGTGAGTCGGTTGTTTCCCAGGAGGGTTCGAACTAGCCGATCCGGGGTGGAAGGTAGGCTGAGCACGTGGCTCTGTATAGGAAGTATCGTCCGGCATCGTTCGCCGAAGTGGTGGGGCAGCGGCACGTAACTGACCCGCTGTCGGCGGCGTTGGAATCTCGGGATGCGCAGGGGCGTCCCAACCGCATTAACCATGCGTATTTGTTCTCCGGGCCGCGTGGCTGTGGCAAGACCTCGTCGGCGCGCATTATGGCGCGCAGTTTGAACTGTGCGGAGGGGCCGACGGCCACACCGTGTGGCCAGTGTGCGTCGTGTCGTGCGCTAGCGCCGGGCGGTCCGGGCAATTTGGACGTTATTGAGCTGGACGCGGCTTCCCACAATGGTGTGGAAGATATGCGTGAGCTGCGGGAAAAGGCTATCTTCCAGCCGGCGGAGTCGCGCTATCGCATCTTCATTATTGACGAGGCGCATATGATTACCGCTTCGGGTTTCAATGCGCTTTTGAAGATTGTGGAGGAGCCGCCGGAGCACCTCATCTTCATTTTTGCGACCACGGAGCCGGAGCGTGTGCTGCCGACTATTCGTTCGCGTACGCATCACTACCCGTTCCGGTTGTTGACTCCGCCGGATATGCGCGGGCTGCTTGAGCGTGTGGTCACGGCCGAGGGCGTGCGGGTAGAGCCGGACGTGTATCCGCTGGTCATCCAGGCCGGTGGTGGTTCGCCGCGTGACTCGCTGTCGGTTATGGATCAGCTCATTGCCGGTTCCGGCACCAATGGCGTGGATTATGAAACGTCTGCGGCCATTCTCGGTGTCACTGACAGCGTGATCATCACGGATGCGATTGAGGCGCTGGCAGCGGGCGATCGTGCGGCCATGTTTAGCGTGGTCGGGCGTGTGATTATGTCGGGTCAGGATCCGGCGCGGTTTGCCTCGGATCTGCTTGGCCGGGTGCGTGATTTGCTGGTGCTGTCCGCAGTGCCGAATGCGCTGGAGCAGGGCTTGGTGGAGATCCCGGAGAGCCAAATCGACGGTGTCCTGGAGCAGGCCGGGACAATTCCCCCGGCGACGCTGACGCGCTTCACGCAGGTGCTCTCTGATGGTCTGCGGCACTTCCGCGGCGTGACGTCGCCGCGCCTGCTGCTCGAAGTCCTCTGTGCGCGCATGCTCCTGCCCGCCACCGAAGACTCCGTGGAGTCGCTGCTGCAGCGCGTAGAAGCGTTGGAGCACGGCAGGCCCGCGCTTGCCGACGGCTCGGGGGCCGCAACCCCCGCAGCGGCACCGGTGTCTTCCGATGCGGGGCCGGGGTCGGGTGCGGCTGAGGCCGATGCTTCGCCGATGCAGTCTGGCCAGTCGGCTCGTGAGGCATGGCGCCAGCGGAATGCCCAGCGTAAGAAGGGTGCGCAGACCCAGGGCAGTCGTGCTGGGCAGGCAGCGCCAGCGCAGACACCGTCGCAGCCTCAGTCCCAGCCTGAACCTGTTCAGCAGCAGCCTGCACCAGCGGCAGCGGCACCGGTGTCGCAGGAGTCGGTGACTGAGCCGCAGCCTGCACCAGAAGCACCTACTGCGACCGCTGAACAGCCTGAACAGCCTGAACAGCCTGAACAGCCTACGCAGGCCGAATCAGTTGAACAGCCTCAGCAGGCCGAACAACCGCAGCAGTCTGAACCGGCTGAGCAGCCGATGTCCGAGGAAGAAGCTCAGGCGGAGAAGATTCGTGAGTTCCGTCGGAAGATGGCGGAGCATGCCCGCATCAGCGAGCAGCAGACTCGGGCGCAGCTTGCGCAGGAGCGTGAGCAGCAAACCCGCGAGCGTGAGGGGGAAGGCGGCTCGATGTCGATTGTCGAGGAAGAGCCAGTTGTCTCTGCCTCGACAGCTCACTCTGAACAGCCAACTCAGGCCCCACAGCCGGAGCAACCAGCACAGCCGGAGCCCGAACCTGCACCCGCCGGTATCGAGAAAATCCGCGAGCACTGGCAGGACATCCTTGCGGCTGTCGACGGACAGCATGCGTTCCCCATTCGCGTGCTGGCCGAGCAGGCGGTACCGCTCGATGTCGAAAACGACACGCTCGTCATTGGGCACAGCACAGGAGCGCTCGCTACCAGGCTCAATACGCCTGATTACGCTCAGGCGCTGTCCGCTGCAGTGAAGCAGGTGACGGGCTTCAACGGCCAGGTGCACTGTGTCGTCGGTACGCGCCCGCGCGCACCGCGTTCAACAGCTACTAATGGTGGTTCCGGGGAGGATGATTCGTCGTCAAGAGGTTCGTCCTCGCCGAACGACACCGCCCCTGCACCGACACTCGCAGCACCAGCGCAACCAGAGACATCTGAGCAGCAGGTACAGCAGCCGCAGCCAGGTCCGCAGCGGTCGTCGGCATACGCATCCGTTGTTGAGCGCCGTGCCAAAATCGAAGCCGCCAAGCGTGCTGAAATGGGACAGCAGGCAGGTCACGACCAGCCGGCACAGCCACATCAGCCAAGCCAACCAAGCCAGCCAGCTCAACCAAACCCGAACCCGGCCCAGCAACAGCCGCAGCAGCCAAACCAGCCGCAGTCATTCCTGCGCGCGGCCCAGGCCAATGCGCAAGCAAACGCTCAAGCAAATGCTCAGGCCCAGGCCAATCAGGATTCGGGCTTCGGCGGCGTCCCGCTGCCACCAGAGCCGATGGAGGAGTTCGCTCCACCAGAGGGCGCAGAGGGCACAGAGAGCTACGGTTCGCGCAACCCGTCCAACTACAACTACAACTCCAACGCCAACACCAACTACAACCCGGTTCCCCAAACCCCGCAGGACAACAACTACGAAGAGGACACCTCCGAGTATTTCGAGGCCGCGAACGAGGTCGGGTCTCTCGATCACCGCTCGCTAAAGGACGTGGTCATGGAGATGCTGGAAAAGGAGCTGGGAGCCAAACCGCTAGAAGACCGCTAGAGCCGTTAGAATGGGGCGGCGATGCGCGTCGTAAAGCATGGGCGATGAGCCTTAGAAGCGTGCGCGTAACTATAAATCAGCACGTAAAAAGCACAATAGTTAGGAAAGTTAGTTATGACTCAGCCAGATATGAACGCAATTCTGCAGCAGGCACAGCAGATGCAGGCGCAGCTGCAGGCAGCACAGCAGGAGATCGTCGCCTCCACCATCGTCGGTGAGGCCGGTGGCGGTCTGGTCAAGGTGACTATGCAGGGCTCGGGCGAGGTCACGGACATCGCCATTGATCCGAAGGTCGTAGACCCGGAGGATGTCGACGGGCTGCAGGACCTGGTCCTCGCAGCTTTCCAGGACGCTACCGCTAAGGTGCAGTCGCTGGCAGAGCAGAAGATGGGCCCGCTGTCCCAGGGCTTCGACGGTCTCGGTGGCCTCGGTTTCTAAATTAGCTTTTCAGACCAGTAATTGTAGGTAATTATCATTGTTCGAGGGACCACTCCAAGATCTCATTGATGAGTTCTCGCGCCTGCCGGGCATCGGCCCGAAGTCAGCTCAGCGTATCGCTTTCTACTTGATGAAGGCGGAGCCGGAGGACATCGGGCGACTCCAATCCGCGCTGGGGCGGGTGCGCGAGGGTGTGCAATTCTGCCGGGTCTGCGGCAATATTTCGGAAACCGACGTGTGCCAGTACTGCTCGGATACACGGCGCGACCGAGGTTTGGTGTGCGTCGTTGAAGAGGCGCGCGATATCCAGGCCATCGAGCGCACGGGGGAGTACAACGGTCGCTACCACGTGCTCGGCGGGGCGCTCGATCCGCTCGGCGGCATCGGTCCGAACGAGCTCAATATCCGCACGCTGCTGCAACGTATCGCAGGCGTGCTTGACGACGTCGACGAGACCCAACCCCCAGAAATCCACGAGGTCATCATCGCGACTGACCCCAACACCGAGGGCGAAGCAACCGCCACCTATTTGGCCCGGCTGCTGCGGGACTTCCCGGATCTCGAGGTCACTCGGTTGGCCTCCGGCATGCCACTGGGCGGGGACCTGGAGTTCGTCGATGAACTCACCCTGTCCCGCGCGCTGACGGGCCGGCTGAAGGTCTAAGGCCTCCAACCGGCCGCGCGCGAAACTACAAAACTAGCGCTCGCTCTTCGGACGCGGCTTGGACAGGATGCGCTCTTCGCGCAGCTTATCCACGACCTCGAGGTCTAGCGGAGCCAGGCTCGACAGGTCCTGGTTGGTAGCGCGGGCCAGCAAAAGATCAGCCAGCTGCGGATTGCGAGCCAACACAGGTCCGTGCAGGTAGGTACAGATAATCGAACCCTGCACCGCGCCCTCGGCGTCACCGGTCGGTGTGAGTGAAGAGACGTCCACTCCCGGAGCAATCCCGGAGTCCGCCTGCTCCACTTCCGGGCCGGTATTGCCCACGCCACGGACAACCCGACCAAGCGGCTTCGCATCGGCACCCAGGGTCGTGCGACCCATGTGGTTTTCGAAGCCAGTCAGTGGGCTGGCGTCGACGTCGTCAAGCAAACCGTTCGTGGGATCGACGAGCGTGCAGATTTCGCCGATCGCGCGCGACTCGAGTGAATCGGTGGTGCAGTCGACAAGGCCGAGACCTGCGACGTCGCGTCCGCCCGCGCGGAAGGAATTGCCGAAGATCTGGAAGCCCGCGCAAATCGCGAGGATCTGCTTCCCGGCCTCGGCTGCCTTTTTGATGCCGCCGTCATTGATCAGATGCTCCACCGCGATGGTTTGTGCGACGTCCTCGCCGCCGCCGACGGTGTAGATATCCAGGTCGGTGGGGACGGCGTCGCCCAGCTTGATCGGGACAATCTCGGCGTCAATCCCACGCATCCGCGCGCGTTGTCGCAGCACCAGCGCATTTCCATCATCGCCGTAGGTGCCCAGCACGTCCGGGAGGATCAGACCGATAGACAGCTCGCTCATTTACTTTTCCTCCTGTGCTCGTTCGATGTCGCGCTTCAGATCGCGGAAGGCGGTGTAGTTCGCCAGCACCTCAACTCGGGTGACGCTTGACGACGACCCCCGCGCCTCACACGACCGGATCGCCTGCAGCGGATTTGCGACCAACCTCGCATCAATGCCCGCATACAGCAACCGCACCGCGAGGTCAGTTCCGCGTTCGCCCGCGGATAACACATCCATGCCGTCGAAGTCTTCGAAGCGGACATCCCATAGCCAGGACAGGTCCTCGCCGTCGGCGACGTGACCGTTGACCGCGATGACCACTGCATCCGCAGTGCGATCGACCATGGACAGCGCCTCTTGCCAGCCGGCTGGGTTCTTGGCCAGCAGCATGCGCACGTGCTTCTCGGCGCCCTTGTCATCCCGCACAACCATGGTGGAGTAGCGGCCTGCAACGTTGTCGACGGTCTCGGTGGCCCGGAGGGATTTCTCCAGGTCCGCGCCCATATCGACAGCGCCCGCGATTGCCAAGGTGGCGTTGCCGCGGTTGGCGTTGCCCGGCAGTGTGAGGTTCATCGGCAGGGTGTCGCCAGCAGGCGTGATGACTCCCTCCGCAGTGATGCGGTAGTCCGGCTCAGGGCGCTTAAACTCCGAGCCGTCCGGGAGTGGCTTCACGGCATACCAGTCGTGGCCGTCCTGGATGATAGGGCCGCCGGTGCGCGGGGAGGAGGTGGCATCGTTGGTCCAGCCGCCGCCCGCGGAGACCCAAATAACCTTCTTGGCATCCCACGCAGCCGATGCGATGAGTGGGTCGTCGCAGTTGGCGATGACCGTCGCCTGCGGGTTAGCGTCCACCGCAGCGCGGAGTGTGGCCTCAATCTTGTTGATCTCGCCGACGCGGTCGAGCTGGTCGCGGGAAAGGTTCAGCAGCACCAGGACCTGCGGTTTCAGATCCTCTGCGATGTGCGGGACGTGTAGCTCATCGACCTCCAGGACCAGGCTGTCCGCATCGGGAGTGGCGAGCAGCGCGGAGATAATACCCGCGTCCATGTTGTCGCCGCCTTCGTTGGTGGCCACGTTGTGGCCAGCGGCGCGCATGGCGGCCGCGAACATACGGGTGGGGGTGGACTTGCCGTTGGTGCCAGTGATGATCGCGGCCGGGCGTCCCTTGCCGAGGGAAGCCAGAATGCGCGGGTCAATCTTCTGCGCAATTAGGCCACCAATCATGCCACCCGCGCCGCGACCGGACTTCCGGGAGGCCCAGGTGGCGGCGTGAGCGGCGGATGTGGCGAGGCCGGCGCGCAGGCGGGCGCCGGTGCCGCGCAGGCCACGAGAACTATTCGAGTCGCGGGAGCCACTCGAAGCAGTACCGTGCGGGCTGGCATCCGCGCTATCAGCGGAATGCGATTGCGGAGAGGTGCCATTTGTCATGTGTGTAAATATTACGCGCACGAAAGGGCTAGGCCTAAGAAGCAGGCCTGTGAGGCCTGATGGGATTTGTGGGAGGTCTCCCTGCGGAGCCTTGAAATCTGAACTTTGAGGTGATTGCGATCATGTTGATCTTCGGGGATTAGGCGGTCATGCGGCGGAAGAGAGGAAGGAGATTACCGAGGTGAGAAAGCGTATTTGAGGAATCGAATTCAAGCACTGAATCAAAGAATTATTGTTTTGATTCATGTGTTGCCCTATACTGTCCACTAGCAGATAAGGGGGAAGAGGTATGGCTAATACAGAAAGCAACTTCTTCGGCGCGCGCTTGCATCAGTTGCGCACAAATCGTGGCATGACCACACGTGATTTGGCTGACGCCACCGATGGTGTGGTGTCGCAATCTGCAGTCAGTCGCCTGGAAAATGGCAAGGCGACTTACTCACTTGAGCAGGTTATGGCGCTTGCGTGGGCTCTTGGCGTGCCGTTGGATGAACTTGTGGAGGAAAACCCGGTCAGCCAGCGTGTGCAGGCCGTGGCCCGCACTTCACAGGATGGCGCGAGTGTTAAGGGAGCGCGGGAGATGCTTTTGCCTTACCTGCAGCTTCGAGTGCTGCTAACTCAAAATTAAGGAGGGTTCCCCATGTGCAGTGCGAGCAAGGAGGGGCTCGACCTTGCTATAGAGTTCCGCAAGAAGCACACCCTAGGAAATGATCCAATCGCCGACATCGCTGGCTTTATGCAGTTGGTTAATGCAGATTTTATGATTCTGGATTTACCAGCCAATGTTGATGCACTTGCTTTGCGTGACCCCGTGACGGGAGCGACAGTCATTGGAATTGCGAAGTCATCCGTTCCTTACCGTCAGCGGTTTACCGTTGCGCATGAAATTGGGCATTTTGTTTCCAATGATTTCGAGTCCTCGAAAATCGTTGCAGATGATGAGCACTCTGAGCCTGGAATATACGCCTGTGGCAAGCGTGATTATCAGGAAGTTCGTGCTGATGCCTTCGCTCGTAATGTGCTCTGCCCAACTGATGGGTTGAAAACAGACCAGAACCTCGGCGAGCTTATCGGTGGAGGTGACGTCCTTGCTGCGTTGTCCCATGTCGTTCGCAAGTATCAAATTTCGCCGCGAGTCGCACTTATTCAGATGAGGCGCGCAGACCTCATTAGCGAAGGGCAATCGGAAGAACTGAAAGGTGTATCAGCTCCCACGCTGGCTGCCCGGTATGGCTGGAAAGCTGACTATGACCGCGCGGTAAAGGTCTCCGAACTAGTGCAACCATCAGCGCGGTTGGTGAAAGACGTATATCGCGCTTACGAACAGGGGATAGTCGACCTTCCCAGCATTGCTTTTGCTGAAATGAGCAGTGTCGATGAGGTGAAGGAGCTGATAAGTGCATCGCAGTCACAGTTACCGCCATTGAGGCATGATGCGAATGTGCAGAATCAGGATGCGGCTGACACGGAAGCAGATCCCTTCGCGGAACTAGACGCTTTCTTCGGCGATGGTCCCGATAGTTTAGAAAGCGCCCAATAAACGATGGCTGGTTACCTCCTAATAGCTGATACAAGCGTACTTCTTAATTTCGTATGTTCGAAGAATCACCAGTATTTGCTCGACTTCGCAGGCAAGAAGACCATCAGCATTCCAGGAGCAGTCAAAAATGAAGTCGAACGCAAATTGGATAAACGGCGCTTCAACTGCGGAAAGAGACACTGGGATTGGTTTCTGGGGCACCCGAATGTCGAAGTTCTCGACGATGACCACAAAAAACTTTATCCCTATGTTCGCCTCTATTCTGGTCCTGGCTATACCTTTCAAGGGGGCAAAGCTAAACACCTGGGAGAGTACATCGCTATCGCCCATTGTCTTTATGCGAAAGATCAGGGTAAGGGCGTAGCCACTGCGCTCATCATGGATGATGGTGATGCCTGTGAGCTAGCGCGGAAGCAAGAAGCTGGATACATTTTCAATACCGAGCACGTGCTACTGCAATGCGTGAAGTCGGGCTCTATTGGGTCGCGCGGGCAAGCCAAGGAAATTTGGGAAGACCTCCAGAAATTTGATGTCCTAGTCAATTTTGAGCACACCAAACTTAATGGCAAGAGTCTGTATAAAAAGGCCGCCGAAAAATGATGAACCCTGACATCACTTTCTACTACGACCGCGATTGTGGGTTCTGCGAGGCAAGCGTGACCCTTCTGGCCAAACTCAGTGGTGTCCGCATGATTGGTGCTAGTCCCGAAGACCAGTCCTTGCCAGAGGAAGTTCGTCAACACATCTCAGCTGAGGCGGTCGCCATGCTTCCAACCCCGGCGGTCGCCACAATCCCAGCCGAAGCAGCAGTCGGTGAACCTGGTGCTAAGAGCGGCCGAGAATTTCGGTACGGCCACGAGGCGATAGGTATCGCCTTGCGTGAGGGCGGCACCAAGGCACTATTCCGATGTGCGGGCACATTCCTGCTCTTCCCGCCACTGACAAAACTGTGGAGCTTTATCTATAAGGTTGTCGCTTCCAACCGTCACAGAATCAGCGCGGTCCTGGGGCTTAACGCCTGCAAACTAGACTCCACAAGATGACTATCCGGCAGGCCCGTTGCCCCAGTGCCACTGCAATTACCCAATGAGCAGCCACCGAGTCAGCCGTTAGCCTCGTCCTTCACAGCGGCCGGCGACATCTCTCCGACCAGCCGCAAGAATGCCTCATCGGAAACGATCGGAATGTCCTTCCGGTGGGCATGCATGGCCTTGCCCGTCAGTTGATCCGGAGTCACATCCGCAGGTCGGTTACACACCAGCACCGATGACTCTCGGGTGACCTTCTCCGAGTAGGCCAGCCCAGCCCGCACGCCCGCCGCAATCAGCTCATCCGGGTCCAGCGACACCTCTGGCGCCACGACGAACTCCATGCCCTCCGCGAGCTTCCGCCCCGGCGTATAGCGGCCGGGGTTCTCCACGGGGCGCGGTGCCTCCATCGCGTCGACACGCACTGCCGAGCGCTGCAGGCCCACAATGTCTTCGCGCAGCTGGTCGGGCGTGTACATGTTCAGGGTTGCGCCCTCATCGAGCCCGCCCTGTGCGCGGAACAGCGCAAGCGTGGTGGTGACGTCATCCAACGTCCGCACTCGCTCCGGCACCGAGATGCCAGCAATCGATGCCTCGGGCGAAGGCACATCGAGGCCATAGGCGCGCGCGACGGCGCGCAGGCGTGCGTCGTCAAGCCGTTTGCCCTGGCGGCGCGCCGTTTCCAACGTATCGGCAATCCGTGCGGGCGCCGGAATTCTCGCGACGCGAGTGCGCGTACGACGACGCCCCCGCTTATTCCGCGCGGATCGCTCACGATTCGCTTGACGACGGGCCCTCTTGGCCTCGGCAACTATAAAACCCCAGACCAGCGGCGCATTATGAGCAACCAACGTGCGTCCATCGAGCGCGTGCGCGAGCTTGGCCTGGATCACCCCGAATTTCGGAGCCCCCTCGAAGTCCGCGGGCTCGAGGCCGTGGAGGTGTGTCGGGCCGGGATCTTCGGTGGGATTGATGACGACATGCCAGGTGTCCACGATGTTGCCGCTGCTGTCGGCGGTGGATACTCCCAGACTGACCAGCCGAGACGTCTTGGGGTGGATGCCCGTGGCCTGGATGGACACGATTGCGTAAGGAGCTTCCTCCGCCGACGAGAACTGTTTGTGCTCGTCAGCGGCCTTTGTTGCGGCGGTCTCGGCCGTGGCGGGTGTGGTTGTGGCCGTTGTGGGTGTGCCAGCGGTACTCGCGCCGGTGGTGGTTGAGGCCGGTGTAGCTGCGTTGGTCGTGGCTGCGTCCGTTGTGGTGGAAGCCGGTGCTGTTGGTGGTGTTTTCGCGCCCGCTGACGACGCGCGTTGAGAACGGCGACGATTCCGCCGCCGCCTCTTCGTCTGAGAAGAGGTCCCAGTCGCTTTGCGCTCCTCGCGCGCCGATTCAGTCATGCCTCAAGACTAGCGGGTGCGCTCACCCGCGGAGAAAGTGACTAGGTTTATGACACTTTGAGCAC
>NZ_KV787427.1:0-21591 GCF_001807105.1 Corynebacterium sp. HMSC14H10 | reverse complement strand
CGGACACACTTTTTGTCACTTAACCCACAAGATCTCACCCACTTTGCCCCACCCCGAGTCCCCACTTTTCCCCACTTAGCTATTGGGATGGAGGAATTCTTATCTGCGGTCGTTGTTGGTATCTCCGAAAGTTTGGCTCTGGCGACACAAAATTGCAGGTCAACGCGCTAATTCTGGCGATCAGGTTCAATCTGGATAGTTTCTAGCAGGTAGGTGGTGGGTAGTGGGGCGTAAACTGCTTTCTGTTAACAATGTGGTTGGTGTGGCGTCGTTGTCGGCGTGGTCGCGGGTGGGTGCCCCACTTTTTATTCGCACTTTAATTGTCGAGAGGATTCTTTAAAATCCCAGGTCAATTGGGTTAAAATGGATGTCCTGGCGGTGGGGTTGCGCTGATGCTGTGACTATTTTTCTCCTTCTTGTGTTGATAGTGGCAGATAGTGGGGTAAAGTGGGGCGTGATGTTGATTGAGGTTGGTCAACATTGCAGAAGTGAATATCCGATTTGCGCTTAAGGTTTGGCGAGATTTTGGCACTGCGGTAAAGCGCAGCCCTCTGGCTCTGCTTGAAGGCAACGCCTAAATCCCTGAATTCGGTAAGCGTTTGTGCGTTGACATTGAGGTTGACACGGGGATAGGAGGCCAGTGACGCATGTTTCTGGGCACCTATACGCCGAAGCTTGATGACAAAGGGCGCCTGACGTTGCCGGCGAAGTTCCGCGAGGATCTCGCAGGTGGCCTGATGGTCACTAAGGGACAGGATCATTCTCTGGCGGTGTATCCGAAAGAGGAGTTCGTCAAATTAGCTCAGCGGGCTACTAAGGCCTCTCGTACGAATGCCAAGGCGCGAGCTTTCATCCGAAATCTTGCGGCGAGCACCGATGAGCAGCGGCCCGATGGTTCGGGGCGAATCACGTTATCGATGGATCACCGTCGGTACGCGAATCTCTCCAAGGAGTGCGTGGTTATCGGCTCTATTGACTTTCTGGAGATCTGGGACAAAGAGTCCTGGGAGGCCTACCAGGCGGAGCATGAAGCTGATTTCTCCGAAGGTGAGGATGACTCGCTGTTCGGCGTTTTATAAACCGCATGGAATAACCGAAAAGAGGGAATGTCCGCATGGACTCTGCCTGATAGCCCCTGGTGTACTTCCCCGATACCAGGTTCTGTCAGGCGGGGCCCTGTGAACATCCCCGCTTTTTGTTTTAAGCACCGATAGCAGCATTCCCAGTAGTGCTCATGAGGTGCGGTCTGGTTGCTGGCGCGGCACTCGTCGTTAAGCAAACCGGGAATACACTCGATAGATTCTCTGACCAGTGCAAACATACCCGGTGAGGAGGGGGAAATGAACGGATCGGCACCTGCGGATGATCGCAAGTCCGGCGAGTTTGGTCATGTCCCCGTTTTGCTTCATCGAGTAACTGATTTGTTGCGCCCGGGCATCGAGGCACTGGGTGACGACGCAGTAGTTGTCGACGGCACTCTTGGTGCCGGTGGGCACACGGAATATCTGCTGGAGCAGTTCCCGAATCTCTGCGTCATTGGACTCGATCGCGATGACAATGCACTGCGAGGGGCAGAAGAGCGTCTCGCGCGCTTCGGTGATCGCTTTGTAGCCTTCCGTGTGCGTTTCGATTCGCTCGCCGAGGTGCTCAGTGGTGAGATTCCTGCAGCCGCTGGTGGAAGTGGCGCGGAGGATATTCTCGCCCGCGCCGCTGAGAAGGGCATTGCAGGTGCGCTTTTCGATCTCGGTGTTTCCTCGATGCAGCTTGACCAGGTCAATCGTGGATTCGCCTACCGAGTCGACGCCCCGCTGGACATGCGCATGGATGCAAGCCAGGGGATTACCGCAGCGGATGTGCTCAATACCTATTCGCACGGTGATATCGCGCGCATCCTATCGACCTACGGCGACGAGCGCTTCGCCGGCAAGATCGCCTCGGCAATCCTGCGTGAGCGGGAGAAGGAACCGTTTACGACCTCCGGCCGTCTGGTTGAGCTGCTCTACGAAACCATTCCGGCGGCATCTCGCCGCAAGGGCGGACACCCGGCCAAGCGTACGTTTCAGGCTCTTCGTATCGAGGTAAATCGTGAGCTTGAAGCTCTGGAAAATGTACTGCCACAGGTCTGCGATGCACTCGCAGTCGATGGGCGTGCAGTGTTCATGAGCTACCAGAGCCTGGAAGACCGCATCGTCAAGAAGGACTTTGCGGAGCGCGTGAAGTCGACAACCCCACCGGGGCTCCCGATGGAGCTTCCGGGGCATGAACCGCACTTTGCTCTCATCACGAGAGGTGCGGAAAAGGCGTCGGCAAGCGAGATCGAAGACAACCCCCGAGCCGCACCGGTGAGAGTTCGCTGTATCGAGCGAATTCGAGCCGATTGACCCAAACCTTTCAACCGCACCAAACGCACCCTTCACAATCTAAGTACTGGGAGAACTTTCGAGCATGGCAACGACAATCACGGAGCACGCCCCCACCCGGCGCACCTCCCGCGGCGCATCTGCAACCGTCGCCGGTGCCAAGACGAAGACTCGTCAGCGCGGCCGCAGCGCCCGCACGAAACAGGATCTTTATCAGCGCAGGCGGTTTGGGCGCACAGGTTCTCAGCAGGTCATCTCGGTGCGTGGGCGTCGCGTTACGACGTCCTCGAGGGATAACCACAAGTTTGCCGGTGCGGCCGTGATGATTATTCTCGTCGTTGCCGGAATCGTGGCGGCGATGTGGCTGTCGGGTATTTCGACCTCGACATCCTTGCAGCTGGATGCTGCGCAGACCAAGGAAAAGGAGCTGCGTAACCAGCTGGAGGTGCTCGAGCGGGATGTTGCTTACATGAAGTCAACCGGTGCTATCGCGCAGCGTGCTGTGGAAGAGGGCATGGTCAATCCGGAGCAGCCTGCCGTTTTGACGACTGATCCGGAAGGCAAGGTCGTGGAAGTGCGACCGGGCGATGAGAAGCAGCAGAAGATTATCGACCTCAACAGTGAGTCGCCGAATGTTCCGCATGCGCCGTCGTCGAACCCGAAGGACACCGAGAATGTTCCGGGGATGCAGGCACCGGCCATTGAGGAAGCGCACCCACGTCCGAACGGGTTGCCGGCAACCGCTCCGTATGCGCCGCAGAACCATGAGCCCGCACCAGCACCTGCGCCGGCTCCGGCACCCGCGCCTGAGGCTGAAGCGCCAGCGCCAGCCCCAGAAGCGCCAGTCGCGGCGCCGGAAGCACCGGAAGCTCCGGCACCCGAGCCAGCTCCAGCACCGTAGGAACTTAGAAAACAAACTGGGCCAAACTGGCCAACTGTCCGATATTCTGGCGGTTCCACTGTTTCTGGTCAGTCGACTGTAGACTAATTAATTCAGTACTCGCGATGGCAGGGAATACCGCCTAACGTTATCGCGCGCGGGAGAATCGACTTAGTAGAAAGCACTAGCGCATGATTCGATCTGAAGACGACTACCCCAACCGTGGAGGGGGGTATGACTTCGGCGAACGTGCTTACCGAATTACATCCCGTGAGCGCAGAGGCCAAAGTCGCGTTCGGGATGGTCAGCGCAGCCGGGGGCTCGATGCTAAAACCAACCGAAGCGTGCCCCCGCGCGAAAAAATGCGCATTAGTAATAAGGACTTCATCCGACGTCGCAACTGGCTGCAGTTTATAGGCGCTATCGCAGTTGTAGTGCTGGTCTCCCGTTTGGCTTGGGTGCAGCTCGTCGCAGGTCCTGACCTGTCGGCGGCGGCGCAGAATCAGCGCACGGTGGAAGTTGTTGATGCAGCTCGGCGCGGTGCGATTCTCGATCGTAACGGAGCTCAGCTTGCCTTCACTATGGAGGCACGCAGTATTACCGTTCACCCGAACACTTTGCGCAAGTGGATTGGGGACGCCCATAAGCAGCGCCCGGATGATGTCGCTACCTACGATGAACGCCTCGAGCAGATCGCCAAGGATTTGCCGAAGCTACTCGACGTGGCCGACATCGACGCGGAGAAGTCGGGAAGCAGTCGCCGTCGTCAAGCGGAACCCGAAACCGAGGAGAACTCGGTGATGAGCGCGCCGTCCCGGGTGAGCTCGAAGGACATTCTGGAGAAGCTGCGCAATGAGGACAGCACCTATGAGGTGCTCGTGCGTAATGTCGACCCGGACAAGGCCGCTGCCATCGTGGAAAAGTATCCGGAACTGGTGGCGGAGCGTCAGGATATTCGCCAGTACCCGAATGGGGCGACGGCGGCTAACGTCATCGGCAAGATTGGCATGGATGGCGTCGGCCAGTTCGGCTTTGAAGCCTCTCGTGATGCCACTTTGCAGGGTATTAACGGTGGCAAGACCATTGATATCGCCTCTAACGGTGTGGCAATCCCGGGATCCACGCGCGATGTCCACGCAGCTGTGGACGGTACGACTTACGAGCTGACCCTGGACCTCGACATGCAGTACTTTGTCCAGCAGCAGGTCAACCAGGCGAAGGCCAACTCGGGAGCGAAGGATGCGTCGGCAGTCGTGCTCGACGCGAAGACCGGCGAAGTGCTTGCAATGGCGCAGGCGGACACGGCTAACCCGAATAAGGATATGGGGGCCGAGCTCGAAGAGGGGCGCACTATCGGAAACTCCGCTGTATCGAACCCATTTGAGCCGGGCTCTGTAGCAAAGATTATTACCGCAGCGGCCGCTATCGAAGACGGCAAGACCACACCGGATGAGGTTCTGCAGGTTCCGGGCACGATTGATATGGCGGGTGTCACCGTGCGCGATGCATGGGAGCACGGCACGGAAGCTTTCACGACGACCGGTGTATTCGGCAAGTCCTCCAATGTCGGCACCCTAATGCTGGCAGAGCGTTTGGGTCAGGACCGCTTCGCTGAGATGCTGCATCTCTTCGGGCTGGGGCAGTCCACGGGTATCGAGTTGCCCAGTGAATCTTCCGGCTTGGTGCCGCAGCGTCCGCAGTGGTCCGGCGGTACATTTGCGAACCTGCCCATTGGTCAGGGTATGGCCATGACACTGCTGCAGATGACAGGAGTTTTCCAGGCAATCGCCAACGATGGCGAGCGCATCCCGCCGCGTATGATTCGTTCGACAATTTCCCCGGACGGCACGAAGACGGCAACAGAGCGCCCGGAAACAGTGCGTGTGGTTAGCCCGGAGACCGCCCAAACTGTGCGCGCCATGTTTGAAGGCGTTATGCAGTCTGATCCCACGGGGCAGCAGTCGGGTACCGCTGCCGGAAATAGTATTGAGGGGTATTCGCTCACAGGCAAGACAGGTACGGCGCAGAAGGTTGACCCCGACACCGGCGCGTACTCGAATTCCAAGTACTACATCACGTTTGCAGGCATCGCGCCTGCCGACGATCCCCGTTTTGTCATTGGCATCATGCTTGACGAACCCCAGCGTGGTGTTCATGGTGACGGCGGTCAGTCAGCAGCCCCACTGTTTAAGGACATCGCCGCTTGGGCGCTTAACCGCTACAACGTACCGCCGTCGCCACCCCGCGAAGGCAAGTTGTTGCTGCAGCCGTAACGAGGTCACCACCACAATGAAGTTACCGCGACAGCACTAATACACAGACTTTTATTACTTTGGTTTCTGCAAAGTGAATCTCTTGAATTTTTCCAATTTGTTGTACACCAACGACTGACTTGAAAGAGGGAACAGCCAATGACCGCCACCCTTGCGAAATTGTGTAACCTCGCGCATGGCCGACTTGACGGCATTACCGAATCCGCGGCGGCAGGAGCGGATATCGCCGCGATCGAACTCAACGCTGCCGAAGTGCCTGAAGGCGGAATGTTTGCTGCCGTCCCAGGTACTCGCACGCATGGTGCGCGCTACGCGCAGCAGTCGGCTGCTACAGCGATCCTGACTGATGAGGAAGGTCTGAAAATCCTGCGGGAAGCAGGGGAGACTCGCCCAGTCCTGGTTGTCGACGATGTCCGGGCCGTCATGGGGCACGTTGCTGCAGAAATCTACGATCATCCCTCGGATTCACTGACCATCATTGGGGTTACCGGCACCTCTGGCAAGACCACCACGACCTACATGCTGGAGGGCGCGCTGCTGGCAGCTGGATGCTCGACAGGCATCATTGGTACTACCGGCACGCGCATCAATGGTCGTGCCGTTCCGTCGAGCCTGACTACCCCAGAGGCTCCAGCCCTCCAGCGCCTGTTCCACCAGATGCTCTCCGAGGGTGTGACGCACGTTGTCATGGAGGTTTCTTCCCACGCACTGTCGTTGGGACGTGTAGACGGAGTCAGTTTCGACGTCGGCTGTTTCCTCAACCTCTCGCAGGATCACCTGGACTTCCACAAGACCTTGGAAGAGTATTTCCAAGCCAAGGCCAAGCTCTTTGATCCTGAAGGTCCGACACATGCACCGAAGGCTGTCGTGTGCATCGACGACGACTGGGGTGTCCGCATGGCAGATATCGCTGCCGGCGACCCGGATGTCCAAGTCACCACTGTCCATACTCAGCATCGCGTAACCGACAAGACGCCAGCTGCCGAGGTCTTTGCAGAATGGCACGCCGCTGCAGCCACTGTCGCCACTAACGGTGTCCAGCATGTGGAGCTAACGCGAAACAACACTGACACAGTTGAGGTGGAAGTTCCTCTGCCGGGTGCTTTCAACGTTGCCAATGCCGCAGTCGCATGGGCTGTGCTCGATGCGATTGGGCATGCCAATGACGCGGCCAAGAGCGGCCTGGCGCAGGTGCGTGTGCCAGGCCGCATGGAGCGCATCGACCGCGGACAGGACTTCCTGGCTGTGGTGGACTATGCCCACAAGCCAGCCGCAGTAGCTGAGGTGTTGGCCACATTGCGCGCACAGACCGAAGGTCGCGTGCTGGTTGTCGTCGGCGCCGGTGGCGACCGCGATAGTGCCAAGCGTCCAATTATGGGAGCTGAGGCTGCATGCGGTGCCGATGTCGTCATCATCACCGATGACAACCCACGCTCCGAGGTGCCCTCTGAAATCCGTGCGGCCGTGGTCGCCGGTGCGAAGGAAGCCGTTGCCAGCGGCAAGGCCAGTTCTGACACGGTTGTTGAGGAAATCGGCGATCGCGGCCAGGCAATTCGCCGTGTCGTCGAGCTCGCCCACAGCGGTGACAGCATCGTGGTGGCTGGCAAGGGACACGAAACCGGCCAGGATATCGGTGGCGTGATTCACCCGTTCGATGACCGTGAACAGCTGGCCGAAGCACTCACACAGCGACTGGAGGGATCCGCTGATTGAGATTGCTGAAATCGCTGAGGAAGCGCACCACCTGACATGCCTACCGCGAACCATTCGCGGTAAGCGAATAAAATCAAGAAATCATCCTTTACTAGGCGCCTGGAACTCTAACCAACAAGGACTATAGACATCATGATTGCCCTGACCGCCGCGGAAATCGCTCACATCGTGGGAGGTGAACTCGTCCACGTCGATGATGACGCCACAGTGACTCAGCCCGCAGAATTCGATTCCCGAAAAATTCGCGAAGGCTCGCTCTTCCTCGCCCTGCCGGGCGCGCGTGTCGACGGCCACGACTTCATCGATCAGGCTGTGGCCGCTGGAGCGACGATGGCACTGGCGGCACGAGATGTTGGGCAACCTGCGGTCGTCGTCAAGCCCCTTGGTAAGCAGGACTCCAATGCCGACGCATTTGCACACGATCCGGATGGTTCCGGGGCGGCGGTGCTGGAAGCGCTTGGTAAGTTGGCGCGTTACGTCGTCGACGAGCTGAAGAAGGATCAGCTGCATGTTGTCGGTGTCACGGGTTCGGCGGGAAAGACGTCGACGAAGGACATGATGGCGACGCTGCTGCGTACCGACGGTCCGACGGTGGCGCCGAAGGGGTCGTTTAATAACGAAATTGGGCATCCGTACACGGTGCTGCAGTGCACTCCGGAGACGAAGTACCTGGTTGCGGAGATGAGCGCACGCGGAATTGGGCATGTGGCCCACCTGGCGCGCATCGCGCCACCGACGATCGGTGCGGTGCTCAATGTTGGCACGGCGCACCTTGGTGAGTTTGGCTCGCGCGAGGCAATCGCGCAGGCTAAGGGCGAGCTCGTGGAAGCGCTGCCGGCTGCGGAGCAGGGCGGTGTGGCCGTACTCAATGCCGACGATGACTACGTCACTGGCATGGCTCCGCGTACCCAGGCGAAGGTGGTGTTCTTCTCTGCCGATGAGAACTCCGAACGCCACGCAACCGCGGATTACCGCGCCACGAATGTGCAGCTCGATGATTTTGCTCGTGCATCTTTTGACCTGCATGTACCGGATGGGCGTACATTCCCGATCCAACTGCAGGTCTATGGTGCGCACCAAGTGGCCAATGCCCTGGCGGCGATTGCGGTGGCAGTGGAGTCCGGTATTGATGCTGAGCAGGTCACAAAGGCGATGGCCGCGCATGTGGCAGCGTCAGAGCGGCGCATGGATGTCCAGCAGCTCACTGGCAATATCGTCGTAATTAACGACTCCTATAATGCCAACCCTGATTCGATGCGTGCGGGGATTGACGCTCTGGCACGTACAGCAGCTAGCCCAACGCACCAGGACGCCTCATCGTGGGCCGTGCTGGGACAGATGGGTGAGCTTGGTGATTCCGCTGAAGATGAGCACTCGTCGCTTGGCGAGTACCTTGTGGGCCGCGGCATCGATCGACTAATTGCAGTCGGAGAGAGTTCTAATGTGCATGCCCTGGCCGACAAAGCGGAAGAGTTGGGGTTAAATACTTCTAGGGTGCCGGATACATCCACTGCCGCGGATTTGGTGGCGGCCGAGGTGCGTCCGGACGATGTGGTGTTAGTCAAGGCCTCCTATGCGGACGGTATGTGGCGGGTCGCGGACTCGCTGGCTGCCAAGGTTGGGACTACGCCCGAAGGTGAAAGCGGAGAGGAAAAGTAAGTGATTCAACTTATTCTCAGTGGTGCGATTGCATTCCTGGTGAGTGTCTTTTTAACACCAGTGCTTATTCGCAAATTCTCTGCTGAAGGTCTTGGCCAGGAGATTCGTGAAGAAGGGCCGAAGAGCCACCTGCGCAAGCGGGGAACTCCGACTATGGGCGGCATCGCCATCATCGCCGCAATCGTCGCTGGCTATTTCCTCTCACACCTCGTTACGTATATCCAGACTGGCGTGGGGCCGTCCGCCTCCGGTCTGTTGGTGATGTTCCTTGTTCTGGCGATGGGCGCATTGGGTTTTGCCGATGACTTCATCAAACTCTACAAAGGACGCAACCTGGGGCTGAACAAGACAGCGAAGCTGGTTGGGCAGCTGGCGGCAGCACTGATTTTCGGCGTGCTGCTGCTGCAGTTCCCGGATGCGTCTGGCTTGACTCCCGGTTCGACGAGCTTGTCGCTGATTCGAGATATTCCGTTCCTGAATCTGGCACCGGGGCCTGTGTGGTTCGGCATGATTGTCTTCCTGGTATTTGTCTTCATCGTCATTGCCGCATGGACGAATGCCGTCAATCTCACTGATGGCCTTGACGGCCTGGCCGCTGGCGCCACCGCGCTGCTACTGGCCACCTACACGCTGATTTCCTTCTGGCAGTTCCGTAACTCTTGCGAGGCTTCGCTGGGCAGCGGTTGCTACAACGTCCGCGATCCACTGGATATCGCCGTTATTTCCGTCGCGGGTCTGGGCGCCTGTTTGGGCTTCCTGTGGTGGAATGCAGCGCCGGCAAAGATCTTCATGGGAGATACCGGTTCGCTGGCTCTTGGCGGTTTGGTAGCGGGTCTGTCATTTGTCACCAAGACTGAGCTGCTGATGGTTATCATTGGCTTCATCTTCGTGATGGAAGTTGCTTCCGTGGCAATCCAGATCGCGGTTTTCCAAACGACTGGCAAGCGCGTATTCCGCATGGCTCCTCTCCATCACCACTTCGAAAACGGAGGTTGGGCGGAGACAACTGTTGTCGTTCGCTTCTGGCTACTCGCAGGCATTTTCAACATGATTGGCGCAGCCATCTTCTACAGTGACTGGCTCTCTCAGGTAGGCGTATTTCAATGATTAACTCACCAGACCCGACCAACCTCACCGATATCCGAAATCTCGACTTAGTCGCTACGGTGCGCTCTGGTCGAGTTCTGGTGGCAGGAGCCGGGGTTTCCGGTCGCGGTGCCATTGCGATGCTTAAGGACATCGGCTGTCCGGAAGTTGTCGTCGTGGACGACTCCGCGCTCGGCGCACTGGTTGCCGCTGACTTTTCGGTTCGGCATGTCACGACCGCAGACGCTCGCGACGAGCTTGCCGACGCGGTTGCGATCGTGACCTCCCCGGGGTGGCGTCCGACCAGTCCGCTGTTCGGCGCCGCCGCTGAGGCCGGTGTCCCGGTATTCGGTGATGTGGCGCTGGCTTTCGCCTGCGACTGTGCCCAGCTGTGGGGTCCGAAACGGACCTGGTTGGTAGTCACCGGCACTAACGGCAAGACCACAACCACCTCCATGCTGGCCGCCATGCTCGGGGAGCAGGGCGCAGCTGTGGGCAACATTGGTGTGGCTCTGTACGACGCACTGACTGCTGAGCCTCGTATCGAGGTGTTGGCCGCAGAGCTGTCCAGCTTCCAGCTGCACTGGGCTCCAAACATTCGCCCAGATGCGGGAGTACTGCTGAACCTGGCGGAAGACCACATCGACTGGCACGGTTCTTACGAAAACTACGGTCTGGACAAGACCCGTGCGCTGCGCGGTACTGTCGCAATCTACGGTGCGGATGACGCAGATGTCGTCGAGCACGTGGAAAAGATGCTGAAAAACGACGAGCTCGGCAACTCCGTCGTGGGCTTTACCGATGGTCCCCCGGAGGCACACCAGGTCGGAGTTCGCGACGGCATGATTGTCGACCGCGCTTTTGGCGGCGGCGATGCCGCAGCTGACGACTCTGGTCCGGGCATTGTCATCGCACCGGTAGCGGGAATTTCTCCTCCCGGCCGGGCAGGTGTTCTCGACGCGGTGGCCGCCACTGCGATGGCGCGCAGTATCGGTACCTCACCGGAGCAAATTGCAGCGGCATTGGAGACTTTCGAAGTTCGGGCACACCGCGGTCAGATTGTCCATAAGGCAAATGATGTCGTGTGGATTGATGACTCCAAGGCCACCAACCCCCACGCTGCCGACGCTGCACTGTCCGGTCATGAGCGTGTCGTTTGGATCGTCGGTGGTCAGCTCAAGGGCGCGGAAATCTCGCCGCTAGTGGCGAAGCATGCTCACCGCCTGCAGGCCGCCGTGGTTCTGGGCGTCGATAGGCAACTAGTCAGCGATGCGCTCTCCCGCATCGCACCTGCTGTGCCGGTCGTTGTCATTGATGACACCGACAAGGTCGATGCCATGGCAAAGGTCTGTATGGCAGCTAGTGAATATGCCAACCCTGGGGATGTGGTGCTGTTGGCACCAGCTGCCGCCAGCTTGGACATGTACTCCGGAATGGCTGAACGTGGCGACTTGTTCGCGCAATGGGCGCAGAAGGTGACGTCAACTGATGGATAACTCCCGCAAGGCTCGTAATTTAAGCGCTAGTGCCGCGACGGCACAAAAGGGGACGAAGGCTACCAGTTCACAGCGGCCCTCGTCGTCTAGCTCTAGTGCTCGAGAGCGGCCGGCGTGGGTGGAGCGTTTTAACGACTGGAAGTCGCGTCCGCTGTTCGACTACCACCTACTGATGATTATCGTCGCGCTGCTGACGTCAATCGGACTGGTGATGGTGCTGTCGGCATCCATGGCCAGCGCGGGTAATGACTCGGGCAGCGTGTGGTCGGTGTTCATCCGTCAGCTGGTCATGGTGGTGGCGGGTCTCATCTCCATGTGGATCGTGCTGCGAATGCGGGTGGAATTGATTCGCTCGCTATCGACAGCAGCGCTGATTTTGTCCTTTGTGCTGCTGGTTTTGGTGATTATCCCTGGTATCGGCATCGGCCTGGAGGAAACCGGTGCGCGTTCGTGGCTGAGTATTGGTGGTATCACCATGCAGCCGTCAGAAATCGCGAAGATCGCGCTGGCACTGTGGGGTTCGAAGCTGCTGGCTGAAAAGGTCCGCACTGCTGTGTCCTATACCGATTTGTTCGGGCTGTTCGGTGCGGTCAGCTTCGTGGTATTGGCACTGGTGATGCTGCAGCGTGACCTCGGCATGGTTGCTTCCATGGCGTTCGTCGTGGTGGCGTTGGCGTGGTTCGCTGGCCTGCCGCGCGTATTCATCACCGGGCTGCTTGCCGCTGCGGCTTTCGCCCTGGTGATTTTTACCGTCACCGCGGGTTTCCGTTCGGCGCGAATCAGGGTCTACTTGGACTCGCTGCTTGGTAACTTCAACGACGTGCAGGGCGATGCCTACCAGTCCTACCAAGGCTTTCTTTCGCTTGCCGACGGCTCTCTCACCGGTGTCGGTCTCGGTCAGTCGAGCGCGAAGTGGGGATACCTACCGGAGGCGAAGAATGACTTTATTTTCGCCATTATCGGTGAGGAGACTGGTTTCCTCGGCGCGCTGATGGTTATTTTGCTCTACGCAGCGCTCGGCTGGGTGGGACTTCGTATCGCCGGTCGTCAGAACGATCCGTTTCTCCGTCTGCTCGCGGGCACGATTACTGCTGCAACCGTGGTGCAGGCTTTCATCAACATCGGCTACGTCGTTGGTGCGTTGCCAGTGACTGGTCTGCAGCTGCCGCTGATTTCCGCCGGTGGTACATCGGCGATGGTGACGTTGTTCTCGATGGGTCTGCTGGCCACATGTGCCCGCCACGAATCGGAGGCAGTCTCTGCAATGCAGACTTCGGGACGTCCGGGGCTGGACAGGTTCCTGGGTATTCCGGAACCAATCCCGTATGACGAATCGCGTCGCCACGCGCCGAAGGTGCGTGCCCATCGCGATCCGCAACGCTTCGGTCCTCCCGTGGTGACCAGTGGAGCGCGTACTCCACGCGGCGAGGGGGCGCAGGTGCGGGAAACCTACAGTGGCCGAGCTGACCGACCCAATCGGCCCGGCCGTAGTGGAGGCAGCCGCAGTGGTCGAGGTGCCGCCCCGCAGCGTGGCTCCCGAACCTCCGGCAGCTCCGGAAACTCGGGCAGCGTTCGTGGCCGCGAAGTGGATTATTCCCCTCGCAGTGACAACGGACGGACGCGGGGATTTACAGCGAGGTCGCCGCGGGCTGGACGGTCACAGGGCTCCTGGTCGTCGTCAAGCTCAGGCCGGGGCAGTAGGATTCGGGGCGAAGGTCGTGGCGGACAGTCGCGTTCGCGCCAGCGCCCGGGCCGAAACAATAGGAACGGCGGTTCAGCACCGCGGAGGAGGAATCGATAACACCATGGCAGACAAGAATCTGGGCGCAGCCGCTGGGGCGAAAGGCGCTTCGGAGTCTGAGCAGTTTCTCAAGGAAGATGGCTCTGCTCCGACCATTGTGGTGGCCGGCGGTGGTACGGCTGGCCATATCGAACCTGCACTGGCAGTAGCGGATGCGATTTTGAAACTGCAGCCGGATGCCCGCGTCATTGCACTCGGTACGAATCGGGGGTTGGAGTCAACCCTCGTACCGGCGCGAGGCTATGACCTAGAGCTGATTCCGCCAGTGCCGGTGCCGCGCAAGCCGACTGCGGATTTGTTCAAGCTGCCTCTCAACGTCGCTCGTGCGGTGCGTGAGACCCGCAAGGTTTTCAAGCGCATTGACGCTGATGCGGTCATCGGCTTTGGTGGCTACGTATCGGCACCGGCCTACATGGCGTGCCGTGCGGGGAAGAAGATTCCGTTCCTGGTTCACGAGGCCAACGCCCGTGCGGGCCTGGCCAATAAGCTCGGTGTCGCACTCGGGGGCGTCGGTTTGGCTGCCGTGACTGGCTCTGGCCTGAAGGCCGAGGTTGTTGGCAATCCCGTGCGTGCCAGTCTCGCGGCGTTGGACCGCGACGCCAAGCGTGCCGAAGCCCGCGAGTTCTTCGGTTTACCGCAGGAGGGTCCGGTGCTCTTTGTCACCGGTGGTTCGCAGGGGGCACGTTCCATCAACGAAGCTGTTACCGGTGCAGCCGCAGAGCTCGCCAACGCCGGTGTATCTGTACTGCATGCCTACGGCAAGAAGAATCACGTCGAGGTCGAGGCTATCCGCGAGGACGCCCCCTATGTCGCTGTGCCGTACATCGACCGGATGGATCTGGCGTACTCCGCCGCCGACCTGATTTTGTGCCGTTCCGGTGCGATGACGGTGGCTGAAGTCTCAGCTGTCGGCTTGCCTGCGGTGTACGTTCCGCTGCCACACGGAAATGGGGAACAGGCGCTCAACGCCACCGATGTCATCGATGCTGGTGGCGGTATTCTCATCGCCGACGAGTCGCTGACTGCGGCATCAGTTTCGGATATCGTGATTCCGCTGGTCACGTCCCCAGAAAAGCTTGCCGACGGGCGCCGCGCCCTGGCCAACATTGGACATGGTAACGCTGCGGAGAACATCGCCCGTCGGGTGCTGTCTGCGGCTGTGAACTCTAAGAAGTAAAGCGAGCATAAACATGAACGTTAATTTCGATGACTTTCAGCCGGTAACGGGAGAGCTGCCCGCAAGTGTCCACATGATTGGCATTGGCGGTGCCGGTATGTCCGGTATCGCTCGCATCCTGTTGGCGCGTGGCATTCGTGTTACCGGTTCCGATGTCAAGGAGTCCCGCGCGGTGGTGGGACTACGTGCGATGGGAGCCACCATCGCCATTGGGCATGACCGTGCGAATCTCGAGCTTGCTGGCGAGGGAGAGCTGCCGGACGCAGTGGTCATTTCCTTCGCTGCTATCCCGAAGACGAATCCGGAGCTGGCCGGTGCACATGAGCTGGACATTCCGGTGCTCAAACGCTCCGATGTGTTAGCGCTGTTGATGCAGGACTCCAAGGCTCTCCTGATCGCCGGTACTCACGGCAAAACCTCGACTACATCGATGACCGTCGCCGCTTTGCAGGCAGCTGGTTTGGATCCGTCTTTTGCCGTTGGCGGTCTGATGAGCAAGGCCGGTGTCAATGCTCACCAGGGCAGTGGCGATGTCTTTGTTGCTGAGGCCGATGAGTCGGATGCCTCGTTGTTGACCTACCAGCCGGAAGTGGCCGTAATTACCAACATCGAGCCCGATCACCTTGACTTTTTCGGTGACGACGAGACCTACTACGCCGTCTTTGACGCTTTTGCAGAGCGCATTAAGGATGGCGGTCATCTGGTCATCTGTGCTGAGGATCCGCATGCGGCCGCATTGGGCGAGCGCGCGGTGGAGCGCGGCATTAACGT
The DNA here is from genome assembly GCF_001807105.1 of Corynebacterium sp. HMSC14H10. Lineage (NCBI taxonomy): Bacteria > Bacillati > Actinomycetota > Actinomycetes > Mycobacteriales > Corynebacteriaceae > Corynebacterium > Corynebacterium sp. HMSC14H10. Next base: position 6,375 of record NZ_KV787427.1, on the reverse strand, counting down.
GCTGGCTTATGGTGGGGAAGAAGCCTTGGCTCAACACCCGACGCTGCCGGTCGGTGCCGTTTTGCACGGCTGGACTCCGGTCGGTGGTGGTGCCCGCGTGGAGGCCACTGTTGGCTCGACATCGGTGAGGTTTGAACTTCATCAGCCCGGCCGTCACATGGCGCTCAACGCGCTGGCTGCAATGGTCGGTGGCGACTGCGTCGGGGCAGATTTGGGGCGTATGGCGCGCGGTCTCGGTGAATTCACCGGTGTCCGTCGCCGCTTTGACTACCACGGCAGTATCGGCGAGGGCCCATTTGTTGGCGCTCGTATCTACGACGACTACGCGCATCACCCGACCGAGGTCTCCGCAGTTCTGGGCGCAGCTCGGGAGTTGGTCACCGAGGCCGGTCGTGGCAAGGTCATCGCTGTGTTCCAGCCTCACTTGTACTCGCGTACTCGCAACTTTGCCGAAGAGTTCGCTGCCGCCCTGTCTCTGGCGGACAAGGCCGTATTGCTCGATGTCTTCGGCGCCCGCGAGGAGCCACTGCCGGGCGTCGACGGCGCGCTCATTGCCAACAAAATGACCATCCCTGTGACGTATGAGCCGCATTTCACCAGCGTCCCGGCTCGCGTTCGCGAAATCGCCGAACCGCACGATGTCATTCTGACCATCGGCGCTGGCTCTGTGACGATGCTTGCCGACGAAATCGTGCGCGAGCTCAGCGGAGACAACGACGAACAGGTGGAGTCGTAGCACTGTGAAAACCAGCCGAAAGCAATCTCAGCAGACCGACGGTGCAGGCCGGGGCACAACAGCGTCGCGGCGTCGGCGTTCAGCGCGCGCCCCGCGACGCGGCTGGCTCATCGGCGGTGGCCTGGTCGCGATTATCGCCATCGTTGCAGCGGTGGTGTGGTTTTCGCCGTGGCTGGTTGTGAAAAACATCGATGTTGAGGGCGTCGTCCACGGGGATAAAGACGCGATTGTCGAGGCCAGTGGTATCTCCGAGAATCAAAAGCTCATTCGCTTGGACACGGATGCCTCAGCGCGCTCCGTGGCGGGGCAGCCGTGGGTCGATAGCGTGACGGTCAGTCGTTCGTGGCCGCAGGGCGTGACTATTTCGGTACGGGAATTCACCCCGGTGGTGTTTGTCCGTGCCACTGACGGAGAGCATCTGTTTTCCGCAAATGGTCAGGAGTTCGTCACGGCAGCCCCGCCGGCGGGTGTCATCGAGGTTGTTGATGCACCTCGCGTGGATGAGCCAACAGACGGCAAAGTTGACCCCGAACCGCGCGTTATCAAGGCGGTTTTGAACGTCGTCAAGGCGTTGCCAGAGCCCGTTGCACACCGTGTGGAGCGGATTAGCGCTCCTTCCGAGGCAGAAATCAAGCTATTTCTGACCGATGGATACGAGGTGTACTTCGGGTCCTCGGATAATGCGGCAGAAAAGGCACGCGCGACGGAGATTGTGCTGAACCGTGGCGAGAAGATTTGGAATGTCTCCAACCCCCGACTACCCGCTGCTAAGGGAGAGTAGAGAATGGTGGTGTCTGGAGTGATTTCTGTGGCTAAACACTATCCCTCAAGTGCAGGTTTAAGGTAGCGACACGCGCTAAAAGGTCGCTGAATTATTTGCAGTTTTCGACCACAATGGGGTCAACAGCTTTTCGGCCATGATGCACTTCTTCCGTGCGGTGTCATGGAGAGCTGTACTGCCCGGCGGTGCCAATGCTGTCGTGCGGCCCATGTGCAACGTGGCTAGATGAAATTATTTAGGACCTATAGGAAAGGGCGAGAAACGCGCAATGACCTCCCCGAATAACTACCTCGCCGTTATCAAAGTCGTCGGTGTCGGCGGCGGTGGCGTCAATGCTGTCAACCGCATGATCGAGGAGGGGCTGAAGGGTGTCGAATTTATCGCAGTCAACACCGACTCGCAGGCCCTGATGTTCTCCGACGCTGATGTCAAGCTCGACATTGGGCGTGAGGCAACTCGTGGTCTGGGAGCTGGCGCTAACCCCGAGGTTGGCCGCACTTCCGCGGAAGACCACAAGGACGAGATTGAAGAGACCCTCAAGGGCGCCGACATGGTCTTCGTTACCGCAGGTGAGGGCGGTGGAACCGGTACCGGTGCAGCTCCGGTTGTCGCGAGCATCGCCAAGAAGTCCGGTGCCCTGACCGTCGGCGTGGTAACCAAGCCGTTCGACTTCGAGGGCAAGCGCCGTGCACGCCAGGCCGCTGAGGGCATTGAAACCCTCAAGGAGGTCTGTGACACCCTTATCACCATTCCGAACCAGCGTCTGCTGCAGATTGGTGAGCAGGATCTGTCCATGATGGACGCGTTCCGCTTTGCCGACGAGATTCTTTACAACGGTGTCCAGGGTATTACTGACCTGATTACCATTCCGGGCATGATTAACGTCGACTTCGCCGACGTCCGCTCGGTAATGGCTGAGGCTGGCTCGGCTCTGATGGGCGTTGGCTCCGCACGCGGCGACGACCGTGTGATGAATGCCGCGACTCAGGCCATTAACTCCCCGCTGCTGGAGTCCACCATGGATGGTGCACAGGGTGTGCTTATTTCCGTCGCCGGTGGCTCCGATCTCGGCCTGATGGAGGTCAACGCCGCCGCGTCCATCGTGGAGGAAAAGGCTGATCCGGATGCCAACATCATCTTCGGTACCATTATCGACGACAACCTCGGTGACGAAGTTCGCGTCACTGTGATTGCTACCGGTTTTGAGCAGGGTAACGGCAACCCGCTGGACAAGCCAGCCGCAGGTGCCGCTGCACGTCCGGCTGCACAGGATGCCGAGGCGCGTCCGGCCGCTGAGCAGGCACCGCGACAGGGCAGCGCACTGCCGGGCGGTGACAACCTCGGCGCTCCGGCCCCGCGTGTGGAGGAAGAGCGCCCGGTCGCACAGCCGCGCGAGCGTGAGGATCGCGACCGCTTTGTCCCGCGCACCAACCCGAACAGCGGTGGTCTGTTCACCGATAACCCGACACCGCGTACGCAGGAAAACCGCAACTACCGTGGTGCTCACCGCGATGACCGCGACGACCGTCGTGGCGGCTACCAGGCTTCCAGTGACCTGCCGGAGTGGGGCTTCTAAGAAATCATGACTGAATCCCGCCGCAGCCGAAAAATTCTGACGAATCGGCGCGGCGGGTTTTCGCTGCCACCATATGATTCCTTCAATCTTGGAGATCATGTCGGCGATGACCCGTCCGCAGTCGAACGCAACCGCCAGCGCTTGGCCGATTCTCTGGGAATCGACCGTGCCCGCTTCGTCTACATGGAGCAGCTTCACACCAACACGGTCACCGTCGTCAACGAACCACAAACTGAGCCTGTCTCGGCTACCGACGCCATCGTCACGACCACGCCGGGTCTCGCGCTGGTAGTGCTCGTTGCCGATTGCGTTCCCGTCTTGCTTTCCGACGATTATGCGGGTGTCGCCGCTGCGGTACACGCAGGGCGGACCGGTGCCCGCAACGGAATCGTTCGTAAATCTGTCGAGAAGATGATTGAGCTCGGTGCCACGCCCGAGAATATCCATGCGCTTCTCGGTGCGGCGGCTTCTGGCCACAATTACGAGGTGCCTGAGTCGATGGCCGATGACGTCGATAAGCATTTGCCCGGAGCGAAGATGCGAACGAAGCAGGGGACTGCCGGTGTCGACGTGCGCGCCGGCCTGATGCGTCAGCTCTATGACCTCGGTGTACGGCATGTCAATGTCGAGCCCAGCTGCACTATTGAAAATGAGCAGTACTTTTCCTACCGGCGGGAGGGGAAGACTGGCCGTCAGGCGGGCATCGTAATCCTGCCTGAGCAGGGCTAAGTTTCAAAGTTGTAATTTTGGCGCGCCAAATTTGCGCGTGTCTATGCGATATTGCCAACCCAGCCGGTAGGTTGTGGGTAGCACAGACTTAAATTCGCACACTAAGAAGGACGTAGCAGAAGATGGCTGATTTCTTCCGTGGGGTTTCAAATTTTTTCGGTCTTACCCCGACTGATGACGCGGCTTACGACGAGCACTACGACGAGTTTGACCGCCGTGACGAGGAGCGTTTTGATGACTCCTATGCCGACTCGCGTCGTGCGGAGCGCCACCGCTACGAGCTGCGCGAAGAGGCTCCACGTGAGACTGCAAGTGTGAACTCCCGCGAGGAGGACTACCGCTACGGCAACCTGCACTCCGTTGCTGAGACCAAGGAACCGGAGCAGGTCTTCATCAAGCCGGAAAGTGGTTTCCAGGACAAGTACTCCAAGGCTCCGGACATCGGTTCGCACTTCCGCGACGGTGACATTGTCACCTTCGATCTGAGTGAGCTTGACCCATCTGAGGCTAAGCGCTACGTCGACTTCGTTGCTGGACTGGTTTTCGGTCTGCGCGGTCGAATCAAGGCTGACGGCTCCGTGTTCACCCTGTACCCGCATGGCTGCGATGTCAACGAGGGCCAGTTCGACCGGATGTCCGGCTAGTCAGCCGGCTCGCATGGCTTGTTAGTGTTTCGTATTTCGATTAATTAGCTAGACTGTTTATTCGTGTCTTCACTACTGCTAGTTCTGCTAATCCTGCTGAAGCTTTTCACCTATCTGCTGTTGGCTCGCATTGTGATTGAAATGATTCAGTCATTTTCTCGCTCTTGGCGACCAGGCAGGGTGTTTTCGTCGATTGGCGAAGTTGTTTTTGTCATTACCGACCCGCCGGTGAAGCTGTTGCGCCGACTCATCCCGCCTATGCCGATGGGCAACGTGATGGTGGACATGTCTGTGCTTGTTTTGTTCTTCACCCTTATGATTCTGCGAATGGTGCTGCAGGTAGCTCTCGGCGCGGTGGCGTAAATATCGCTAACTGTTTGCTTGGGATCCACAATGTGGATTTCGGTGGAGCTGTGTTGTTTTGACTGTCCCGAATGCGATGTTCTCGGGCATTGAATTGCCGCCGGGGGTGTTAATCGGGGGCAACAATAGGAACCCGTTGGGGAATGTAATCCCCAATGGGTTTTTATTGTGTCGGGGGTAAAGTTCTGTGGCTAAAGGTGCAGGGTAAGGGCGAGGTTTAACGTTTTACTAGAACTTTGCCATTGGTTAGAACGTGGGGGATAGAGTCCTGCCCAAAATAAATGGGGTGAGGACTGTGACTAGAGCAGGTAGGATTGGCCGGGTAAACAGTACTACTGGAAATAATTCTCTTAAGATTTCTTAAGAACTGTCCGCTCAAAGTGTTAGGGGAACTCACCATGCCGTTGACTCCGGCTGATGTGCATAATGTGGCTTTCAGCAAGCCTCCGATTGGCAAGCGTGGTTACAACGAGGACGAGGTCGATCAGTTCCTCGACCTCGTAGAGGACGCACTGGGTGAGCTCCAGGATGAAAACGCTGAGCTGCGCCAGCGGGTTGAGGACCTTGAGGGTCAGCTAGAGCAGGGTGGCGGCGCAGACTACGCTGCTTCCGGTGCTGCCGCTGCGGCGCCGGCTGTCGATGAGGACAAGCTGCGCAAGGAAATTGAGCAGGAGCTGCGCGCTGAGTACAACGAGCGCCTGAGCGCTCAGCAGCAGGAGATTGAGGCTCACTACCAGGATCGTCTGGATGCTCTTGAGAAGCGTGCTTCTGAGGCAGAGGCTTCTGCACAGCAGGCTTCCTCCGCAGCTGCGGAGCAGCCGCAGGCAGTTGCAGCAAGCACCGGCACCGAGTCGCAGGAAGTTAGCCTCCGCGCTGCTCGTATCCTGCAGGCTGCTCAGGACACCGCTGATCGCGTCACCACTGACGCCGACGCTGAGGCCAACAAGCTTGTCACCGAGGCTCGTGAAAACGCTGACCGCACCGTGGCAGAGGCCAATGAAGAGGCCGAGCGCACTATCACCAACGCTCGCAATGAGGCAGAAGCAACTTTGGCTGATGCCAAGAAGCGCAGTGAGCAGCTGTTGGCTGATGCCCGTAACGAGTCTGAGTCGACCCTCACTGACGCTCGCCAGCGCAGCGAGCAGATGATCAGCGACGCAGACGCTCGCTCTAACGCCACCATCACCGCAGCGCAGCAGAAGGCAACCGCGCTGCAGGACGATGCAGAGCGCAAGCACCACGAGATCATGACCACCGTCAAGGAGCAGCAGACCGCTCTGGAGGGGCGCATCGAGGAGCTGCACATCTTCGAGCGCGAGTACCGCACTCGCCTGAAGACCTTCCTGGAGTCCCAGCTCGACGACCTGAACTCTCGCGAGTCGGCTGCCCCGGCCGACGGCTACAACAACTAATTACGTAGCCAACACGTAGAAAACCACCACGCTCGGCTCCCCAGGGAGGGGAGGCAGAGCGCGGTGGTTTTTGCTATCTTTCCCTGCGAACCAATCGCATTCTTGGGTTAAGTAAAGAAAAGTGTGTCTTTTCC
>NZ_KV787426.1:40915-73192 GCF_001807105.1 Corynebacterium sp. HMSC14H10 | reverse complement strand
TGCGGACACACTTTTCTTTACTTAACCCGCCAAGAGGGCGCAGGGGCGGCGGCAGGAGGGCAGCGACTAGCCGCCGAAAATTGCCAGCGCGTCGGCAGCGAACGCTTCAATGATTGCGGAGTTGTCAACATCTCCCGCGCGGTTGATGTAGGCGGCCTCCGTAGTCGAGGCGGAGGCATGGCCCAGTTGCAAGGTGGCCAGCGCCGCGTTGCCCGTTGCAGCCATGGCGGTCGCTACCGTGTGACGGAGGTCGTGATAGGAAATCACCGCAGGCAGCAGCTCCCGGTCGGCCTGCGCCACATCGTCGCCGGCGAGGTGCGGCAAGCCTGCCCATGTTAGAGCCCGGCCAGAGTTTTGCCAGGGTGGGGGTATGTGCCGGATGGGTCGTCACGCATAGGCAGTACCCGCGTCGTCGGTGCCCCTGTCGTGCGTTGGCCGTGGAACAAGCTCGTAGGCTTATCGGCCAAGCGCTCGGCAATCCTTGAGTCTATTGGCCCGAGAAGCTGGTCTGGCAAAAACATGTAGGTGTGTGACGATCAGCTATAACTTTCCTCCTTGTAAGCAGGAAACCCGCTCGCCTCTCATGACAGCAATGTACTTGGATAACCACATCGCTACTTGACCGTAGATTGATGTAGCGATACGATTTGAACATGTTCAGTGAACAAGTTCAATCAAGTCGTGCTACTCAAAAGGAGGCGACGCGCAATAAAGTCTTGGATACCGCCTATGCCCTTTTTGTGTCAGTCGGGTACGCGGATACAAATGTGCGTGCCATCGCGCAGAAAGCTAACGTCAGCGTTGGAACCGTTATGAACGTCGGGAGCAAGCAGTCGCTGTTGATTCAGACCATTGGACATCGAATCACCGTCATGCACGATGAGCTCCGTGGACAATCAGACAACCTTCTCGACGTTCTCGCTCCTTTCCTGAAAATGTTTACTGGGCAGGAAGAATTATCGAAAGCGTATGGCGCTGCCCTAATCACACAGGGAGACAACGGAGAGATTCTCAACGAGCTTCGAACTCTCTTGGTAGATGAAATCGTGTTGCGCCTAGGCAATATGCTCCCTAAAGATGACGCTAAAGAGTTCGCGACAATCCTTTACAACATTTATCTTGGGTTGCTTCTTGGCTGGGCTGCCGGTGCATACGACACCGACGAACTATCCATTCACGCGAACAGTTCCATCTCCCGTCTTAAAATCGCGTACGGAGTAAAATAATGATTCTCGAATCTTCGCCTGCTTGGCCCTCCATCATTCTTGCAGCCATTTTGTTCGGAGACGCGGTACTCTCGCTCAAACCCGTAGCATTCATCGAGGCCTGCCTCAGAGGAGTACGACTTCCTACAGAGTGGTGGTGGGCTCTTATCGTTATCAAGTGCCTAGCAGCAAGTGGACTCATTATTGGGCTCTGGATACCAGGCATTGGAATAGCGACGATGGTTGGAGTCATTGCCTACTTCTGCACCGCAGCAATCGCACATATCCGAGCCAAGTTTCTAGGTAGCGAGTTTTGGGTCAATTGCTTAGGGATGCTCGCTATTTCACTAGGCGCTCTCATTGCGACACTATTGATAGCCTGAAACGACCAATTTACCAATTGTGTTCGCCCATTGAGGGGCGCCGTTGCCCGCGCCGGGCGGCTTGCCGCGGGTGCCTGGGACCCGCTAGCCGCCTACCGCCTCGCCGGCCTGTCGAAGGGTATGAGCGTCTGCCTCGGTGCAGAAGGCATGACAAAGCCCTAGCTGATGGGTCGGGGTTGTGGGATTTGCAGAGTGGCGGGCTGCTGCGGGACTGGTAGATAGGCGTCCAGCTCTTCGACGGGTATCTGCGGTACTGCATCCGAGATACCAGTGGCGAGCGCTGCGCGACTGGGCCCGCGCCGGGATGTCACACCCGACGACGTGGGGTGGCAGGAGCAGTAACCGGAATTGAGGGGTTGGGGGCAATCCCAGTCCATTTTTATGCGTGGGGGGTAGGGGTGCGACGGGCAGGGGTTGCTGGGGCAAGGGGTGTGTGGCCCCTAGTCGACACCGTGTAGCCACCGCCGGTTAAGTCTTGTACTCAGGCTGTGGCGTATGTCCAGCTGCGGGTCTACTTCGGAAAACTCCGCACTTCCCCAAAGACTTTCCTCAAAAACTAGTAGGGGAGGTGTCCCTGTGTGGCGCGAGAAACGGCTTTGACAGGCATAAATGGCATTATAGGTCAAACCTTTACAGGGTACCCTAACGGTAGGTTACGGGTTCGAGTCCCGTTTCCGGCTCCAAAACCCCAGGTCAGGAAGTTTTCCGGCCTGGGGTTCTTTGGTTTAAAGGGGAAAATGTAGGGGTTAAGTAGCGTGAGGGGTGAAATCGTCTAACAGAACGTCCGCATCCCCTCTGTCCCGTAAGTCGGCTTAGAAGCTGGAAGAACCGCCTGAACCGGAAAACCCTGAGCTAAACCCGCTGTTGACGCCACCGCTACTGGAAGAGCTGTCGCGGGCAGTGGTGGCATCGCTATCCCAGGTGCTCACGACATAGAAGGGCACGTAGCCGTGGTAGCCAGAGCCAGCGAAGAAATCAGAGTCGTAGATGCGCGTGCGCTCGGGGCGCTCGTCGGCCTCATTGCGCTTCTGCAGCTGGGACTGCACGTGCTCCGACAAGAGCGCGGAGCGATCCAAGAGTTCTAGGTAGCGCTCCATCAACTGCGGATGGTGTGGTTCCTTGGATAATTCAGTGGCGGCATCTTCCAACTCCTTCGCGTGGCGCTCAAGCGCCGAGTCGATGCTTGCGGCCAAGTAGCCTGCCTGTGCCAGATCCTTCTCCAGCTCGTAGAGTTCATAGCGGCGAGCATCCGCATCAGCGTTCTCAATGCGGTGCAGCTTTTCAATATTGGCCTCAGCGGTTTCCACGCGCTCGCACAGTTGGCGCGCGTTGGCGATGAGCTCGGAGTGTGAGCGGAATTGCTCATCTGGCGCATCCGCCGGAATCGACATGAGGAAACCAACCTGGCTATCGATTGCTAGGAAGTCATCGCGCAAACCCTCCCAGTCCTGGCGCAGGCGCTCATCCACCAGCCCTGATTGGAGCGAGTGCGCTCGAATATCAATCTCCCTTAGCCGTTGCGCCACATCGGTGTAGGTCTGCGACACGTAGTCCCAGTCCTCGCGTGCCTGCTGTGTCTTCTTCTGCCGGCTGCGGCGTACACCGCCGGCGAGGCCGACACCAGCGCCGCCAACGCTCAGGCCCGCCACCCCGAGGCCAACGGCCGCCGCCATCCGGTCCTCTTTTGCGCCCTCGTACTGAGTATCCGCAGCACGGTCTACGTCGATTGCAGCCGCTGCGCCAGCAAAGAGGCCAGCAGGAATGTTGTCATCCCGCACGCCCGGCTTAATTGCTTCGATGGACTGTTTCAGATGGCTGTCATTCTTGCGTAGCTTCATTTGAGCAGCCACGTCCTCACCCGCGAAGACGAAGGCTTGGCGCGGATCAAGGCCCACGCCGACGAAGACCTGGCCATCAGCAAACTTATCCTTGCCGATGAGCTCCTGGTGGTTATCGCGCAGGTACTCCTCTACGGAGTCATTAACGTTTTCCTTGTTCTCGGCAAAGACCATGTAGTGCAGCCCTTGGACCACGTCAGGGGCGGCGATCCGGGAGACATCGCGAAGCATGCGCTGTTCTTCCTCCGGGGTGAGCACATCGTCTGAGTCCATGATGTCAGCCTGCACCTCACGCTGCGCGGGCTGCATGACGTAGTCAGAGCGCTCGGGCGAATCAAAGACCGCCAAGCAGGTGCCCGCACCGACACCTCCGAGAAGCAGGCCGCCCACTGCTGCTGCGCCGATGATGGCACCGATGGAGGTCACTTTGGGGCCGCGGTTGGATGCAAAAGGTTTAATATCGCGAGAGTCGGTCACGGTGATTCTCCTATTCGCGAGCGATCGGCCCCGCCAATTTTATCCGGTTTAAGGAGGTCGGGCGGGGAACAAAGGGTGCGTTTGAAGACTGATTAAAGGGCAAATGCCTGTCGGGGGCTGGGGCGGGGGAATTTTCTTTCACTTATGCGCACGTTGTCGGAAGTCCCGGTCAACATATGGATGAGCTATTCACTTATGGCCACGCTGCTGCGTATCGATAGGTGAATATTGCATCGATAGGACAGCGCAACGCCGCCAGCAGGACAGCGCAACGCCGACAGCAGGACAGCGCAACGCCGACAGCCGGAAAATCACAGGCCACGGAGCTTTCACATCTGCAACTCTAGCCCCACGCTTCACAGGGGTTACATGCGCATGTAAAGTGGACTTTGTTCTTAAGTCATAAGCGTCGATAGGGCTGGTCTCGGGGAAGGGCCTGCGCTATGGGCGCTTTTGGCATTTTTCTGCAAAACCTTCCAGAAAACCCCACAAGCTGGGGTGATTTCTCCGAGAAAAATATTCTACGATAGAGCCATGTCAGAGGTGCTCTTTGTCAGTAGTTCAAACATGGGACTCTCACGCGTACTAGAAGGGCTGCTGCGGCAAGCTGCCCCAGGCCTGACAGTGTTGTCAGCAGGTATCAGCATCGATGATGATGACCGCGGTCTGGATGAAGACGCGCGGCGTGCGCTCTGTGAGGTGGGGGCACGGTGCGATGGCGATCCTCATCAACTCACGCCGTCTCTCGCAGACAGTGCGGATGTGGTCATTGTTGTGGGGAAAATCGACGTTTCGGACTACATCGCGCCAGATGTAGAGACTGAGCGCTGGGAATATGATGACCCAGCTGACCGCGGGATTTATGGTTATTCCCGCTACGCGGAATTGCGGGATTTCTTCACTCTGCGCGTCAATACGCTGGCGGAACGGTTTGCTGCCTAAATAGTCGCTGAAATAGTCGCTGTCTTAATAAAAGGTGGGGCGCGGGAACCGTCGTAAAGCATGTGCTGAAGCTGACACACTTTTGTTTTCTGACAATAATGCCCGCGTTCGCCCGGTCAACACCTAATGTAAGTAGTTATGTCTATTGGTCCATCGCTGCGACGCACCCTGTACAAACTTGCTGAGAAAGAGATGTCCCCGGCTAAGGCAAAGTTCTTGCTGAACATTTGGCCGCCGCTGTTTGGCACCGGCATCCGTATCACTGAGATTGCGGATGACTGGTCTGAGGGGCGATTGGAGCTGCGCCTAAACGCTCTGACTGCGAATATGCATGGCGCGGCATTTGGCGGTGCACTGTTTTCGATGACGGATGTGCTGTTTGGCACGCTGGTTATGCAGCGTCTGGATGTCAAGAAGTACGAGGCGTGGACGCGAACTGGGTCGTTTGAATTTATCCGGCCGGGTAAGAATGGTGCGTACCTTGAGGTAGAGGTGCCGGATGAGATGGTCGAAAAGCTTAAGGCCGAAACTGAAGGTGGCTATTCGACGGTCGTTCCATACACCTCTGTAATCCGAAACCGCGATGGCTCCCTGGTCGGTATTGGTCAGCAGGAGCTCTACGTGCGCCGTCGTGGTCGTAAGAAGCCGCCGGCCAATCCGAACCAGCAGGATTGTGTTGCCGGTGAGAACCTCATCTCTGCTGCTCGCACTCTTGCACGGCTGGGGATGCGCGGGGTGGAAAACCGTGATGTGCTCGTCCAGCAGGAACGCACCGCACGACGCTGCATTTCACCAGAGTCGCGTGCAGTCGCATGGCTCCACGGGGTCCTCGAGTACGGCGATGTCACTGTCGACGACTACCGCGCCGCAGGGCTTCCCGACGTCGTCATCGAGGCCCTCACCTCCGATAACCCCTCGCCAGCCGCGCAGCAGCTGCTTGCGGATGTCGTCACCGCGCGCGAGTCGCTGACCAAGTTCTAGGTCGAAGCTCTACGCCAATAGCCGAGTGATCAGTTCGATCACTTCGGGGTCTGTTTGCTGCTTCCAATGCGCAACAGACCTGCCCTCCAGCTCGGTTTCGAGCAAAACAGCTCGACTGTCCGGCAGGAAGCTCTGCGCGGTATCGGACCACGGAATGACCAGGTTGTCATGGTGGCTGATGACATTAATCCAGTCAGGTGTGGCTGCCTTGCGCCTTCGGAGGTGTGGGGCAGTGTTGGCTGCAGGAAGTTCATATTGTCCTGCCGCTACCGCAATTTGATCGGCTAAAGCCTGTCCCATTAGCCAGCGGGCAGGAGCCCCATTCCACCAGCCCAAAATGCGGGAGATCTCAGTCAGATTTACACCGCCGACAGAGCCCGACACACTGATGACACGTCGAAACGAAAAACGCTCGCATTCATGGTTTGCAAGACGCGTAAACAGCAGGAAAGCCAGTAGCCCACCCTGCGAGTGAGCCACAATATCGACCGTGTCCGAGTTCGTTTCAGTGCAGACTCCGTTGATATAGGCCTCGACTTCGGCGACAGAATCTACGAGGGCAGCAGTGCCACGGTCTCCGTAGGCCGGTACATAGACTCGGCGGCCGCGGGCACGGAGTCCGTCGGCAAGCGGTGCCCACGCGCCGGGACTATCGAGCGTGCCATGAAGTGCGATAACCGGAACGGGGTCTCTGAGGTCCCCCGACGCTGGACTTGGATTTGGCAGGGACGGATGTGCGGCTGTCGGTGGGAAAATCCGCGTTAGGAGCGGTCTATTCCGCATGCTCGATTGGGTCAAAATCCTCGCCTACCAGCTTGAATAGTGCCTCGCGAGTAAGCGCGCGGGGGCGCCAATCGTGCGCCATCTGCTCATGCAAAACGATGGCTTGAGGGAACGTGTCCTGCACATAGAGATTGGTGACCATGCCTGTGTCACCATCATCCAAGAAACAGGACTGTGGAGGGGAAATGAGCTGGTCATACTTGGTGGCAATGCAGGTGTAAGTAACACCGGGACCGAGGATATCGTGGGAATTGGAGTTCAAAACCATCTTTGAACCCGTGAGCTGTTCCAAACCGGAAACGCCCCAATAGCTCTGCACAAAGTTGCTCATCAGCGACTTTGTGCCGGGGATCTTAGTGATACTGGAAGCGATGCCGCCCAGATTGGTGCCGTGATTGGGCGCGGCAAGGCAGACAACATGCTTGATGTACTTGGAAATGCGCAGAGAAAGCAGGGTGGCAATTAAGCCGCCTTGCGAGTGCCCCACGATAACGGCGTGCTTTGCGTCAGTGGCGTGCAGGACAGCCTTGATGTAAGGCACGAGCATGTCGATGGACTGATTGATGGGGTCTGTTGCACGGTGCCCAAAATCTGGCGCGAAGACAGCCCAGCCATCCTCCCGTAACTGACCGCCGAGGGTCTCCCAAATGCCCTTGACCTGGCCTGTTCCATGCAGGAGGATGACCGGCCACGGCCGGGATTTGGACACTTTGGCTCCCCAGTTATCTTCGAAAACACCGCGCAGCGGACGGAAGATGGCATAGGGGAGCGATGCTGATCCTTCAGCTGCAGCCGGTTGTTGCGCCTCCGGTTCCTGCGCTTCAGGGGCAGGGACTACCGGAAGTTGTTCTTCCCGAAAATCCTCGTTTGAAGCGGCGATTAGCGCACCAACTTTCCGTCTTCGTCAGTCCCGAGGGCCTTCCGTAGCTTGGCGGCGGCCTCATCCATGGACTCTGCGGAAGGATTGCGATCTACCGACTGTAGGTTGTACCCGGACATATCGTGGGCAGGGAAGATATGAATGTGCGTGTGCGGAACCTCGAAGCCGGCGATGAGGTAGCCAGCACGCGGAGCGTCAAAAGCGGAGACAACAGCCTGACCAACCTTCTGGGCAACCTCATTGAGGTGGGCCCATAGCTCAGGCGAGGCGTCCGTCCACTTGTCCACCTCTTCAACAGGGACGACCAGCGTATGACCAGGCGCAATTGGCTCGATGGTCAAAAATGCGACGACCTTGTCATCGCGGTAGACAAAACGACCGGGGAGTTCACCGTTGATGATTTTGGTAAATACTGTGCTCATGTGCCAAGGGTAACCCGAATAGCGGATTGAGGGGTTGGGTGCGATGAGAGTTATCCGGGCTGATTAGTAAGATGATTGCTATGCGCATCCTCGTAATTGGCTCCGGTGCCCGTGAGCACGCCCTGTTGTACGCAATGAGTAAGGACCCGCAGGCTACTGATCTTCACGTAGCCCCTGGTAATGCGGGTATGAGTGAAATTGCAACCATGCATCCACTGGTCGTGGATGACCCCGCTGGCGCTGTTGCGCTGGCCAAGGAAATTGGGGCCGATTTGGTTGTTATTGGCCCTGAGGTTCCGCTGGTCGCGGGTGTGGCAGACGCGCTGCGCGACGCTGGTTTCGCAGTCTTCGGACCGAACGCTGACGCAGCTCGGATTGAGGGGTCCAAGGCTTTCGCTAAGGACGTCATGAAGGCAGCTGGGGTAAAGACCGCCTCGGCAGAGGCCATCCAGCCGGAGGCCTCCGACGAAGACATCGAGGCCGCCATTGACCGCTTTGGCCCGAACTGGGTCGTGAAGGATGACGGTCTGGCTGCTGGCAAGGGAGTCGTGGTCACTAAGGACCGCGCTGAAGCTCTCGAACACGCAAAGGCTGTTCTGGCCGCCGGTAACCCGGTGCTGCTGGAGTCCTTCCTGGACGGCCCGGAAGTTTCCCTGTTCTGCCTGGTCGACGGCGAAATCGTCGTCCCGCTGTTGCCGGCTCAGGACCACAAGCGCGTCGGTAATAACGACGAGGGGCCGAACACCGGTGGCATGGGTGCTTACAGCCCGCTGTCCTGGCTGCCGGAAGGCGCAACTGAGCGCATTGTCACCGAGGTCTGCGAGCCGGTCGCTCGTGAGATGGCCGCTCGCGGTTGCCCGTTCCAGGGTCTGCTGTACGCAGGTCTGGCCTGGGGCGAGGACGGCCCGGCTGTCATTGAGTTCAACTGCCGTTTCGGTGACCCGGAGACCCAGGCCGTGCTGGCGCTGCTGGAGTCCCCGGTGGCGCAGCTGCTCAACGCCGCTGCTACCGGAACATTGGCGGACTTCGGTCCGCTGTCTTGGCGTGATGGTTACGCTCTGACTGTTGTGCTGGCCGCTGAAGGCTACCCGGTGTCGACGCGCACGGGTGATGTCATTGAAGGTGCAGAGCCTGGCCGTGAGACAGATGGCATTCTCCACGCAGGTACTGCCCGCAATGCTGCGGGTGAGCTGGTCTCCGCTGGTGGCCGTGTGCTCAACGTCATCGGCGTTGGTGACACGCTGGAAGAGGCCCGCGACAAGGCGTACGAGACCATCAAGACCATTAAGCTCGAGGGCTCGCACTACCGCACCGACATTGCACTACCTGCAGTTGAGGGCCGTATTTCCATCTAAATAATGCTTGAGGTGGTCCGGCTGCACTCGGATGCCTCACTGGTGCACCCACCCGGGATGAACTGGATTTCCCGGGTGGCCTCGGCGGCTGCAAAGATGAAGGTATGCACGCCGAATCTCCGCAGTCGCCAAAGTCGTCGCAGTCACCGCAGCCGTTAAACTCCTCGCAGTCACCGCAGGCATCCCAGCCCCAGCGCGACCTAGCATCCCGCCGTTGTGAGGTCGCACCCTTCCATGTGATGGATGTTCTCGCGCTCGCACAGGAGCGTCAGCGCACTCACGGTGACGCTCTATTCCTCTGCGTGGGACAGCCCGCGACCGCGGCCCCGGCTGCCGCGATTGCCCGTGCGCGTGCTGATTTAGAAAATCAGGTTCTGGGCTACACAGCGGCCGTCGGCACGCCTGAGCTGCGTGCAACCATCGCCGCCTGGCATCGTGAAAACTACGGCACGGCCACGGAAGCCGCTGATGTTGTCATCACTACCGGTTCTTCCGGCGGTTTCGTAGCGCTCTTCCTCGCAGCCCTCGATGTTGGCGACGACATCGTGCTCGCGCGCCCGGGCTATCCCGCATACCGCAATACGCTGCAGGCGCTCGGCGCCAACATTGTCGAGATTGACTGTGGTCCTGAGACTCGTTTCCAACTCACCGCCCAACACCTGGAGGCACTTCCGCGCGTGCCCAAGGCCGTGATTGTCACCAGCCCGGACAACCCCACTGGCACCATTATCGATGCCGACGAGCTGCGTGCCATTGCGAAGTGGTGTGAGCAGCACGATTGCCTGCTCATTTCCGACGAGATTTATCACGGCATTACTTATGGCCGACAGTGTGCGTCTGCACGCGAGTTCTCCGACGCGGCGGTCGTGGTCGGCAGTGTCAGTAAGTACTTCTCGATGACCGGCTGGCGCGTTGGCTGGCTAATCGTTCCCAAGTGGCTGCGTGCGCCGCTTGATCGCCTCGAAGCCAACCTCACTGTCTGTCCACCGGCAATTTCGCAGGCAGCGGCGGTGGAAGCGTTCAGCCCCGAGTCCATTGCCGAGCTCAATTCGCACGTGACGCGTTACGCACGCAACCGCGACGTTTTGCTCGAGGGGCTGCCCCGCGTCGGTCTCGGTAATATCGCCCCACCCGACGGCGGTTTCTATATCTACGCCAATATCGCAGGGCTTTACGACGACCCGAACTCCGTCGACTCCATGACTTGGGCTCGGGAACTGTTGGCCGCAACGGGCGTGGCCGTTGCCCCTGGAATCGACTTCGACACAGAGAACGGCCATCAGTGGGTTCGCCTCTGCTTCGCCGGTGAGACGTCCGAGATGGAAGAGGCTGTTCGGCGTATTGGGGTGTTCACTGATCGTCGTTAAAACGGCTTTTAGTGGCGCTCGCGGTGTGATTTACCTCACCCTTTTAGGGGTGTTTTTCAGTCGGGCGAGATAGGGTGCTCGACGGGCGAATCGCTGCTTTAAACCCTCTACCGACGGTCGCTGGTAGAGCCGATGTTGGGGGCATTCCTGGAAGGGGCCGTTGGGGCTCTGTTTTCTTGATCGCCGGTTTGCTGTAAAGGCGGAAAAACTGCCTCAGATTGAGGGTTCTGTGGCTGCGGTCACATCAAGTGAGGCTGGGGTTGGGTCGATAGTGGGGTGGGGTGGCCTTCGCGGCAGCATCTTTGACAGCCGGCAGCTCTGTCGGTGGTCTATTTCCGCTGGCAGGGGCCCCTTTTTCTTTAATTGTCGATGGGGTTGACCTCTGAGGAACTGGCGGCTATCCCTGCGTGGGGTGACGATTGAGCGCGGTGTGTAACCCACATTCAATGTTGGCTGCAAGCGCTTTTAGTGGGGATAGTTTATGTCTGACCAAAAGAGACTTCCGCGCCCTGTTTTTGGTTGTGTAAAAGCGTGATTTTTGAAGCCGTTATCAACGGCAGTAAAGCGAGGTATGGGGCGGCGTCGAGGGGCGCTGTTTGTGGCTCAGTGCCTGAGCTAAAAAGCGTCCAAAAGTTAACAAAAGGTTAACTAAAAATAAAGTTTAGCGCTTGCCAGGTCTTGTGTTGTCGTCTACGGTTGCAAGTCATAAGTTCCAAACGATTCGATGAAACGACGTTTCAACTGCGGAATCGCAAAGAATCGGTTGGAGAAGTCCAACAATAAAGATCAAAGAGATCTTAAGAGAGGTGACCTCTGATGAACGCATTCAACGAGATTATGGATACTGTGTCCCCGATTTTCCAGGACGGCAAGGAATCCAAGCAGGATGCGCTGGCATCGCTGCTTGCCGAAGCCATCGTGGAGGCGAACCCGAAGCAGGGCATCGCCGCCGACGATCGCCGTGCTGCCTAACAAGAATTAGCTTTGGTCCGATTCCTGCTAGGCAGCTAGTGGGGAAGCAATCCCTACTGGTTATTCCTACTGGTTCAGGAACTCCCGGACCTGCTCCATATCCTTATCACCGCGACCCGACAGGTTCACGAGCAACAGCAAAGGCTCATCGCCTTCGTGAACCGGCAGCCCGAGCTCGCTAACAGCGGCAGGGTCGGTTTCACGGAGTCGCGCAATCTTAATGGCCTGCGCCAGCGCATGCGAGGATTCCATCGCCGGAATAATGCCCTCCATGCGGCTGAGCAGCTGGAACGCTTCCAGCGCCTCCTCGTCGGTAATTCCGACATAGCTGGCGCGGCCATTCTCCTTCAGCATGCCGTGCTCCGGGCCAACAGACGGGTAATCCAAGCCCGCCGAGATGGAGTGCGATGGCAACACCTCGCCGTCGTCGGAAAGCATGACAAATGAGCGCATGCCGTGAAGGACACCAGTCTTGCCCGCATTGATGGGCGCGCCGTGACGGTCGGTGTCGAGACCCTCACCTGCGGGTTCGACGCCAATGAGGGCGACATCGGAGTCGTCGATGTAGTTAGCAAATGCGCCGATGGCGTTGGAGCCGCCACCGACGGCTGCGATGACAGCGTCGGGAAGCTTGCCGTAACGCTCGGCCATCTGACTGCGTGACTCCTCCGAGATGACCTGCTGGAATTCACGCACGATAGTGGGGAATGGGTGCGGTCCGGCGGCTGTGCCCAGCAGGTAGAAAGTGGAGTCGAGAGTCTTGCTCCACTCGACCAGTGCCTCGTCAATAGCATCCTTCAAACCGGCCTCGCCGGTGGTGACGGGAACGACCTTCGCGCCCATGAGCTCCATGCGCTCGACATTGGGGTGCTGGCGGGCGACATCGTGCGCGCCCATGTAAATCTCGCACTCAAGTCCCAGCAGCGCTGCGGCCATCGCGGTGGCCGTGCCGTGCTGGCCTGCGCCCGTCTCAGCAATGAGACGGGTTTTTCCCATGCGCTTTGCCAGCAGCGCCTGGCCGACCACGTTGTTGCCCTTGTGCGCGCCGCCGTGGTTCAAGTCCTCGCGCTTGAGCACAATCGTCGTGTTCGGCGTGGATAGACGTCGGCATTCGAACAGCGGGGTTGCGCGGCCGAGGAAATCGCGACGCAGTTCTTCCAGCTCGTGCTGGAACTCCGGATCGCTCATCGCCTCGATGTAAGCCGCTTCCAGCTCATCGAGTGCTGGCAGCAGGAACTCCGGCACTTCCTGTCCACCGAAGCGACCGAAAAATGCAGGCAAGAGGGTTTCGCGCACCTCGCCCGCGCCGTTAACGCTTGCCGACGGCACCCTGGTTGCAGTCGGTGCTGCAGCCTTGGCGATGGCATCCGCGCTGGGGTTGTAATCAGTCATTGAAGAGAGCCTTTCGTTGCTGTTGTTTATTTCAGCGGGCCCTGGTTCTCTTCGCCGAACCGATAAAAGAAAAGAGCCCGCCAGATTTATCTTCTTGCGAGCTCGTACTTGACGGGTTTGCCGTCGACATTAATGAGATGACGTGACGTTGCTCGCGGACTTAGGCGAGCCACCACCACTGTGCGCCGCACGGCGCGGGTGTGTTCATCAGGGGTGTCATCATGAATCTGACCATAACTCAAGGTTTCCGTAGTAGCCAAAGCGGGGTGGGGTGTGGGGGCGGGGATGGGGCACGAAATGTGTACGGGATATCGCAACGGTGTCTGGGGTCGTAAAGCAGCTCCCCGCTAAGTCCCGGCATATGCAGAGGCGGAATATCAGCATTCCCCTCGACATCGCTGGCCACGAGGACTAACGTTCCGATGGTGATTACGCTGTCGCGGCAGGCCACTAAAACACGTCGGGGAGTTCGTCCCACGACGTTGGTGGTGTGGTGTTATGTCGCCTTGATAACCGCTGGCACGGTTTTGTTAATGCTGCCGATTTCGGCGGTCAATAGCCATCCTACGGGGCAGTGCGCCCCGAGCCCTGGGGATATGTGTTTGCCCACGGCGCTGTCTGATGCGCTGTTCACAGCCACCTCGGCAACAAGCCTGACCGGCCTGATCACCGTAGATACGGCCACCCATTGGTCAACCTTCGGCAAGGTCGTCATCATGTTGTTGATTCAGCTGGGTGGTCTCGGGTTCATGACCTTGGCTTCACTTTTCGGCCTCTTCGTAGCAGGAAGGCTCGGCCTGAACCGCCGTGCCGGTGCCCGCGTTGAAGGCCGCGGTATGGATATGGGCGAGATTTCGTGGGTTGTCCGTGCTGCCGTTAGCTTCACTCTGTTGGTGGAGTTTGTGGTGGCAGTGGCACTTACGCTGCGGTTCCACTCCGGATACGGGTATGGCTGGGGAAAGGCTGCATGGGAAGGCTTGTTCCATGCCATCTCAAGCTTCAACAACGCCGGTTTCGCTCTGTATACCGACAATGTCATCGGGTTCTATAGCGATGCCTGGGTGCTTTTGCCACTGGCCTTCGCCCTCATCGTGGGTGGTCTGGGTTTTCCTGTTTTGCTCGAGGCCTGGCGGCACGGCAAAGCGTGGCTTAGTGTCTGCACTCGAGGACAGCTGCCTAAACGCTGGTCGCTGACTACTCGCTTCACCATTAAAGGCACGATTCTGCTGATTGCTTTGGGTACGCTCATGGTGGCTTTTGGGGAGTGGTCCAATGCCATGTCTGGATTCACCGCGGGGGAGAAGATACTCAACTCATTCTTCGCTGGTGTGAGCCCGCGTACCGCGGGGTTCAACGCGCTCGATTACGCGGAGTTCCATCCATCGACACTGCTGGGCACTGACTTCCTCATGTTCATTGGTGGTGGCACCGGCGGTACTGCAGGTGGCGTGAAAATCACGACGTCGGCCGTCATTCTCGCCGCTGTTCTCGCGGAGATTCGCGGTGACACCTCCGTGTCCGTGGCTAGGCGGCGCCTCAACCCAAAGGTGCTGCGCCAGGCTCTCGTAGTCCTTGCCTTCGGTATCGGCCAGGTATTCCTGGCAGTAATCGCCGTCAGTTTCCTAGCACCACAGTTTTCTACTGACCAAATTCTTTTTGAAGTAATCAGTGCTTTCGCCACGGTAGGCCTTTCCACAGGTATTACCGCCGACCTGCCGGTGGCAGCACAGGCAATCTTCATCGTGCTGATGTTCACCGGACGTGTTGGCCCAATCGCCTTGGCGACGGCCTTGGCCGCCCGCCCACGCCAGCGCGTCTACGAATATCCAGAAGAAAGGCCCTTCATTGGCTAACTCGAAATTCAACCCGTTTGCTGGTTTTGCAGATCATTTCTCCAACCAAGCCAGCTCTTCGCCTGTTGTCATCCTCGGTATGGGGCGTTTCGGACAGGCACTCGGCGAGGAGCTGGTCGCTGGCGGTATCGAGGTTCTCTGCGTAGACCATCGCGAAAAGGTGGTTCAGGAGCTGTCCTCGACCTTCGACCACGTGGTCACCGCCGACACCACCATGCCGGAGGTACTGAAGCAGCTCGGTGTCGATGAAGCCGAACGTGTTGTTATCGCCATCGGCAGTGACATTGAGGCTTCATTGCTGACCGCGTCTGCGCTGGTGGATATGGGGGTGCCCATGATTTGGGCAAAGGCCGATAACCAGGCCCACGCCAAAATCCTGGGCCAGATTGGTGTGCACCACGTCATTCGCCCGGAGGCCGACACCGGTCGTCGTATTGCGCACCTCATCGGCGGCAAGGTCCAGGACTTCCTGGAGTTCGACCGCGATTACGCAGTAGGCAAGGTCGCGCCGCCAATCCACTGCCTGGATAAGACGGTGGCGGAGATTAACCAGAGCGCACCGATTACGGTTGTCGCCGTACAAAAGCGCGGTCAGCGATTCCGCCCTGCGCTTGCCGACGACCGCATTTCCGCAGGTGATCTCCTGATTGTCTCCGGCGCTATTCGGCAGTTGGAGACATTCGCCGGAGAGTAACAGGAAGCGACGGAGTCCGTGCACGCGGGGCTCCGTCGCGATGGAAATCAACGACCAACAGTGTGGAAAGGCGGGGTCCACGCCCAGCTCAACGGGCTGCAAATGTGAAACTGTGCGAGTTTATGACGCTTTCAGGCCATTTTTGGGCCAATTTTGTCATAAACGCAGTCACTAACTCGCATTGGGGCAAAGTAGGGCTAGATAGCAAATGGTGCCCACCCAGCGACACGCCGAGCGGACACACTTTTTGCCTATTAACCCACACTTTTGCTACTTAACCCACGAAACTCAGCGACCGTTCGTAACCGCAGCGCGCAGGGCACGAGCTGCCTCTTCCGGATTTTCTGCCTCGGTCAGTGCGCGAACCACCACAATGCGCTCCGCACCAGCGGCGATAACCGCATTGGCGGTCTCGGCGTTGATACCGCCAATTGCCCACCATGGCTTGACGGGGTCACTTGCGCCGCGGTCGTGCGGGCGCACAATATCGGCCACGGAATCCTGGTGGGACTCCGCAGAACCCTGTGCACGCGCCCTCCGCACGAGTGCCGCAGCTTCACGGACCATCTCGACTCCGACGGGCTGACGGTCGGGCTTTGTCGGGGTGGCATACACCGGACCGATCACCGCGTAATCGATGCCATCGTCGGCAAGCGAGGCGGCGAACATGTCCAGATTTCGGTTGGAGCGGCCGATGAGAACCTCGGGGCCAACGATCTGGCGGGCCTGCTCGGTTGTGAGGTCCTCCTGGCCCACATGCAGGATGTCTGCGCCGGTCAGTGCGGCAATGTCGGCGCGGTCATTGACGGCGAAGAGCTTGCCGTGTTCAGCGGCGACCTCGGCGAGGGTCTCCACAGCGACAATCTCGTCGCGGGTGTCGACTTTCTTGTCGCGCAGCTGGATGATGTCGGTGCCGCCTTCGTAACAGGCGTGCAGGAATTCGCGCAGATCACCGCGGGATGCGCGCGAGTCGGTGCAGAGGTACAGGCGGGCGTCGGCAAGCAGGGCGCGTCGTGTTGTGCGAGTGGCAGCTGATGAGGCGTTCATGTCCCCATGTTAGGCGAGGTTGGGGATGCGGTGTCGTGGCGGTGAGTCCGAAGTCATATGATGGGGGAGTACCACGTTCCGCGGGAGCCGTACTCGGTATCGATGAGATGCCGCTGGCTGAGAGGGCGAGTAACGCCGACCGCTTTTACCTGATGCGGGTTATGCCGCCGGAGGGAGGAATGGCAGTGGATGCTGCCGCTATGGGTGCTGCCTCGACAAGTGAGGGTGGCACAGGGGATACGTCGTCGAGCGTTGTTATCGCAGGCGCGGGCATTATCGGCTTGGCGACGGCATGGAGACTACTCCGCCAGGGATTCGATGTGACCGTCCTCGATGCCGAGCCCGTTTCCGGCGCAACCTTCGCCGCGGCTGGCATGCTGGCGCCGGTTGCCGAAGTCGTGTGGGATCAGCCGACGCTGTATCCGCTGATGGTGGAATCGGGCAAGCTCTACCGCGACTTTGCCCAGGCCATCGCCGAGGAATCGGGCCACGATGTTGGCTATATCGAGAATTCCACGTTTGTTTGTGCGGGCGATGCCGCTGACCGGCAGACACTCAGCGAGCTCGTTGAGCTGCAGCATGACATGGGCATGGAGATCAACCGCATCACCGCCACCGAGGCGCGCCGGGCAGAACCGGCACTGGGGCCGGGCTGTGTTGGTGCGGTGGATATTCCGGGAGATCACCAGGTCAATCCGCGTCTGCTCGCCGAAGCGTTGCTGACCATTCTGGGAGACCGCGTCATCCGCACCCGCGCGGAAGAGGTTATTTACGCTTCCGATGCCGACCCCCGCCAAGCCATTGGGCTGCGCGGCACGGACGGAAATGACTACCTCGCCGATGAGGTCGTTCTGGCTGCGGGGCTGAACACCGCCGATATCACCGGGCTGCCGGAGAATCTGAATCTGCCACTGCGCCCGGTCTATGGGGATGTGCTGCGTCTGCGTGTACCGGAGCGCCTGCGGCCGCTGGTCACCCGCACTATTCGCGGTGTGGTTCAGGGGCGTCCGGTTTATATCGTCCCGCGTGCTGACGGCACCGTCGTGCTCGGCGCTACCTCGCGTGAAGATGACCTGACCGGCGTCTCCGCCGAAGGAGTCCACCAGCTACTCCGCGACGCATACCGCCTGGTGCCCGGCATTCTCGACTGCGAAATCTACGAGATGACCGCCCGCGCCCGGCCGGGTTCCCCGGACGATGTCCCCATGATTGGCCGCGTGGCTCCAGGACTGACCGTGTCCACCGGCTACTTCCGTCACGGCATTCTGCTTACGGCCATCGGTTCCAAGCTCACGGCCGATGTCGTCGCAGGTCGGGAAACTGACAACGACCCGGTGCTTCTTTCCGCCGTCAATCCATTCCGCTTCAGCGATTAGAGGAGGCTCGCTTATGTCCACCACAACACTCAATGGCGAAGGCTACACACCGGCTGCGGGGGAGATGGTCGCAGATCTCGTCGCAAAGCACACGGGGCACGCGCTTAACGACGACGGCACTGCCGCGGACGGCACCCGCCTGGGAATCGCGGTAGCCGTGGATGGTGCGGTAATCCCGCGAGCCAAGTGGGCGAGCACGCCCGTGACAGGTGCAATCGACATCGTGACAGCAGTTCAGGGAGGCTAGAGATGACCGCGAATTCCGCACAAGCAAACATGTCCGCGCAGGAAAATGAAACTGGGGCGGCGAGCGGACTTACACGCGAACCGCTGCGCATTGGCGGGCTGGAGTTGAACTCCCGTCTGATTATGGGAACTGGCGGTGCGACCAGCATGGATACGCTGGAGCGCGCGCTGGTGGCTTCGGGCACTGAGCTGACTACGGTGGCGATGCGCCGCTTTACGCCCGGTACGAAGCAGAACGTTTTTGAGATTTTGCAGCGCAACAATATTGCGGCGCTGCCGAATACTGCGGGGTGCTATACCGCTCGTGACGCGGTGCTGACTGCGCAGTTGGCCCGCGAGGCGCTGGAAACCAACCTGCTGAAGCTCGAGGTCATCGCCGACGAGGACACGCTGCTGCCCGACCCGGTCGAGCTGGTCGCGGCAGCGGAGCAGTTGGTAGCTGACGACTTCGTCGTTTTCGCCTACACCAACGACGATCCGGCGCTGGCCAAGCGGCTGGAGGATCTGGGCTGTGCAGCTGTCATGCCGGCGGGCTCGCCGATTGGTACTGGCCTGGGCATTCTTAACCCACACAACATCGAGCTGATTGTGGACCGCGCGAATGTGCCCATCATCCTGGATGCGGGCATCGGTACCGCGTCTGAGGCAGCGCAGGCGATGGAGCTTGGCTGCGATGCAGTGCTGTTGGCATCCGCAGTGACCCGTGCACATGATCCGGTGGGCATGGCCACGGCGATGCGCTTCGGCGTTGAGGCAGGACTGACTGCTCGCGAGTCCGGCCGCATTCCACGGCGTCGACTGGCCCAGGCGAGCTCGTCGTTTGAGGGCATCATCACTGAGCGCGTCAGCGGCGCACGCGAGCAGGATTCTCTGTAATGGCGGAGCAGGGTGTCAATCTTTCGGACCGCGACCTGCGCCGGTACGCGCGGCACCTAACACTGCCGGGCTTTGGTGCCGAGGGGCAGCGAACTTTGCGATCCTCCCGCGTCCTCGTTATCGGAGCTGGTGGCTTGGGATCGCCTGCGCTGTTATACCTGGCCGGGGCAGGGGTCGGGCATATCACAATCATTGACGATGACGTGGTCGACGAGTCCAATCTTCAGCGCCAGGTCATTCACCGTGAGTCCGATATTGGTCGCCCGAAGGCCGAATCTGCCGCGGATGCCGTGCGGCGCCTTGACTCCGAGGCATCGGTGACCGCAATCGTCGGCAGGTTAAGCGTCGACAATGCTGAGGAGCTCTTCGCCACTCACGATGTAGTGCTCGACGGCGCGGACAACTTCGCCACGCGCTACCTGTCCTCCGATGCCGCGGAGCTGACCGGAACGCCGCTGGTCTGGGCCACGATTCTGCAGTTCGCAGGGCAACTGTCCGTCTTCTGGCCTGGCCACGGCCCCATGCTTCGCGATCTTTACCCCGACATCCCCGATCCCGGCTCCGTGCCGTCGTGCGCCGCAGGCGGTGTCCTCGGCGCAATGGTCGGACAGATCGGCTCCATGATGGTCGTCGAAGCTATCAAGGTGCTCACTGGTGTCGGCAAGGTCGCCGTCGGCAAACTCGTGCTTATCGACGCCCTGGAGGCAACCACCCGCCCACTGTCCTTTGCAGCCGACCCGGAGCGCGAACCCGTTTCCGACTTGACCGAAATTGCGCAGGTGTGCGCAGCTTCGTGGACCGAGGATGAGGAGGCCCCGGCGCAGAGCATGCGCAGCATTGGCCCCAACACGGCGCACGAGCTTCTTGCCGAGGGTGTGCCTCTCATCGATGTACGCGAGCCTGAAGAACACGCGGAGGCTGCCATTGCCGGATCTGTGCTTGTGCCACTCGGCAACATTCGCAGCCGTGGGTGGGCTGCGATTCGCGAAGCGTGGGCTGAGCGGAACCTCCAGTCGAACTACCCACGAGTTCTGATTCACTGCCACTCGGGTGCCCGCTCGCAACAGGCAATTGAGCTGTTGGCCAGCGAGATTGAGGCTGATGGCGCCATACCGGAGCTCATCAATCTGGACGGGGGCATTGTGGCCTGGCAGGCTGCGGGGCAGGAGACCGTCGTAAAGCGTGGCGGAACGCACTAATTAGTGGCTACCGCCACGCGCTGTTGAACAGTGTGCCTACGCCTGCGGCTTCAGCGTTGTCGACCACAACTCGGTGCCACGAGTGGTGAGCAGGCGGACGGTCATCTCGCGTGAGTCGCCGTCGATATCGACTTCGCCGAAGTGCTGGAAATCCTGTGTGGGGTCGGCGTTGGCATTGTCTTTACCCGGTGCGTGGACGTACTCCACCTTCGGCCCGAAGGTCGAATCCATTTCGTTGGGGCCGAAAGCGCCCGCGTGGAGAGGACCGGAGACGAATTCCCAGAAGGGTGCGAAGTCGGTGAACTGTGCGCGCTCTGGGCTGTAGTGGTGAGCCGCGGTGTAGTGCACATCGGCGGTGAGCCAGACGACATTTGAAACATCTTTAATGGCGCTGAGCAGGCGGGCGATTTCACGTTCACGTCCTGCAGGTGCACCGGCGGCACCATTGGATACGCTTTCTTGGTCACCATCGTCGCCGTCGGGGACGATGATGCCAAGCGGTAGGTCATTAGCAACAATCTTCCACGTCGCGCGGGAGTCCTTGAGGGAGTCGATTAACCAGTTGGTCTGCTTTTCGCCAAGGATTGGTTCTTCAGTTGTCGAGCGCGGATTATTGGAAGTGTTTTCTCCCTTGTAACTGCGCATATCCAGAATGAATATGTCTAGCAACGGGCCGTAGGAAACCTTGCGGTAGACGCGCCCATCTACAGCCATTTGTTGATCAATTGGCTGCCACTCATGGAAGGCCTGGTAGGCACGCTTGGCCAGGGTGTTGACATCGCGCTCGGTATAGCGATCATCGTCTAGGACTTCGTTGGGGTACCAGTTGTTGACTGTTTCGTGGTCATCCCACTGGACTAGCTGCGGAACCTGCGCATTGAAGGCCAAGTAGTTCTTGTCCATGAGGTTGTAGGAGTACTGGCCCCGGTACTCTTCGAGAGTTTCAGCAACCTTGGATTTGGCCGGAGTGACATGGTTGCGCCACACAGTGCCGTCGGAAAGCGTGACGGATTCATCCAGCGGACCGTCGGCATAGCAGGTGTCGCCTGAGTGAATGAATAGGTCTGGATTGCGCTCCATCATGGTGGAAAAGCCGGTGTAGCCACCGATTTCGTCGTTAATTCCCCAACCCTGACCTGCGACATCGCCGGACCAGTGCAGGCGGATGTTGGATGCGCGGTTTGGGGCAGTACGGAAGGTGCCGATAACGGGATCAGAGCAGATTCCAGTATCTGCCTCTTCGAGCGTGACGCGATAGAAGATTTCCTGCCCCGGTTCGAGACCGACGACACGTAGACGTCCGGTGCCGTCAGTGTCTGGAGTTAACAGAGAGTTACTGCGGAATACCTTGGCATTCTGGAAGCTCTCAGTTGCAGCAGTTTCAACCACCATGTGGGCGGGGCGGTCTGAGCGAGCCCAAATTAATGCGCCGTCGCCGCGGATATCGCCACTTGCAACGCCGTGGGTGAGCTGTGGCCGAGAACGCAGTAACCATGGGGAGGCCAGTGACGGCGAACCCGGTGTAGCTGAAGCCGCAGCTCTAGAGGCATGAGCGAGCGTGACTGAAGTGGCAAGTGCGGTGGATGCGCCTAAACGTAGAGCGCTGCGACGGGAAAGCTGCATGGAGTCGAACGATAGGTTTTCCACTTTGACGTTCAGTTAAACCAGCGTGAACTCGAAGGAAAAAGTCGCAATTACAGCACAAAGGCTTAGTTATTGAGAATGACTGGGCTTCCTTTTGTAACGTAGATAACCGACTTGGGAGGAATGTGTCTTCCGAGCTGTCTTTTCTGAGACAGACAATCTAGAAGTGAAAGGCGCTGACCCCGATAATGGGATCTACACAAACGCCACAAGTAAAAACGCAAGAAAAGAAGTCGGGCGGTTTTCTTAAGAACCTGCCGACCGACCCGTTGATCTTCACGACGGCGATGGGTTTCATTGTCCTCTTTGTGGCAGTGACCATAGCGCTGGGGGATACCGCTCGGGATGCCTACTCGGCCGCTTCCGATTGGGTTACGTCTAACATGGGCTGGCTGTTCATCGGTGGTGTCTCGGCAAGCTTTATCTTCCTCATCGGCTTGTTTGTGTCCCGCTACGGACGCATCCAGCTTGGCGATGATGACGAAGAGCCCGAATACACCATCGCCGAGTGGTTCGGCATGCTCTTCGCCGGTGGTACTGGCTCCATGCTGATGTTCTGGGGCGTGGCTGAACCGCTCAACCACGCTTACAACCCGCCGTTCGGTCAAGAGCCGATGAGCCGCGAAGCTCAGAACACTGCGATGGCATTTACCATCTACCACCTGGGTATTCACATGTGGGTCATCATGGCGCTGCCGGGGCTCGCGCTGGGGTACTTCATTTACAAGCGTCACCTGCCGCCGCGCGTCTCCTCCATCTTCGCGCCGCTGCTCGGTACCCGCATCTACTCATGGCCGGGCAAGCTTATCGACGCCGTCGCCATCATCGGTACCGTCGTCGGTATCGCGGTATCGGTGGGCATGGGTGCGCTGCAGATTAACTCCGGTGCTGCACGTGTAATCGGTACCCCGGAAAGCTCGATGGTGCAGCTCATTCTGATTGCCATCATTATTGTGATTGCCTCGATTTCCGTGGCCCGCGGTCTGGACAAAGGTATTAAGGTGTTGTCCAATGCGAACATTTGGGCCGCCATGGCATTGATGGTCTTCGTGCTGCTCATGGGCCCGACATTGACGCTGCTGCGCCAGACCGTCGATACGACAGGTGTCTACTTGGATGCGCTGCCTCGCATCATGTTCTGGACTGACTCCTACGACGTCAACCCGAATTGGAAACAGGGCGCCTGGACGGTCTTCTACTGGGCCTGGACAATCTGCTGGTCGCCATTTGTGGGCATGTTCGTCGCCCGTATTTCCCGCGGCCGTACTGTGCGTCAGTTCATTGCCGGTGTGATTGCACTGCCGACAATCGTGTCAATCATGTGGTTCTCTATCTTCGGCCGCGCTGGCTTCGAACTGGAAAATGAGCAGCCGGGCATTCTGACGGAACCAGTCGTCGAAGGAGGGGATCCCTCGCCGGCTCTATTTATCCTGCTGGAGCAGTACCCACTGGCAACCCTTGTCAGTGTGTTTGCGCTCTTTGTGATCATGATCTTCTTCGTCACCTCCATTGACTCCGCTTCGATGGTGATGGACATGATGTCCACCGGTGAGGAAAACAAGGCTCCGACCTTCTACCGAGTGCTGTGGGGCGTCATGATCGGTGCTGTGGCAGCTTCTCTGCTGCTGATCTCTGGTGAAACCGCACTGGAAGCGCTGCAGTCTGCCGTGATTGTTATCGGTGTACCGTTCTTCTTCCTCCACTTTGTGATGATGTACTCCTTGGTCAAAGGCATGAGTGATGACCACATGGCAGTGCGCAAGCCGGTTACCCGCCAGTGGGAGAAGACCGATACTCCAGAGAAGTTGGAGAAGCACGAAGCCGCACCCGCGCCGGGCTACGACGAAGAGGGCAATGAGCTGCCGCGCTTTGAGTACACCCACGATGAAGAGGGACGTCTGGTTATTCAGTCCGATGTGGTCGTTGAAGGCGAGTTTGAGTCTGGCGAAAAGTCGGAATCAGAGAGCCCAGAGGAGTCGGGGACGAAGTCTGAGTCGTAGTAGAGCACGGTCGCAGTAGTGCCCGGCACTTGTGGCCACGCTATTCACCTATCGTTGCGCTGTAGCGTGGCCATCAGTGAGTAGCTCATCGATAGGAGCGAAGGCAAAGGCCGTAGCCAAACAAAAACGCCGCCCGGCGGAAACCATAAGCAGTTTCCGTGGGCGGCGTCGCTGTGTTCGTCGTAAAGCAAGTGTGGCGTTAAGCCGTGATTAGCTTTACTCGTAGGTGCCTCGGAGGTCCTTGTAGTCCTCATCGTGCCAATCCACGTTGGCCTGGTCCTTGGTGGTGACACCGACATCAGGCTGATGCGGGACCTTCGCAATGATGTTGCGGCGGGCGCGGCCGGCGCGGAGCTGGCTTTCGATGCGCTCAGCAAGGTTGGCAAGGCCGAAGTTGATGGCAATGAGAATGATTGCTACGACGACCAGCGATGGAATCATGGCGCCGTAGTACTCGCCAAGCTGGCGGCCAGAGCGGACAACCTCGACGTAGCCAATCATGTAACCCAGCGCGGAGTCCTTCAGCGCAATGACCATCTGCGAGATAATCGCCGGCAGCATGGCGGCGACTGCCTGCGGCAGCAAAATAGTGACCATCGTCTGGCGGTGGGAGAGACCCAGCGCAATCGCAGCCTCACGCTGGCCCTTCGGCAGCGACTCGATGCCGGAACGCAGTGTCTCGCCAATGACGGAGCCGTTGTACATGGTCAGGCCAAACACAACGGCGGCAAAGCCGAGGTAGTTCGACGGAAACAGCTGCCAAAGCGCGAACACCGAGTAGGCAAACAGCATGAGCACCAGCACCGGAATGGCGCGGAAGAACTCGACAATCACCGAGCACAGCCAGCGCACCGGTGCGACCGGGCTCAGCCTGCCGACGCCCAGGAGAGCGCCAATAACCAGTGCCAACACAATAGAGACCACAGCCGCGATAATGGTGCTGACCAAGCCGGGCAGAATGTACGTGGTCCAAGTGGTGGATTCGAGGAAGAACGACCACTTATTCGCCTCGAACTGGCCCTTGTCGGCCAGTTTCATTCCGACCCCGGCGAGGATCGCAACGGTGATTGCAGCCACGATCCAGGTGAGGGTTCGGTTGAAGCGCTGAGCCTTGGGGCCCGGCGCGTCGTAAAGAACTGTTGCGCGAGTAGCCATTAGCGCTTCACCGCCCATCGCTTGCCAGCCCAGCCGAAGAACAGGCCGGTCGGCAGAGTCAGAATAATAAAGCCGACAGCGATGATGCCGAAGATAATCAGGATATCGCTGGCGTAGTTTTCGGTCATGGTCTTCATCAGCAGCGACGCTTCAGCCACACCGATTACCGAGGCAATCGTGGTGTTCTTGGTCAGCGCGATCAGGGTGTTGCCGAGCGGCACGATAGCGCCACGGAACGCCTGCGGGAAGATGATGTAGCGGAAGCTCTGGCCGAAGCTAAGCCCCAGGGAGCGGGCGGCTTCGGCCTGCCCGAACGGCACAGTATTAATACCGGCGCGCAGGGACTCCGCAACGAAGCACGAGGTGTAGGCAACAAACGCCAACACCGCGAGACGGAAGTTCTGCTTGACAATGAAGGAGTCATTCTCCGCAGCCAGCAGCAGCCCCAAGTTGTAGTAGAGACCCATCGAGGCCAGCAGCACAATCAACGTCAGCGGGGTATTGCGGACAATGTTGATGTACCAGGTCGACAGGGTACGCAGGATTCCCACGGGGCTCACGCGCATAGCGGTGAGAAGCGTGCCAAAAATCAGGGAACCAATTGCCGAAGCAATCGTCAGTTTGATGGTTACCCAGAAAGCCGGAAGCAGTTCCGGCCCCATTTCACTCCATAGTTCTGGATTCATTGTTTGCTCGCACCCCTTCCTACTTCTTCTCTACAAACGACAGATCGCCGATTGCCGGCTTGTCGTCGAGCTCGAACTTGTCGCCCAAATGCTTCTTCAGGATCTTCTGAAGCTCACCGGTGTCGTACAGCGACTCCAGCGCCTCATTGATGGCCTCACGGCTGGCATCATCACCCTTGGGCAGGCCGATGCCGTAGTACTCATTGGTCCAGTAGGAACCATCGGGGTTGCGCAGCTCGACCACGCGGAAGTCGTCGCCGAAGCGCTCCTTGTAGCGCTGGGCGAAGCCCGCGAGAATGGTCGCATCGGTGGTCAGGGCATCGACGACACCCTGCTTCACACCTTCCGCGCACGCGGCGTAGGTATCGAACTCCTGCAGCTGTACCTCCGGCAGAGCGTCCTTGACCTTCTGCGCTGGGGTGGAGCCGGATACAGAACACAGGCGAGTGCCCGGGGCGACGTCGTCAAGCCCCTGGATGCCCTCGGAACCGCGCACTAACAGTGCCTGGTGCGTGACCAGGTACGGGCCGGCGAAGTCGACGGCAGCCAGGCGGCCAGCGTTGATGGAGTAGGTGGCGGCGATCATGTTGACCTCGCCGTTGTTAATCAGCGTCTCGCGCTGAGCGGACGGGGTCTCGCGCCACTCCATCTCGGGCACATCCCAACCGTTCTTGTTGGCGATGTACTCAATGACGTAGCGGGAAACATCGTTGTCGACGCCCGCGAACTCACGGTCCGGAGTGCGCTCACCGAGGCCCGGCTGGTCAAACTTCGTACCCAGCGTCACGTGCCCGGCTTCGATATCGGCCAGCAGGTTTCGGGGTCCGCCGCTACCGCAGGCCGCGAGGCTCATCGTCGTGGCAACAGCTACGACAGCCGCCGTAACTCGCTTGCCGACGACACCTCGGCGGCCCTGGTTGCGACTGCGTCCCCGGCCTCCTCGTAATAGTGAAAGCTTCATGGTGACCAGCCCCGCCTAGTGTCCGACGATCTTGGCCAAGAAGTCCTTGGCGCGATCGCTCTGCGGGTTGGTGAAGAAGGTCTCCGGGTCGGTGTCTTCGACAATCGCACCGTCGGCCATGAACAGGATGCGGTCGGCCACGCGGCGGGCGAAGCTCATCTCGTGGGTGACACAGACCATGGTCATGCCGCCCTTGGCCAGGTCGGTCATGACATCGAGGACCTCGTTGATCATTTCCGGGTCGAGCGCGGAGGTGGGCTCGTCGAAAAGCATGACCTTCGGGTCCATGGCCAGGGCGCGTGCGATGGCGACGCGCTGCTGCTGACCGCCGGAGAGCTGCGCCGGGTACTTGTCAGCCTGTTCCGCAATGCCGACACGGGCGAGCAGCTTGTCCGCACGCTCGCGGGCCTCGGCTTTGGAGATCTTGCGGACCTTCAGTGGGGCCAACGTGACATTGTCGCGAATGGTCATGTGGCTGAAGAGGTTGAACTGCTGGAAGACCATGCCGACCTCAGCGCGCAGGCGGGTGAGTTCCTTACCTTCTTCGGGAAGGAGCTTGCCGTTGATGCGAATTTCGCCGCTGTCGATGGTTTCCAGGCGGTTGATGGTTCGGCACAGTGTGGATTTACCAGAGCCGGAGGGGCCGAGGATAACTACGACCTGGCCAGCTGGGATTTCCAGGTTGATGTCGCGCAAAGCGTGGTAATCGCCGTAGTGCTTGTTCACCTCGGCAATCGAAATCATGCTCTGTGGTGTGGATGATTCAGTCATGGGGGAAAGTATAGGTGACTCACGACACATAACTGCTATCGGTGTTCCTTGTCCGATATTCACCTGTAAAAAGTGACTGCACACCAATTAGTTCTAAAGATCCACGCGATGGCGCTGCGCAACAGGCTTGCGGCCATGTACGAACCAGTAGAAAACGGCCGCGAGAACCACCACAACCGCCAGGCCTGCGTACATCTTGTCGAAGCCAATCGTGGCAGCTACCGAGCCCAACACGATTGGGCCGAGGCCGATGCCTGCATCGACAAGCAAGAGCAGCGTAGAGATACCCGTGCCCAACTTGTGCGCCGGCGCCAGGTGTACGGAGATGGTCTGGCACGCCGGCATCAGCGTGCCGTAGCCCAGGCCGCAGAGCGCGCCAGCGGCGATGACGTGCCAGTCAGAGGTTGCGAAAGCCAGAACAAGGAGCGAGATGGTGAAGCACACCAGGCCGATGGCAATTACCGGGTTGTCGCCGCGGCGATCCTGTAGGCGTCCCAGCGAGAAGCGTGCTGCCATCATCGCCACCGCATAGGCGATGAAGAAGAAGCTGGCGCCCCTAGTCAGGCCGCCCAGCTGAGAGTATCGGTTCAAAAACGTAATCACGCCCGCATACGCCAGGCCGATGAGCAGCATGAACAGGCCGATCGGCACCACTCTCGGCGTCATGATGTCATCGAAGGAAAATGTGCGCTTCGTCTCGCTTGCCGACGAATCCTCGGTGACCTCGGCCTTGGTTTCCGCAGTGGTGGGCCCGTTGTGTTGTGGCAGAACGAGTGCTAGCACCAGTCCGACAATGGACAGGCCGAGGGCTGTGGCAAAGAGGACGCTGTAGCCGACCGAGCCAATAAGGGCTAGGCCGAGAGCTGGGCCAATCGCGGTGGCCAGGGTGGTGCCGAGCGAGATATAGCCAGTTCCCTCTGCGCGGCGCGAAGCCGGAATAGCGGTCTGGGCGGCGGCCATCACGGCGGTGGAAGCTAATGCGTAGGTCAGGCCGTGGATGATGCGGATTGCAATCAGGACCGGCAGGGATGCGGCCCAAATGTAGGCGGCACAGGCTGCCACGATGACAGCGAGCGAGCCAAGCATGATTCTGCGACCACCGAAGGTGTCCACCAAGTAGCCGGAAAAGAGTCGCGCGATGGTGGCGCCGACCACGAAAGAACTGGCAGCGAAGCCACCGGCGGCATCTGAGGCGGAGAAGCGCTGGACGGCGTAGAGCGCCATGACCGTGATTGAAAGGTAGAACACCAGGTACATGCTGAAGTTAATCAGCCAGCTGATGATGAACGCGGGGGAGAAGAGCTTGTCTTGCCCGTGCTGCTCGTCCTGCTCGTTCTGTCTGCGCCTGTTCTGCGTGGTCGTATGCGTTGTCATGCTGAAAATACGGTCTCTTTTCTCGTTTGAAAACGATCGTGGAATTAGTGCTGTGGCAAAACTGCTTCCCGGCATTTGTATTATGCAAAAATGCAGTTAGGGGTCGAATTATAACAATTGATTTGTATGATGCAAACGCGCTTTTTCGGCCTTAACCCCATCCGCGGCGCGCTAGAATAGGAGCTGTTCAGCAAACAGATACATCCCGCAGGCCCATTAAAGGGCCGACATATAGGCGACAAGAGGATTGACTGCCATCGTGCGAAACGACGACCTAGCCGCGCTCGTTTACGAGAACATGCTGCTATCTCGGGTGAGCTCCAGTGGCTACCGACCACATCGCAAGGGCATCCTGTTGGATCGCTCCGCCGCAGCACTACTGGCACGACTGGAAGCGCAGCCGGATATGACAGTCGCTGAGCTTTCCGATGCGCTGGGGCTGGACATTTCTACGGTGCACCGCCAGCTGGCCGCCGCCATGCGGCAGGGGTATATCGCGAAGAGGTCCGCGCCGTCGTCAAGCGCGAAGGTGCATAGCGCGACCGACAAGGGGCTAGAGCTGCTGCACCGGGAAATCGAGGCGCGTAAGAAAACCGTCGATGACATTACGCATGACTGGGAGGACTCGGAGCTCGTGGAGTTCGTGCGATTGATGCGCAAATTCAACGAAGGCGTGGAAGAAATGCGTGGTCACCCATGGCCTAGATAACCGCGGATGCCGGGGTCATGGAATACTTGAGGGCGTGGCTGAGAAAAAGAAGATTGCAAACGTCCTTGCTAACCGATACGCCTCTGCGACTCTGGCGGAGTTGTGGAGCCCTGAGTACAAGATCATCCTCGAGCGCAAGCTCTGGATTGCAGTTTTGAAGGCCCAGGTCGCCCGCGGAATTGAGGTTCCGGAGGGCACTATCGAGGCGTATGAGAAGGTCATCGACCAAGTTGACCTCGACTCCATTGCCGCCCGTGAGCGTATTACTCGCCACGATGTGAAGGCCCGCATTGAAGAGTTCTGTGAACTGGCTGGCACCGAGCACATTCACAAGGGAATGACCTCACGAGACCTGACTGAAAACGTCGAGCAGCTGCAGGTTCTGCAGTCGCTGAAGGTCGTGCGTGACAAGGCCGTTGCCGTTGCCGCCCGCACTGCTGAGAAGGCCTCCGAGTACCAGTCGCTGGTCATGGCGGGTCGTTCCCACAACGTCGCCGCGCAGGCAACTACTTTGGGCAAGCGCTTCGCCTCCGCTGCGGACGAGATGCTGCTGGGCATCGAGCGCGTAGAAGACCTGATTTCCCGCTACCCACTGCGCGGCATCAAGGGCCCGATGGGTACCGCCCAGGACATGCTGGATCTGCTTGACGGTGACGAGTCCGCACTGGCCTCCCTGGAAAACGAAATCGCTGAAGGCCTCGGCTTCGACCGCGTCTTTGACTCCGTTGGTCAGGTTTACCCGCGCACCCTCGACTTCGACGCTCTGTCCGCACTGGTCGAGCTGGGTGCAGGCCCGGCATCGCTGGCCACCACCATCCGCCTGATGGCCGGTAATGAGACCGTCACCGAGGGATTCAAGGAAGGCCAGGTCGGCTCTTCCGCCATGCCGCACAAGATGAACGCCCGCTCCTGTGAGCGCGTCCACGGTTTCCAGGTCATTCTGCGTGGTTACATGACCATGCTCTCCGAGTACGCCGGTACTCAGTGGAACGAGGGCGACGTTTCCTGCTCCGTGGTCCGCCGCGTTGCACTGCCGGATGCATTCTTCGCCATGGACGGCATGTTCGAAACCTTCCTCACCGTCCTGTCCGAGTTCGGTGCATTCCCGGCCATGATTGACCGTGAGCTGGAGCGCTACCTGCCGTTCCTCGCCTCCACCAAGATCCTCATGGCAGCCGTCCGCGCTGGTATGGGCCGCGAGGAAGCCCACGAGATCATCAAGGAGCACGCCGTCGCCACCGCACTGGATATGCGCGAAAAGGGCGCCGAGCAGAATCTCACTGAACGTCTCGCTACAGATGAGCGTTTCCCGCTGGATGCCGCAGGGCTTGCCGACGCTCTGGCAGACCGCCACGCTTTCATCGGTGCCGCAGAATCTCAGGTTGACCGCGTAGTTGCGCGTGTGCAGACCGTCGTGGACAAGTACCCAGAGGCCGCGGCCTACAAGCCGGGCGAGATTCTGTAGCTTCACGTGCGTCACGCGCGAATCGCGAAGCGCGAAACGCGCAAACGTGCAAACGTAAGTACCTTTGAAAAACTCTGTCACGTTGGTGGCAGAGTTTTTCGTCGTTTGTTGGCGAAACCACCAGTGAGCAGCCAAGTTCCTCGGTACGATGAGCGGTAAGTATCGAAACCTCTACGCGAAAGGTGCCCGACGTGACATCGGCTGTTAGGACTTCGCTTTCTCGCCCAGGTGCCACATTGAATGTGCTGCGCTGGGTCCCAGAAAATGACAAGGGCGCGCCCATTACTCCTAAGGGAGTGGTGCAGATTGTCCACGGCATGGTCGAGTACGCCAACCGCTACGCTAAATTCGCCGAGTACCTCGTATCCCAGGGCTATGCCGTCGTCGCGCATGACCATCGCGGCCACGGTATGACCAAGACGGATGCTGGCATCCCGGGCTACTTCGCTGACTACGGTGGCTGGAATCTAATTCTCGAAGACCTCCACGCAGTGCGCCAGTACGTTGATGCAGAATTCCCAGGCAGCAAGCACTATATTCTCGGCCACTCCATGGGCTCGCTTCTGACTCGTAACTACATCGCCAAGTACGGCGAGGGGCTTACCGGCGTCATTATCATGGGCACCGTGTCGTGGCCAGGAGCTAAGGGCGATGCGGGAATGAAGGTTGCAAACCTGCTGGCTAAGATTCGTCCTACCGCGCCGGGCAAGCTGCTCAACACCCTCACCTTTGCTGATTACAACAAGGGCTTTGAGCGCCGCACTAAGTTTGATTGGCTCACCCGCGACCACAAGATTGTCGATGCTTATATTGCGGACGACAAGTGTGGTTTCGTTCCCACCAATGCCTTTTTCCGCGACCTTCTCGTCGGCACGCACTACGCGAATTCGTCTGAAGCCTATGAGAAAGCGCCTGATGATCTGCCACTTTTCGTGGTTTCCGGTGCCGTTGATCCGGCGGGTGGCGCTGCCTGTGTGACTGAGGTCGTGGGCAAATACCTGAACGCAGGGAAGAAGGACGTGCGCTTTAAGGTCTACCCGGATGGTCGCCATGAGATTCTCAACGAGTTGAATAAGGAAGAGGTCTACGCCGACATTTTGGCGTGGTTGGAGTCCCGCTAAGGGGAGCTGGTTAATAGATAAAAAGTATGCCCGTTCGGTGGGGTCGACTGGTGGGCATCTTTTGCTACTTATCCCAATGCGAGTTACTGACTGCGTTTATGTC
>NZ_KV787426.1:0-40895 GCF_001807105.1 Corynebacterium sp. HMSC14H10 | reverse complement strand
ACTCATACAGTTTCACATTTGCAGCCCGTAATCATATTTGGCGTCCGTATTTTTTGGGGTCTGCCCAGTCATTATCTTGAGAATCAGACATACTTTTGTCATGTAACGTTCTTTTTACGCTTGAAGATTTACGCTTGAAGAAAAGGAACCGACCACATGATCAGAACAAAACAACTCTCGGCGGTCGTGCTCACCATCTCCATGCTGCTGGTGCTCGTAGGCTCTTTTGCGGGAATCACAGCAGGGCGTGCACAGGCGCAAGAGGCTGCGAGTACTATCTCGCCAACCATGGTGATCCTGGATGCTTCAGGGTCAATGCTTGCCGACGACGCGGGTGGCCAAACCCGAATGGAGGCAGCGAAGACTGCCACGAGTAAGTTCGCGGGATCTGTGTCAGAGGACTCCGAAATTGGGTTCATGGTCTACGGCACGGAAGTCGGCAATTCGCCGGAGGAGCGGGAAGCTGGCTGTCAGGACATCACCACGCTGCTGCCCGTGCAGGCTGGCAACTCGGCGAAGATTCCTGCTGAAGTAGGAAAGATCCAAGCCTCCGGCCACACTCCGATGGGGCCTGCGCTGCGTCAGGCGGCCGATGAGTTGCCGAAAGAAGGGCAACGTTCGATTGTGTTGGTCTCCGATGGTGAGGACACCTGTGCTCCGCCACCGGTGTGCGAGGTAGCAAAAGAACTCAAGCAGCAGGGCATTGATCTGGTCATCAACACAGTTGGTTTCCTCGTTGATGCAGGCGCACGTGCTGAACTGGAGTGCATTGCTGAGGCCACTGGCGGCGAGTACCTGGACGCCCAGGACTCCGATTCGCTGGCTGAGTCCATGAAGACGCTGGCGACCCGCACCGCACGCACCGCGCAGTCCAGCGCGCAAGAGATACAGGGCGGCGACGTTCCTACGAGCG
Organism: Corynebacterium sp. HMSC14H10; assembly: GCF_001807105.1. NCBI lineage: Bacteria > Bacillati > Actinomycetota > Actinomycetes > Mycobacteriales > Corynebacteriaceae > Corynebacterium > Corynebacterium sp. HMSC14H10. The sequence goes on along the minus strand of NZ_KV787426.1, from coordinate 39,982 downwards.
CTACCCAGGTGCCTGCCGACGTGGAAACGTTCTCGACCAAGCTGCGGGAAAAGACTCCTGAGTCCGAGCGCAGCTTCGGTAATCAGGAAGGCGACGGTGCTGAGTACTTCTCCGTCCCGGTTGCTGAGGGAGAGCGGCTTGCAATTAGTGCGGCCACGGTGCCGGGAGCGTCGTCAGGCGCGACTTTGATGGACCTAGATGTCCGCAACTTCGCGCTCACTATGCATTTGGACGACAGCAGTTGCTTCCTTGCCAATGATTTCGGCAATGGCATCATCGACTCCAATGGCCCCTTTTTCGCATCGATAACAACCAAGCAGCCCGGAGGAGCGGAGGGGGACTGTAAGTCGGGCAATATGGTGTTCTCCGTGGCCCGAAAAGGAGGCCCCTTCGAAGGTCAGGACATTCCTGCAGAAGTAACCATCAAGCGTTTCGCCAACGAAAACCTGACTGATGTGCCGGAGGCGTTCCCGTCCGACAAGGAGAGCTTGAACCCTCCGCCCGCGACACCGGAAGCAGATCAGGCTAAGAAGGTCACCCCAGGTTCGTGGTTCGATGACGCCACGGAACTTACTGCCGACAACATCAGCAGCGTCACGGCCGACATTGTTCCTGGTGAGACGCACGTGTACAAGATCAAGTCCGAGTATGGGCAGCAGCTCCGCGGCGCCGTCAAACTCATTGACGCCCCAGAAGCGGACAAGCTTGCACAGATCTCCGGCCTGGATATCAAGACGCTGAATTCGGCACGCCAGCTCGCCGGTAGCGAGGAAAACCGTCCGGTAAATGAACACCAGATCGGCGAAGAGACAACATTTGGTAACTCGGCCCGGATTAACTACCGCAATCGAATCGGCGAAGATAGTGAAAAGTCGGGTGATTACGAGGCTGAAAGAGCGTGGCTGGATGGTGACCAGTACATCGTTGTCTTCTTCAACAACAGTTGGGGCGCCGGTAAATCCCACGATGTCGCGGATGTTCAAAACGTCCCGGTGACTTACCAGCTGACCACGGAGTTGGTCGGCGAGAAGATCCCGGGCCCAGCTTTTGAACAGGTCGCGCACAAGTCGCCAAGTAGCGAAACCCCGACCAGCAGCCAGCAGGATCCGAAGGCCCCCGAAGAAAATGAGGATGACGGCTCTTCCAACATGATGTGGTTCTCTATTGGTGCAGTTCTGTTAGCCGTCGTCGTCGGCGCGACAATCGCGTTGACCCGTAAGTAACGCTAGAGCGTCCAGTACACGCCGAATCGGTCAGGCTTGACGACGGCTTCCGTGCCCTCGGCAACCTCAGCGCCTGTTAGGCCAAGCGCTTGGCAGGCGCTTTCGACCTCCTCGGCAGAATCGCTGGAGAGGCGCATCGCCACACCGTCGCCGAAGGTGAAATTGTGCATGCCCGGCGAGTCGAGCGTCATGAAATTCCCTGACCCGAAAAGCCGGTTGTATACCTCGGTGGCGGCGGCAGCCTGTGGTTCGTCGCCTGTCCACATGAAGTAGGGAATAACGGCGGGATTCGCTGTCTTTGCGGCAGCATCCGTGCTTGCAGCCCCGCTGGTTAAGGAATCAATCATCAGTTGCCAGTTGACCCCATTGCCGTCTACCAACCAGCCAAAGAGCGGCGAGAAATCGTAGCTGGTCAGGGGCATGAGCGTAGCACCACCGCTGATGGTTTCATCACCCGCCATCAGATGCTCCCACAGTCTGCGCAGCTGGTTTTCCTGACCAGGGGCAAATCGCACCAAAAAAGACACAGCGGGGGTTAATCGGCGGTTCCCGTCCTCAATGAGCTCGAAGTCCATCCCACCGATGGTGAGCGTGGTGGAGTTGGGCTTGATGTTGGAGTGAAAACCTTCGGCGTAAAACCGCGCAGCGGCGCGAGGGTCGTCGTTAAGCGCGATCACGGCCGAAATAGAAACAGTCATGAAAATGAGCCTAACGACGAGCGCTTAACCGCGCAGAGAACGCAGCGTTTGATCCTAGTCAGTGAAGAATCTTCATACGGTGATATCCCCAGTAACGCTGCGCTGATTAGGGGATTTCAGTTAGTGGCGTGGGCTCTGCTCGCGAACTAGGTCTGCAAATCTGTTGATGTAGTCGCGAACAAAGTCCTCAGTGCTTGACGACGTGAATTCTCCTTGTTCGTCAATGAGTGTTGGCGATTGTCCCAGGAAGACCTCTGGCTGACCGAGCATCGGCATGTCGAAGTACGACAGCGCGAGTCGCAAGTTCTTCTGAGAGCTATAACCTCCCATACGGCCGACGGAGTGGCTGATAATTCCCGCGGGCAGGTTCTTCCATGCCACATCACCGTTGGGCTTAGATCCGATGTCAACGGCATTCTTCAGAGCTGCAGGAATTGTGCGGTTGTTTTCTGGGGTGACAAATAGGATGCCATCGCTGGCTTTAATGGTTTCCCGGAAACTGGTGTATTCCGCGGGAGTCGCAATATCGGACACTGCGGGGTCGTCGTAGTCGAAGTTGTAGAGAGGGAGGTCACGAATCTCGACGATGTCGACTTTGAAGTCATCGGGGAAGTACGTGGCTGCCTTGAGTGCAATCTTTCGTGCATAGGAGGCTCGACGCAAGCTTCCTACCAGGATAGAAATCTGTGCAGTCATGCGAATGTTCCTTTCTTAGGATGTATGGGGAAAGACGCGGGTTTAGAAATCCCAGTCTTCGTCTGCGGTGTCTTCGGCTTTTCCGATGACATATGCGGAGCCGGAACCGGAGAAAAAGTCGTGGTTTTCATCTGATCCCGGGGTGAGGGCGGCGAGAATCTCGGGTTTGAAAGCGGTCTCATCATGGTTAAACCGCTGCGGATATCCCAAGTTCATAAGCGCTTTGTTGGCGTTGTATCGAATGAAGTTGGCAACGTCGTCGTAAAGCCCGAGTGGCTCGTATAGAGCTTCGGAGTACCTCAGTTCGAGCTGGTATAGCTCGTCGAGAAGCTCGAAGACGAAAGCCTTCATCTGCGTTTGCGTGGTGGCGTCGTAGGTTTCTACGCCGCGCTGGAATTTGTAGCCGGAGTAATAGCCGTGCACAGCTTTGTCACGCAGGATCAGGCGCACCATGTCGGCGGTGTTGGTCAGGATGCCTCGTGATGCGAAGTGCAGCGGGAGGTAGAAACCGGCGTAAAGCGAGAAAGACGAAAGAAGCGTTGCTGCCGCCTTTCGCTTGAGTGGAACGGCACCGTAATAGTGTTTGAGCACAGCTTTTGAACGTGCCTGCAGGATGTCATTGGCGACTGCCCATTGGTAGGCAGCGTCGATGTCAGGGGTATTGGATAGCGTAGAAAATACTGAAGAATAAGACTTTGCATGCACTGCTTGCATGAAAGCGATATTCGTGTAGACGGCCTCTTCATGTTCGGTGCGGGCATCTTGAATTTGGGAAATCTCCCCGACAGACGCCTGGACTGTGTCGAGCATGGTCAGTCCGGTGAAGACCTTCATGGTCAGCTCGCGTTCTAGATCGGTGAGACGTCGCCAGTCTGCAAGGTCATTGGACAGCGGAACTTTTTCGGGCAGCCAAAAATTTGCTGTTAGGCGATTCCACACTTCGAGATCTTTGTCATCTTGCACTCGGTTCCAGTTGATTGGCCGAAGGCGGGCAGCTGGGTCCTTTCGAAAAGACGGTGGCGTAGTTGAATAGCTGTAGATGTTCAAGAAGTAGCGCTCCTCCAGAATTTTTCCAGGCCCTCTTTGACGTTCTCCACATCGTGGTCTGTCCCCAGTAGCTCATAGTGGTATAGCTCCGGAACCTGGCATTTTGCAGAAATGATGGCTCCGGCTATGCAAAAGTCGGTGCCGAAATTTGTGTTGCCCGAGGTGATGACACCGCGGATGAAACTCCTGTTGGTTTCGTCGTTGAGAAAAGCGATGACTTGCTTAGGTACCGCGCGGCGCCGACATCCGCCACCATAAGTCGGTGTGATCAGGACAAATGGGCTGCAAACGCGAATCATTCCGTCTTTTCGCGGATGTAACGGGATGCGTGCTGCTGGTTGAGCCAGCTTTTGGACGAACCGGTGAGTGTTTTCAGAAGCACTGGAGAAGTACACGATTCGGGGTGACTCCTCCGGTGGGAGTTCCGTGAAAGTCAGCGGCGTCTTCGATGATGAAGACACTCGATTACCTCCTATGTTCAATGGATTGAACATAAAATAGAGGAGTGAATGGGGTGTCAACAAGGCGTTGCCTACATGCGGTTGAAAAGTGCTTAGTCACGCAATTGCGAAGTAAAGCCGCGACTCTTCATTAACGGCGGAAAAACCCAGCAGCTGATCTTCAAGGCGGGAAAGTGGCGGGGTTGCCGGCCGGGGGGAGAGGGAGGAGGTGGTGTCTCTCGGAGGGGGCTCCAGTCGTGCCCCGGGCAAAAGCACAACAGGGAAACAAAACCGCCGCGCTTTGGAAAGGCCCAGTCGATGAGGAGACTGGTTTTCCAAAGCGCGGCGTTTTCTACAGCGCTTTCGCATCAACTACTTCAGCGGACGAACACTTCCGGTGAAGTGCGGACGCTTCTTCTTGCGATCCCACGCGACAATGTTGACTGCGCGGCCGATGTTGGAGCTGCCCTCAGTCAGGTTGTGAGCAGCACCTGCACCGTCACCGGTGTGGGTGAGTGCGACATTGATGGTGGTCGGCAGAACGACCGGCGCACCGAAGGAAATCTGGAACTCGTACGACTGACCCGGCAGAACCTGTGCCTCAGCCAGCGCGCGGGAGGCGGTGTACATGCCGTGTGCAATCGCTGCTGGCATGCCCAGAGCCTTCGCGGAGACAGAGGTGATGTGAATCGGGTTCCAGTCACCGGAAACCTTGGCCCACTTGCGGCCGGTGTTGCCAGCCAGCTTCCACTGAGCGGTGGGGAAGGGAACCTTGAACTGCTCGCGTTTGATGGTCTCGGCGCCGGACTTGATGGCCTCACGCTGTGCCTGGACCTCTTCGAAGCCCTCGGCATCCTTCAGGCGAACGCCCTTGGCCAGATACACCGACTGCTCCTCGACCAAGGTGGCGCCGGATGTGGACGATGTAACAGTTGACTCCAGAACAACCTCAGTGCCCGAGCGGTGAGCGCGGAATGCGGCAACCTTCACCGCGATATCAACTTTGCCACCGAGTGTGACAGGCGAGATTTCGCGGTAGGTGTTCTCGGTGTGGACCAGGCCCATCATCGGCAGCGGGAAATCATCCGCAGCCATTAGCTCCATCTGGATGGGCATGATTAGGGCGTGGATGTGGCCGAAGAAAGCCTGTTCAGACTTCGGGGCGCCAACGACGTCGCGGAAGTCCTGGTCACGGTCGGCATCGACAGTGACGCCCTTGACCACTAGTTCATCGACCTTGATTTCGGTGGAGTTCGGGCGTTTCTTCGCCGAACCAGCAGCTGCCTTGGCGTAGAGCGGAACCAGATTGGGAATGGCATCCAGGGTCTTAGCCATAAGTTTTCCTCTTTCCTCCTTATCGGGAGCCTATGCGGAAGCCGCGACTTCGCTTAGGCGCCGACGATGTTCTGACCGCAGACGCGCAGGACGTGACCATTGACGCCGAGAGCGCGGTCGGAGACCAGGAAGGCGATTGCCTGGGCGACATCGCCCGGCTGGCCACCCTGCTGCAGCGAGTTCACGCGTCGAGCAACCTGGCGGTTGACGAACGGAATAGCAGCGGTCATGTCGGTCTCGATGAAGCCCGGAGCAACAGCGTTGATGTTGCCGCCGCGCTTAGCAAACTCCTCAGCGTAAGCCTCGACCATTGCGATAACGCCGGCCTTGGAGGTGGCGTAGTTGGTCTGGCCGCGGTTACCTGCGATACCGGAGGTGGAAGCCATGGTGGCAATACGCGGAGCCTTCTCGAAGGCCTTGTGGTTCAGCAGCTGCTCGTTCATCTTCAGCTGAGACTCGATGTTGACGGCGATGACCGAGCCCCACTTGGCGTCGTCCATGTTGGCGAACATCTTGTCGCGGGTGATGCCTGCGTTGTGGATGACGATGTCCAGGCGACCGTAGCGGGCCACAGCGGCATCGGCAATGGCGTTGCCGGCGTCGTCGGCAGTGATGTCCTGCTGCAGAGCCAGGCCACCGAGCTCGTTGGCAACCTTGGACAGAGCCTCGCCCGCCTGTGGAACGTCGATGACGATGACCTCTGCGCCGTCAGCCTTGAGCTGGCGAGCGATAGCGGCACCGATACCACGGGCGGAACCGGTGACAGCGGCAACCTTGCCAGCCAGCGGCTTATCCCAGTCGGACGGGATCTCGCCCGCGTCGGAGGTGACGCGGAGGAACTGGCCGTCGATGAAGGCCGAGCGGCCGGAGAGGAAGAAGTGCAGGGAGGAAATCACGGATGGCGCGGTGACCGAGACCCCCGGAGCAACGAGGATGCCGTTGGCGGTGGAGCCGCCACGAACCTCGTGGCCGAGGGAGCGAATCAGGCCCTCGATACCACCGGCGACAGCGTTCTCAGCGATCTCGGCCGGGGTTGCGTTGTGGTGAGCATCCTTGGCGCGGGAGACGGTGACGATGCGACCACCCTTGTCCAGCTTGCGCATGTGCTTTGCAGCAGCGAGCACTGGGCCCTGCAGCTCTGCCGGACGCTTGGCCTCAGTGGCGACGAGGACAATGGCACCAATCTTGTCGTCAGCGGCGTTGCCACGACGGACCTGCAGACCCCACTCAGCCAGCTGAGCTGCAACTGCGTCTGCATCTGCACCCTCGCCGGTGACGAGCACCTTGTCGTTGTTCAGCAGCGGACCGCCCGGCTTGTGGCGGCGCAGGAACGGTGGCTGCGGCAGGCCAGCGGCCTTAGCCAGTCCAGTGAGCGGACCACCGTTGACGAGTTCCTGGTACTTATCGGTCATGGAAAATTCTCCTTGAAAGTAAAAGTGTCTTTATCGGTGGTGCGCTTTTAGACGCGAGCCTCGAGAACTGCGACAACACCCTGGCCGCCCGCAGCACAAACGGAGATCAGGCCGCGAGTGGTCTTGCCGGTCTCGTCTGCCTTCTGGCGCAGCATCTTGGCGAGGGCTGCCACAATGCGGCCGCCGGTAGCGGCGAATGGGTGGCCGGCTGCCAGAGAAGAGCCCTTGACGTTGAGCTTCTCGCGCGGGATGGAGCCCAGCGGGCCTTCCAGTCCGAGCTTGGTGCGGCAGAACTCCTCGTCCTCCCATGCCTTCATGGTGGACAGGACAGTGCCGGCGAAGGCCTCGTGGATCTCGAAGAAGTCGAAGTCGTCGAAGGTCCAGCCGTTGCGGGCCAGCAGGCGCGGGGTGGCGTAAGCCGGAGCCATCAGCAGGCCCTCGTCGCCGTGGACGAAGTCAACTGCGGCCGCCTCGGAATCGACGACGTCGGCAAGCACCGGCAGACCGCGCTCAGCGGCCCACTCCGGGGTGGAGACGAGGACGGCGGAGGCGCCGTCGGTAAGCGGAGTGGAGTTACCGGCGGTCATGGTCGGCTCTGCTTCCAGGCCGCGGCCGAAGACTGGCTTGAGCTTGGCCAGCTTCTCCGGGGTGGAGTCCGGGCGCATGTTGGTGTCGCGGGAAACGCCCTTGTACGGGGTGACGAGGTCAGTGAAGAAGCCCTCGTCGTAAGCGTTTGCCATGTTCTGGTGGGAAGCGGCGGCGAGCTCGTCCTGCTCGGCGCGGGTAACGCCCCACTTGGCGGTGGTGATTGCCTGGTGCTCACCCATGGACAGGCCAGTGCGTGGCTCGCCGGTCGACGGAGTGTCTGGAGCCAGGTCGGACGGACGAGCCTTCAGGAAGACCTTTGCCATGTCCAGAGTGGACTTCTGGCGGCTGGCCTCCAGCAGGATCTTGCGCAGACGGTCGTTGACAGCAATCGGAGCGTCGGAGGTGGTGTCCACGCCGCCGGCGATGGCGGAGTCAATCTGGCCCAGCTTGATCATGTTGGAGACAGAGTTGAGGGCTTCCATGCCGGTGGCACATGCCATCTGAATGTCGAAAGCCGGGGTGTCCGGCGCCAGTGCGGAGCCGAGGACACACTCACGGGTGAGGTTAAAGTCACGGGAGTGCTTCAGTACAGCGCCGGCGGAGACTGCGCCGAGGCGCTCGCCGCCGATACCGAAGCGAGCGACGAGACCGTCGATTGCGGCGGTCAGCATGTCCTGGTTCGACTCGTTAGCGTATTCCTTGGTAGAACGAGCGAACGGAATGCGGTTACCACCGACGACGACTGCGCGGCGCAGAGAGTTATTGTTGGCCTGAGCTGCCATGTGATTGTTCCCTTCAAAATCCTTGAAGTGTGACGTGAATTACTAAATTTAGACAATACTGGTATCGGTGTTTTCTGTCACGTTTTTAGAAATATTTTTGTCCAGTCATCTACCGAGCGGGGGAGGTGAGAGGCAAACACCGTCGTCCACCTGTGAAAAATTCGATGGGCAGCACTCCGAAATCTCAAAAGTTTTCCCGCTTGACGACGGTAATTGCGTCAATCCCCACTAGTTGGGGTGGCGGCCGGAGGTATCAATAGAGTGCAAAGGCGTATAGGGGTTTAGACTTTATCGCCATGCGACCTGAACTTTCCTCGTATAACCATCTTTCCGCGGGCAAGGTCCGGGAAATCTACGAGATTGACCCTGAGACTCTGCTGCTTGTGGTCAGTGACCGTATTTCTGCCTTCGACCACATTCTGGAGACCCCGATTCCTGACAAGGGTCGAGTGCTCACCGCGATGAGCGTGTTCTTCTTCGATGAGATTGACTTCCCGAACCACATGGCTGGCCCGGCTGACGATGAGCGCATTCCGGAGGAGTGCCTAGGTCGTGCGCTGGTGTGCAAGAAGCTGGACATGCTGCCATTCGAGTGCGTCGCACGTGGCTACCTGACAGGCTCTGGCCTGGTCGAGTACAAGGAAAACGGCACTGTCTGTGGCATTGAGCTGCCAGAGGGCCTCGTCGAGGGCTCCAAGTTGCCAGAACCGATTTTTACCCCGGCCACCAAGGCTGAGCTGGGCGAGCACGACGAGAATGTCTCCTTCGACGCCGTTGTGGAGTCCCTGGGGCAGAAGCGCGCCGAAGAGCTTCGCGATGCCACCCTGCGCATCTACTCCCAGGCTGCTGAACTGGCTGCTAAGCGCGGCATCATCCTGGCCGACACCAAGTTTGAGTTCGGCCTCGACTCCGACGGCAACCTGGTGCTGGCCGACGAGGTTCTCACCCCGGACTCCTCCCGCTACTGGCCAGCCGACTCCTACCAGGAGGGTTCGGTTAACCCGAGCTTCGACAAGCAGTACGTCCGAAACTGGCTGACCTGCTCCAAGTCCGGCTGGAAGAAGGGCGAGGGCACTCCGCCGCCGGCGCTGCCGGGTAGTGTTGTGGAAGCAACTCGCGAGCGGTACGTCGAGGCCTACGAACGACTGTCGGGCCGCCGCTTCTCGGACTGGATTGGAGAACCTGCGTGAGCGAAGTGACCTTGGACTCGGCATCCGTCGGCAAGCCTGCAAAAAAGGATTTGCCCGCACCCCGTGCACAACGGAAGCCGGTGACTCGGTCCTTCCACGGAAGGGACTTCACCGATAACTTCGAGTGGCTCCGCGATAAGGAAAACTCCGAGGTTATCGACTACCTAGAGGCTGAAAATGCCTATACGGAGGCTTTTACCTCCGATCTTGACGGCACCGCGGACGCGATTTTTAAGGAGATCAAGTCGCGCGTGCAGGAGACCGACATGTCGGTCCCAACTCGCCTTAACGGCTGGTGGTACTACTCGCGCACGCAGGAGGGCAAGTCCTACGGGATGAGCTGTCGCGTGCGTGCGGAGGCCGGTGACGGTCTTGCCGCGTGGACGCCGCCGACCATCGCCGACGATGCCCCAGCACCAGGAGAACAGGTCATCCTGGATGCCAACGAGCTGGCCGAAGGCCATGATTTCTTCGCCCTCGGCGCAGCGAGCGTCTCCGCGGACGGCAATCTGCTGGCCTATTCCACCGACGTCACAGGCGACGAACGCTACACGCTGCGCGTAAAGGATCTGCGCACGGGTGAACTGCTTGATGACGAAATTGCGGGCATCGCCGCAGGTGCTACCTGGGTCGGCTCCGAGTGGATCTTCTACCAGAAGGTCGACGAAGCCTGGCGGCCGGATTCCGTGTGGCGTCACCGCGTGGGCACCTCCACCGAGGATGATGTCTGTGTCTTCCATGAGCCCGATGAGGCCTACTGGGTTGGAGTCGGCACGGTACGCAGCGAAAAGTACCTGATTATTGAGAGCTCCTCGAAGATTACTTCCGAGGTTTGGTACCTGGACGCCAGTGACCCGACCGGTGAGTTCACCTGCGTGCGCCCGCGTGAGGCCGGTGTTGAATACGACATCGATCACGCCGTCATTAGCGGCCGGGATATGTGGCTGATTACACACAATATGACTGGTTCGAACTTCGCACTGGCCATGGTGCCGGCGGGGTCTTTCGACAGCATTTCGGATCTCACTGAGCTGGTTCCGCACCGCGATGACGTCCGCGTTGAGGGCGTCGACTGCTTCGCTGGGCACATCGCGTTTGGTTACCGTCGTGGCGGTATTGGCCGTGTGGCGCTGGCGGTATTGGGTCAGGATGAGGATGGTGCTGGCTCCGCTGGTGATGCCTCTGATACAAGCCATGCTGCTGCTCCAGTGCCAGCGTCCGCTGTGAACTTCGTCGAGCTCGACTTCGACGAAGAGCTCTACTCTGCAGGCACTACCGGCAATGCTGAATGGGACACCCCGGTGTTGCGCTACGCTTACGGCTCCTTCACCACGCCGTCGCAGCTTTGGCAGATTGATATTGCCTCGGGCAAGCGGGTGCTGCTCAAGGAGCAGAAGATTCGCGGGAAGTTTAATCGCGGTGATTACGTCGCCAAGCGTGAATGGGTGAGTGCAGCCGACGGTGCCCAGATTCCGGTATCGATTATCCACCGCGCGGACCTGGACCTGAGCAAGCCGAATCCGACGCTGCTCTACGGCTACGGTTCCTATGAAGCCTCGATGGATCCTGGCTTTTCCATCGCGCGACTGTCGCTGCTGGATCGTGGGATGATTTTTGTCATTGCACACGTCCGCGGTGGTGGCGAAATGGGCCGCGGCTGGTGGGAGAACGGTCGCGCAACCACGAAGAAGAACACATTCACTGACTTCGTCGCCGTCGCTGACTACCTGCTGGATTCTGGGTGGACCACACGCGAGCAGCTGGTAGCACTCGGCGGTTCGGCGGGCGGCATGCTGATGGGCGTGGTCGCGAACATTGCTGGCGATAGGTTCGCGGGCATTCAGGCCGTGGTCCCGTTTGTCGACTGCCTGACATCCATGCTGATGCCAGAGCTGCCGCTGACCGTGGTGGAGTGGGATGAGTGGGGCGATCCCTACCACGACCCGGAGGTCTACGACTACATGGCCTCCTACGCGCCGTACGAGAACATCTCGGCCGATGCGAAGTACCCGAAGATTCTCGCGATTACTAGTTTGAACGACACCCGCGTGCTCTACGTGGAGCCGGCAAAGTGGATCGCCAAGCTGCGCGAGGTTGTCGGAGGCCAGCCGGGGCAGTTCCTGCTCAAGACCGAGATGTCCGCAGGTCATGGTGGTGTTTCCGGTCGTTACGAACGCTGGCGTCAGACTGCCTTCGAGTACGCCTGGATTGTCCACACTGCTGGTGCGGTGGAGTAACGGCATGGATATGCGCACGCTGCTGTCCGCGCAGGGTTTTGACACCGATTCGCTTTCCGACGATCAGTTGGCCGTCTACCACACCCTTTTTCGGCGGCGGGATGTGCGCCGCGAATTCGCCGGAGAAGTGGTGGACAGGGAGCGATTGATGCGCGTGTTGGCGGCGGCCCATGCAGCCCCGTCGGTGGGGCTGTCCCAACCGTGGGACTTTCATATCATTCAGAATCCGGACCGCCTGCAGCAGTTTGCCGACCACGTAGCCGGACGTCGCGCTGAATTCGCGGCCAAGCTCGAAGGCGAGCGGCGTGAGACCTTCAATCCGATTCAGATTGAAGGAATCGTGGACTCGGGAACGGGCATCGTCGTCACCTATGACCCGACCCGTGGCGGCAAGAACATTCTCGGCCGCGACACCGTCGATGACACCGGCCTCATGTCAGTCGCGCTGGCTATTCAGAATCTGTGGCTGGCTGCTACGGCAGAGGGGCTCGGCGTCGGCTGGGTCAGTTTCTACCATGAGGATTTCCTGGCTGACTTTGTCGGTGTCGAGGCACCCGTGCGCCCGGTGGCCTGGCTGTGCATTGGTCCAGTAACGCACCTGGCCGAGGAGCGTGACTTGGAGAAGTTCGGTTGGCGCAAGGGACTGGCTCTCGATGAGGTTGTGCATTGGGGATAATCCGCGCTGCAGACGCACATTGATGTGCTGCGATGGCGCTTTTTGAACTCTTATTTGAAAGGCTTCTGAGTATTCTCCAAGCCTTGTCCTCTCCGTTACCAAAAATTTACATACGCCTGTTTTTGTTGAATCCATGGCAGGCAGTGGGGTGCAAGAACAGATTCGGACGACCGACCAGGTCATTCGTCCAGCGGGCAAAGAGCTCGTAACTGTTGACGGTGGTGTGGTCGGTTCGCCGCTTTTGGTGTCGGTGTCGGGTTTGCGCGATGGCACATTGCTCGACGTCGCTCGTTTCGTGGCAGCGATGGAACAGCGCGGTATTACACCGTCTCTGCTGGTAGCGCCGCATGCGGGTAAAAACTGGTCGTTGCGGGAAGCTCCGGCGGTGCTGGATTGGCTCCGCCGTCGTAGCGATGACGGCATCGAGATTGTTCTCGCGGGGTTCGATCAGTCAGTTCGAGGCCGAGGCGCGGAATTTGCGTCGTTAAGCGAACATGAAGCGCGTTTGCGCCTGACCGCCGCAACGCGCCAGATGCGTGCGATGGGTTTTGAGACGGACGTCTTTGCACCACCGAAGTGGACCATGTCGCCCGAGACCATGAACGTGCTGCCGGAGCTGGGCTTCCGAGTGGCAGCGGACCGAAATGGTGTCCGCGACCTGACCACTGGTGCTGTTGATCCGACTCGCGTGCTGGCTATCGGCGAGGGCTTCGGCGGCGCCGGTTGGTGGCGCCGTGCGGTGCGCTCCTCGGTGCAGCGCTCGCTGGAGAAGGGCCGCGCGGTGCGCATCTCCGTTAACGCTTCGAAACTGCGGGAGCACAAGCTGCGCCAGGATGTTGTCGGCATCATTGACCAGGCGGTCGATGGGGGTGCGCAGCCGGTCAACCACTCTTCGGTGCCGCTGGGCCGCGAGCTCTTTGAAGGCATGGAGCAGGTCGGCTAGTCGCTACCTCTGACGGCTATCGGGGGACTGCCCTAGTGTGGGGTTTATGAGCAATCTCTTCGACATCCCAGTGACCACCATCGACGGCAACGAAGCAACGATGAATGACTGGGCAGGCCACGTTCTGCTTATCGTCAACACCGCCTCGGAGTGCGGTTTCACGGATCAGTACGACGATCTGCAAGGACTTTTCGACGAATTCGCACCCCGTGGCTTCTTCGTCCTCGGCTTCCCCTGCAATCAGTTCGGTGGGCAAGAGCCCGGCAACGCCGAGGAAATCAAGCAGTTCTGCCAGCGCGAATTCGGCGTTACCTTCCCGCTCTTCCAAAAGACGAAGGTCAACGGCCATGGCGCGCACCCACTGTACAAGCTGTTGAAGGAAACCCCGGACGCCGACGGCGAGGCTGGGGATGTGAAGTGGAACTTCGAAAAGTTCGTTGTCTCGCCCGAGGGTGAGGTCATCGGCCGTTTCCGCTCCAAGGTCTCGCCTGACGACGATGCTCTGCGCGACCTCATCGAGGAAAACTTGCCTATTTAAACTTGGCTATTTGGTGGCGTCCAGCGGTGCCTGCTCGAAGTAGCCCGTGGCACCGTAGCCCACGATGCCACCTCGGTTGCGCAGGGTCATGCTAGCTAGACCGACCTTGCCAAGCTCATCGCCACCGATGGTGACCCAGTCACCCTGAACCGCGACAACCATGTTGGCGTGCACCCCAAGGCCTGCGGGGTAGCGGTAGAAAATGATGTCACCCACCTGAGGAGAGAAGTCCTTGTCGGTGACGAAAGCATCATGTGCCTTGTAGGCATCCATGAGCTGTTCGACATCCGTAACCAGCCATGGGTTCTCGGCTGCGGCAGCCGAATCCTCGGGCGTATCAAAGACCGGAACACCCGCGGACGCGAGCAGGAATGACAAGAATGGCGCAGTCCAGGAACCGGAGCAGTCGACCGTGTTGCCGAATGCGTCAAGGTTTGGATTCAGCTTCGCGGTCTGGTTCGCAGCTGTGGGTGCAGAACCCGGCCTGGTGGCAGCAGCGGCGGCGACGGCATCTGCATCAGCAGTTGGGTCTGCGTCTGAATTCGGGTGCTCGCCGACCTTGGGGATAACGCTGCGGATGTCGTCATCAGTAGCGCCACACGCCAGGCCGAAGTAAACCTCAGGGGAGGGCTGCTCCTCGTACTGATAGCGCGCAACATCCTTCAGAGCCTGCTGATAGTAAGGGCGGTCTGCCTCGGTGCGGGGGAACGTGCCACCACGCCACGCCAGAACATTGATAGGACCGAAGAGCGTGAACCACCCGGCGAAGAGGAATACCGCCGTCAGTACCAGGATGGAAACAGGCGGGATAGCGGCGCGAACACGTTGCAGCATGCTCGGTGAGGATGCGTTCTCCTGGCCGTCGTCAAGCGATGGTGAGGAAGACTCAGACCGTGCTGCGTGAGGCTGCTGTGCGGGCACAGGCGCGGGTGAATCGGTGGTCATATCTTCTCAGGATAGTAGGCGGCGCTGCGCTCGTCCTTGGCGAGTGCGTCTGAGCCGTACGTAATGGCCTAGTCTGCGGCTCCTGCTGCAGAAGAGGGCGTGCAGTTAAACTGTGGTTCATGACTTCACCCGACATGCGTAACGAGGCCGAGCACGACCCTCGTGAGGATCTGCCGAGCTTCCTGCGTGAGCCGGACAAAATAGACAAGCTTCTCTATGCATCGCTGATGCTGGTTGCCGTGTACGGCTTTGCAATCATCCCGTTCCGTGCGGTTTTGCTGCTCAAGTACACGTTCTTGCACACATGGCTGACAGGATCGAATCTGTCGGTGCTGATTCTCGCGTCGGAAAACGAGGACCGGCCGCTCTTCCTCTTCGCTGTTGTAGTGATTGCGGCGCTTTCGACAATCAAGTTCATGCCGTTCTTCTACTGGATGGGCAAGAAGTGGGGCACGGAATTCATAACGATGAGTTTCGGCGGACACCCACCGCGATGGTTTAAGAAGATGGAGAACTTCATCTATGAACGCATCGGGCTGAGTGTGCTGGCATCGTTTGTGCCATTCTCGCCGATTCCGGCCACGATTGTCGTGGCCATCGGTGGTATTGCGAAGGTGCGCGGCTGGGTAGTAGGCGTGTACCTCTTCTTCTGTGCCGCAATGCTCAAGTGCTTCTACCTGTACTTGGGCCTGAAGTTTGGCCCAAGCATCCAGGGCTCCCTGCAGACGATTGACCGGTACGTCACCTACATCACCTTCGCGCTGATTGGCTGGATGTTCCTATCCATCTGGTGGAAAAACAGGAAGCCGGGTAGCCAGGCGGCTTAATCCTGTTCGCGCTCAATCAGCGGCAGCGGGCTGTACTTGTCACGCAATGCCTTCAGTGACAGATCGTGAGCGTGCAGGCGCTTGTCCTCATCCGTCGTCGGCTGGAAGTGCGGTACCGGCTGCGGGTTGAAATCGTCATCAATTGCGACATACGTCATGGTCGAATGCAGTGCCTTGCGCAGGCCGCCGACACCCTTGCGGGGCTCACAGCAGTAGACCTGCACCGACAGGTGCATCGAGGTCGTGCCTGTACGCAGGATGCGTGCGCGCACCTCAACCAGGTCGCCAATGTGGATTGGGCTGTAGAAGCGAATACCACCTGCGTAGACAGAAATGGTCTGGCGCCCTGCCCAGTTGGTGGTAACTGCCGTCGCAGCCTCGTCGATCCACTCCATGGCGGTGCCGCCGTGGACGTTTCCGCCCCAGTTGACATCGGTCGGCTTTGCCAGGAAACGTGTGGTCAGTTCGGGTGCGGAAGAGTCCGCGGAGTAGGTCTGCGCGCGCATGCTGGCTTCGATGTCGCGGCGGAGCTCAAAACGGGAAAGAGCGGCCTTCTCAACGCGCTCTTCTTCCTCCGTTTGCGGCACCCACTTCGGCACTGGAGTCGACTTACCGTTTTCATCCATGGCCACGAAGATCACCAGGCAGTCAGCTGCGCGGGTGAACTTGCCCTCGCGCGGATCAGCCGAGAGCACCTCATTGACGATGTGCATGGAACTGCGGCCGGTATGCGCAATCTTGGAGCGCACCTCGACAATGTGGCCACTGGGAATCGGGCGAGTGAAGTGAATGTGACCGAAGTACGCAGTCACGCAGTAGCGTCCCGACCAGCCGGTCGCGCAGGCGTAAGCGGCCTTGTCAATCCACTGCAACACACGGCCGCCGTGGACAGAATTGGTTCCGGCCATAATGACATCGGTCGGCGATGCCATAAAACGGAGTACAAGAGATGGTGACGCTGGAGCATGCACCTGTTCAGCTTTTTCAGTTGACTGCGTATCCATATATGAAAGCATAACTCTAGGATGAGGTTATGGTATCCAAAATCTCGCCTTTCGACGTTCGCAGCGCTCTTTCCACCGCCGCACCCTGGGCGGCGCAACGGCTTCTCGGCCGCGAATTGCTATCTGACCAAGAGGCTGCCTCCTTCATCGGGCCGGATGGGGCGCAGGGGTCGTCGTTAAGCCGTGCGAGCCTTGCCAAAGCGGTACGTCTGTCCGTGCGGATGCTCGCCCAAGAGGCTCCGGGGCATAGCGTCGAGGTGCGCGTGCCGCCCTTCGTCGCGGTCCAGTGCATTGAGGGCCCCAGGCACACGCGCGGTACGCCGCCCAATGTCGTGGAGATGTCGCCGGAGATTTGGCTGGGACTCGCGTGCGGAATGATCACGTTAGAGCAGGTGCAGGCGCACATCGATATGTCGGGAACGCGCGCGGCGGAAATTGGGAATCATCTGCCGGTGGCGCGCATTTCTTAAAGCCCGTGGGGGGATGCTGAATTGGTGCCCAGGCGGGTGGGGCTATTAGTGTGAATGTCGTGGCCGATACCAACATTTCAGGTGCACCAAAGACCAAACTTTTGCCAATTTCGCCATACGACGATTTGGGGGAGACATCCCCGCGCGAAGAATGTGGCGTTTTTGGCGTTTGGGCACCTGGCGAAGACGTGTCCAAACTCACCTACTATGGCCTGTTTGCCCTGCAGCATCGCGGCCAGGAAGCCGCCGGTATCGCAGTCGGCGACGGCGACCAAATTCTCGTATTCAAGGACCTGGGCCTTGTTTCCCAGGTTTTTGATGAGCAGACGCTCGACGCTCTGAAGGGGCACGTAGCGGTGGGGCACACGCGCTACACCACCGCTGGCGCTCCTGCGTGGGAGAATGCACAGCCGATGTTCCAGATGGCCTCCGACGGCACGGACATCGCGCTGGGGCACAACGGCAACCTGACCAACCACCTCACGCTGTTCCATGAGGCGGTCGACAAGGGCCTGCTGCGTGAAGAGGGCGAGCTGCCCAGTGACTCCGCAATCATGACCACTTTGCTTGCCGACGAAACCGGCAAGATTGACCACCCCGAAGATTACGGCTGCAGCACCAATGTAGAAGCGGCCGCGATGGCACTGCTGCCGCGTTTGAAGGGTGCTTTCTGTCTTACTTTCACCGATGGCGAGACGCTGTACGCCGCGCGTGACCCATACGGTGTGCGCCCGCTGTGCCTGGGGCGCCTGTCCGGTGGCTGGGTAGTCGCATCCGAGACTTGCGCGCTGGATATCGTCGGTGCATCGTTCGTCCGCGAGATCGAGCCAGGCGAGATGGTGACCATTGATGCTTCTGGTGTGCGTTCGCAGCGTTTTGCCGAGACCGCCCACGCTGGATGCATTTTTGAGTACGTCTACCTGGCGCGCCCGGACTCCAACATCCGTGGTCGCTCCGTCAACGCGGTGCGTCTTGAGCTGGGCCGCCAGTTGGCACGTGAGTTCCCGGCT
Source organism: Corynebacterium sp. HMSC14H10 (assembly GCF_001807105.1). NCBI lineage: Bacteria > Bacillati > Actinomycetota > Actinomycetes > Mycobacteriales > Corynebacteriaceae > Corynebacterium > Corynebacterium sp. HMSC14H10. The sequence goes on along the minus strand of NZ_KV787426.1, from coordinate 21,921 downwards.
GACGGTGACCTGGTGATGCCGGTGCCGGAATCCGGTACCCCGGCCGCTGTTGGCTACGCCCAGGAATCGGGCATCCCGTTTGGACAGGGGCTGACCAAAAACGGCTACGTGGGGCGTACCTTCATTCAGCCTTCGCAGACGATTCGTCAGCTGGGCATCCGACTGAAGCTGAACCCGCTGAAGGAAGTTATCGCCGGTAAGCGCTTGGTCGTGGTCGATGATTCCATTGTCCGCGGCAACACCCAGCGTGCCCTGATTCGCATGCTGCGTGAGGCCGGTGCAAAGGAAGTGCACGTGCGCATCGCCGCACCGCCGGTGAAATGGCCGTGCTTCTACGGCATTGACTTCGCCTCTCCGGGCGAGCTGCTGGCCAACGGTGTCGATGAGAATGACATTGTCTCCGGTATCGCAACCGCGATTGGTGCCGACAGCCTGGGATTTGTCTCCATCGATGGCATGGTCGCCGCTTCCGAACAGGCAAAGAGCGAAGTGTGCTGTGCCTGCTTCGATGGCAAGTACCCGCTGGGTCTGCCGGAGGGCAATCCGAATGCGGCAGCGGTTGAGAGGATGCAGGCAGCCCAGGCTGCCAAAGCCGCAACGAGCAATTAGCCTCGAAACCTCCTTAGAATGAACTACGAGAACTGAACCGAGAACGAAGCGCAAGCGGTGCTGTAGATTGCAGCCGTTGCTTTGTTCCCGGTCCGCCAATACTCCCGGATACGGCAGTAACGCCGCCCGGGGGAGAAAGTTTAAAGCGAGAGCCTCTAATGACCGAGAACGTTTCTGGTGCTTCCTACGCTGCAGCCGGTGTCGACATCGAAGCCGGCGACCGCGCCGTTGAACTATTCGCCCCGATTGCCAAGAAGGCCACTCGCCCAGAGGTCCGTGGCGGGCTCGGTGGTTTTGCCGGCCTGTTTGCACTGGGCAACTACGAAAAGCCGCTGCTGGCCGCATCCTCCGATGGTGTGGGAACCAAGTTGGCCGTGGCGCAGGCCGTCGGCAAGCACGACACCATTGGCCTGGACCTGGTCGCCATGGTCGTCGATGACCTGGTTGTGTGCGGCGCCGAGCCGCTGTTCCTGCAGGACTACATTGCAATTGGCAAGGTCGTGCCGGAGCACGTCGCCGAGATCGTTTCCGGCATCGCCGAGGGTTGCGTCCAGGCGGGTTGCGCCCTCCTTGGTGGCGAGACTGCAGAGCACCCGGGTGTGATGGAACCGGGTGAGTACGATGTCTCCGCTACCGGCGTCGGTGTCGTGGAAGAGGACAAGCTTCTCGGCCCGGACCGCGTGCGTGAGGGCGATGTCATTATCGCCATGGAGTCCTCTGGACTTCACTCCAATGGCTACTCGCTGGCTCGCTACGTTCTCCTGGAGAAGGCCGGTCTGGAGCTCGACGGTTACGTCGAGGACTTCGGCCGCACCCTCGGGGAGGAGCTGCTGGAGCCAACCAAGATTTATGCGAAGGACTGCCTGGCTCTGATGAACGAGGCCGAGGTCCGCACTTTCTGCCACGTCACCGGTGGTGGATTGGCTGGCAACATGGTTCGCATCATGCCGGAAGGCCTGACCGCTGACATGAGCCGCGCAACATGGACCCCGGGGCCGATCTTCAAGACCATTGCTGAGCTCGGCAACGTCTCCCGCGAGGAGATGGAGAAGACCTTCAACATGGGTGTTGGCATGGTTGCGATTGTTTCCGCAGAGGACCGCGATCGTGCACTGGCTCTGCTGACTGCCCGCCACATCAACGCTTGGGAGCTGGGTACTGTCCGCAAGAGCGAGGCTGGCGAGGACGGGGCTGTTTTGCGCGGCAGCCACCCGCGCTTCTAAGCGTCGGCCGGCCGTCGGTTTACTGCGACGGGCGGCCGGGGACTGGGCCGGCTGGTCTGCCGTGGAGGGCGGCCTACTGATGCGACGGGGCGGTCTAGATTCTGGGTTGCACAACGGAGATCCCAGAAAACCACGGGCTGCAAATGTGAAACTGTATGAGTTTATGACACTTTCGAGCCGTTTTTCGGGCGATTTTTGTCATAAACGCAGTCAGTAACTCGGATTGATCCGCCACCGCCGAACATAATCGGCGGAACATAAACGCAGTCGACTAAGCAAAAGCAAGCACCCACCAACGGAATCGTTGGTGGGTGCTTGCTTTATTGAAATAGAAACGCTTTGCGGAAAATACGACAGCGGTTAGCTTGCGCTAGCTGTCGCGACCAGCGCCTGAGGCCCATTCCTCCCAGTCAGAGTAATAGTCGTCTCGATCGGACTCGTTCGACTTGCCGACGAGTTCCCGCTGCAGACGTTCCAAATCCATTTCTGGTGAATCGTACTTGAGCTGACGGGCAACCTTCGCCTGCTTTGCTTTCGCACGGCCGCGACCCATGGCCTGACCCCCTTGTGTAATCCGTGGGGCGGCACGGGGATACGGCCGACCCACTTATGTCTTATTGCGTTAATTCCTGTAAGACACCATAGCCGATTTTTAGACGAAGGGGTTACGCGGGGAGGCCCATAGTGGGTCGTGTCCTCGCGCTCAGACAACTCAATATGTGCTGTGGCCTGGGGAAATGTCCTTTCTGAAAAAGAATGGAAAAAGTTATTTTTTCACCACTCTGTCTGGTGGCTTTACCTATTTCCTGTTACCTATTTCCCACGCAGGCGGTTGATGGCCACACGGCCCGGCGGCAGCTGCTCAACGCGGTCGATGGAGGAAGGGTCGACGGCCACGGCGCAGTCACCCACCACAAGGCCCTCGCGCTCCTGAGCTGAGCGTTTAAGCAGAGCCAAAGCAATCGGGCCGTAATCGGCATGTTGCACGACGGTGCCCACGCGGCCCACGGCGCGCTTGCCCATCATCACTGGATTGCCGGTTTCCGGCAGGGTGGCCGAGCCGTCGAGCTGCAGCATCACCAAAACTCGTGGGGAGCGACCAACATTGTGGACACGTGATACCGTCTCTTGGCCGCGATAGCAGCCCTTGTCCAAGTGCACGGCAGCCGTGTCGAATTCAGAAGCAATCCAGCGGGGAGCCTCATGCGGAATCATCTTCTCGTCTACGTCGATTCCCAGCTCGGGCCGCAAGGAGACTACGCGTTCGGCCTCCCAGCCCATCAGGCCGACTGGGGAGGCGCCAGCGGCCACCAGCGCGTCCCAAGCACCGACTAAATCCTGTCGGCGTACGAGCACATCCACACGCCCGCCGCGTGGCCACGGCAGGTGCCGGACGTAGGAATGTCCCACAGTCGTAGCTTTACCCACCTGCGGGAATGCGAGACCAGCGGCTACCAGGACCTCAGGGGCATTCGGCCCCATGACGGAAATAATCGCCCTTTCTACCTCAGCAATTTCCACCTTGGACCAGAACACCATCATGTTCAGGTACTTCAACAGGGAGTCGAAGCCGGCAGGGGGCACGTCGATAAGCACGGAATCGTCCAAAACAGTCAACGTCATGTGATGGAGAACGTGACCGTTTGCATCCAGGTTCAGTGCTTCAGTGACAGTGCCGGGAGCGGCTTCGTCGACCTTCTGCGAAAAAAGTGTGTTGAGGTAGGTCAGGCGATCCTCGCCAGTGACCTCAATAACGCGGTAGTACGAGCGATCTACTACGCCGCAGTCCTCCTGCAGGTGACGTTGCTCTACCAGCGGACGGCCGTAGTGCCATGCCACGCTAGCTTGCCCTGTGGTTTGCTCAACGTTTTTCGCTGAGTTTCCGTCTGGGGCGTTCTCTGAGGCCTTCTCCAAACCTTCCATCTGTCCGCCCAGTTCGAGGGCAGCGGCGCCAGCCACGTGAGACATCAAAGGACTTACATACTCAACACTCACTCCCTCATGTTAACCAGAAATCCTCAAATTAAGCATGGATTAAGCTTGTGTGTATGACGGATTCGCTTTCTTCTCTAGTGCTTATCGACGTCTTCGCAGACGGCGGCCCGATTGCTGTCGAGGCAGGACAGCCGTTCCTCTACGCGGATGATCTCGGAGCTATTCGCGGCGACGGAGTTTTTGAAACACTCCTGGTCAGGGGTGGTCATACCTGTAATACTGACCGGCACGAGAAGCGATTCGCATCGTCAGCGCTAATGCTGGATTTGCCAACCCCAGATCTGCAGCAGTGGCGGGCGGCTACCGAGGTCGCACTACAGGAGTTGCGCGATAGGTCAATTGAGGGGGATGCGACGTTGCGGTGGGTGTACTCGCGTGGTCGTGAGTCCACCGGAGAGCCGACTGGCTACGTTTTGGCTAGCTCCGCGGAAAAGGTGGCGGAAAACCGTCTGAAGCCGGTATCGGTCATGCTTGCAGAGCGCGGTTTCTCGCTCGACCTTGGCTCCCGTGCACCGTGGGCGCTCATCGGCGCGAAAACGTTGTCATACGCAGCTAATATGGCCGCTTTGCGCTATGCCAAGTCCAAGGGTTTTGACGATGTCATCTTCACGTCCGCAGAGGGCAAGCTCTTGGAAGGCCCAACATCGACCATCATCGTTCAGCGCGGCAATGAACTGCTGACTCCCAACCCCGGTGAAGGAGTGCTGCCGGGCACAACTCAGGCAGCGCTGTTTGAAACAGCCGCCAACTGCGGCTGGAAAGTCACCCCGACGGTCCTGGTGCCCGGGGACCTATTCACCGCCGATGCGGTATGGCTGGTGTCTTCGGTGCGTATCGCGGTCGTGGTTAAGTCCATCGATGGTGAGCCCATCCGGCAGCCGGATGCAATCGCGGAAAAGGAATTCCGCGACCTGTGTGACGAGGCGCTGGCGACGCAGTAGGGCGCCAAACGGTGGGGCTTGACGCAGTAGAGCCCCGCAGTAAGGCCACACAACGTCCGTCGTAAAGCGGGGAGAACCTAGCCCGCGTAGCGCTTGAGCTGCGCGGACATGCGGGGAGCGAATTCCTCATCCCGCAGGCGCTCGTCTACCCACCCGAGATCGTTGTTCGGCATCAGACCGTAGAGGCGCTTGCCCGGGCCAAGGGATGCAGGACCGGTAGCAGTGACCATTGTGGAGGCTGCTTGCAGCTCCCATGCGCGCTCGGAAACCGGCTTGCCGTAGTAGATCTCAGTGACGCCGGTGGAGTGGACGCAGATGAACTCAATCTCGTCCTCGTTGTTAATGCGCCAAAATCCTGTTTCGCGCTGGTCAGGGCCGGTCGGCTTGCCTTCTTCGTCCAGCTTCCAGATGCGCGACTCATACTTCAGGTAGTTCTCGCCATCGTGGCTGAAGATGAGCTGCTGGCCGAAGTTGTACTCGCCGTCGACGACAGTGTTCGCCTGCCCCTCACCGCGCCACACGCCGACCAGCGGCAGTAGTGCCAGCAGGCCGTCGTGAATATTCGGGCCGAAGCGCAGGTTAGCGGTCTCGTCGGGGATCGGGAGCCCCTCAAGCTCAGTGATGTTGCGCGTAGCGGTGCTCTTGGCCTGTTCGGCCGCGCGGTTGATGGCCTCGTTGCCGTCGAGGCGAGGGGCTTCCGCAGCTGCAGGCTCCTGTGCAGCGGCGTCTGTCTGGTTGCTGCCATTCTTCTCGGTCATGCTTCACACTCTACCGCTGAAGCTCTTGTGGCCATGTATGGGCTGTTGTCGCATGGTGCTAACGCTGCACCGACGCTTAACGGCGATGCTTGACGACGGCCTTAGCGACGCACCCGACAGTTCTTCTCCGGCAGCTTCTCCGTGGATTGAGCTGACGCCTCGGCATCCTGCTGGGATGTCGGCGGCATGAAGTTTGTTGGCGACACGGTGCACAGAATCTGTTCGCCTTCGATGGTGATAGAACCGCCCGACACGTACACGCGAGTCGCCGGCATGCCCATCGGTATATCTGAATCCCGCAGTGTCAGAGCGAAGGTGTCCATAATGTGCTGCGTATCAGCCTCAGACAGCTCAGGTTTGATGTGGCTTTTAGAATCCGTTGGGGACGAGGGCGCAGAAATAATCTCCATCGGCGTAATGACCACGTCGCGGCTGACAATGCGCAACTTCGCCGTAACCTGGGTTTTTCCCTGCCATCCGGCTGGCGTGGCCTCGAAGATAGCCTCGGTCTCCCAGCCGCCGGTGGGGGAGGAGTCCTTCAGGCTCTGGATGCTCAAATCGGTCAGTCCCAGCTTGTTTCCCAGAGAGACACCGTCGAGCGAGAGCTTAGTGAAGTACTGCTTCGTCGGCGATTCTGGGAAATTACCGCTGAGCACTGCCGATGCCGGGATCTTAACGTTGGAAGCTCCGTACTCCAGAGATACCAAGCCGAAGTCGGGCACCTCGACATCGCGGATGCGCGAGGTTACGGAGCTCCACTTACCCGTAACAAAGGAAGACAAGTAGGCCTTGCCACCAATGGCGACGTATGGGGTCATCTCCAGCTGAGCAGTCTCCTGAATATGCTCGGAGAGCTTGTACTCCGCATGGCTGGCGAAGCCCATGTCGGTGGCGACTACCAGCGCGGCAACGGCGAGGATAGAGCCACCGATCTTCTTCTGTCGTCGGGAAATGGACACACTCTATTAGTACCCCATCGCTTTTGGCTCAGACGACATCGGGGAAGTGTTGAATTCGCTGCTGTGTATAGGGTGGGGCGTATGAACGTAACCGAACTGCTTGACGTAGACACCACCGTCGCCAGTACGCTGCTGCAGCACGCCCACTCCACCGACGGCGTGGAGGCGTTCGGCGAGGCTTTCGTCCGAGGGCTTGACGACGACTCTTTCGGGCATCGACACTTTGCGATTATTGAGAACGACCGTTACTTGGGCCTGGCAGCCGTTGCGCCGGATGCAGTGGAGATGGTTGTTGATCCGGAGTTTCGTAAGCAAGGAGTCGGGGCGAAGCTGCTTGCGCACATCGATGCTGAGGTCGGCGAGCGCCTGCCTATCTGGGCTCACGGTGATGTCGCCGGTGCCAGCCGTTTGGCAGAGTTGACGGGACGCAAGGTCATCCGCGAGCTGTTGCAGATGTCCATTTCGAGCTCAGCGTTGGAGAAGGCTGCGGGGGCCGTCGATAAGCGCGATGATGTTGAAGCGCTAACCCTGACTGCGGCACGCGCGAAGTGGGGTGAGGCGGCCGTGGATCGGGCGTGGTTGGCTGTGAATAATGAGGCGTTTGACTGGCATCCGGAGCAGGGAGGTTGGTCGCAGCCACAACTCGATCGCGCTCGGAACGTGCAGTGGTTCGACCCGGAGGGCGTGTTCTTTGCTGCGGATGTGGCCGGGGCGCGCGACAGTGCGGAGGAGATTTGCGGTTTCCACTGGACGAAGTGGCACGCCGAGGAGTCTGTGCCAACTGGTGAGGTGTATGTGATCGGGCTGAGCTCGAAGGCACGCGGACGTGGCCTGGGGCGATGGCTGACCAATGTTGGGCTTTCCTATCTCCGGAACCGGGGAGCGGAAAAGGTAATTCTCTATGTGGAAGGCGACAATGCGCCGGCAGTGCGCACGTACCGTGCGGTCGGTTTCGAGGTGGCCCGCCGTGATGTGATGTACGGCGCGTAGATGCGACGGTTCGGTTTATTGGGGGAGTTATTGAAGGCGAGTTGTTGAAGGGGGAGCTTAGCTTTATCTCAGTTTTAGGTGGTTTTCCTCTGGCGCGGGGGCAATGATTCTTGTGTTTTTGAGGAGATGCTGTCCAATCCTCAGTGTTTCAGGGGCGCATTTTAGGGCCTCTTACAGGGAAAATGAGGATAAATAAAGAATTACTTGCGCCGTTCACCAATTGTTAATGTTCTGAACAGGTTCCGGTTACTATCGGTAGATAGGTTCAGCGCAGTGGACCGGAGTGTGGCGGTTCCACGTGAACTGTTTCACTCATTGTGTAAAACCCCGGAGGATTTACTGTGCTGAAGAAGAACCGTGCGGCATCTGTCATTGGTCTGGCCGCTGTTGCAAGCCTTACCCTGGCTGCTTGCTCTGAAGAGGGCGGCGAAGGCGCTTCTAACGTTGAGGGTCTGGCTGACGTCACCGGTGAGCTGCAGGGCGAGGGCGCTACCTCGCAGCAGCGCGCCATGGATCTGTTTGCCACCAAGTTTGAAGAGACCGGCTCGACCCTGTCGTACAACGCATCTGGCTCTGGTTCCGGTCAGACTCAGTTCATTGCCGGCACCGTTGCTTTCGCTGGCTCTGACTCCCCGCTGAAGGAGAAGGACGGCAAGGACCAGGTCGCAGAGGCTAAGAAGCGCTGCGACGGCAATGAAGCATGGCACCTGCCGATGGTTATCGGTCCGGTTGCCGTTGCCTACAACCTCGAGGGTGTTGACGTCGCTCTGACCCCGGCTCTGGTTGCTGAAATCTTCGACGGCAAGATCACCAAGTGGAACGACCCGAAGATCGCTGAGGTCAACGAGGGTGTCGATCTTCCGGAGAAGGACATCAAGGTTGTCTACCGCTCTGAGGAGTCCGGTACTACTGATAACTTCATGAAGTTCCTGAGCGCAGCTGCTCCGGAGCAGTGGCAGCACGAGGCTTCCAAGTCCTTCCCGACTGCTACTGGCCAGGGTGCTAACGGCTCGGCTGGTGTTGTCAACGAGGTCGCCAACATCGACGGTGCTATCACCTACGTCGAGGCTGGCTTCGCTGAGGACAAGGACCTGGGCATCGCCAAGATGGACTTCGGTCATGGTCCGGTTGAGCTGAACAACGACACCGTCGGTAAGGCTCTGGATTCCGTCACGTTTAAGACTGAGGGTCACAACATGGTTGTTGACACCGACGCTCTGTTCGCAATGGACGAGGAAGGCGCTTACCCGCTGGTTCTGACCACTTACGAAATCGTCTGCTCCGCTGGTTACGACGAGCAGACTCGTGACCTGGTTAAGAACTTCCTGAAGGTTGTTCTGGAAGAGGGCCAGGGCCCAGAGCTCGAAGAGCTGGGTTACATCCCGGTTCAGGGTGAGTTCAAGGACAAGCTGTCCGCAGCGGTTGACGCTATCAAGTAATTCTTTGCGTGCAACGCGGGTGAAAGCAGAGTTGGCTCTGTCCTTACCCGGTTGGCGCGAGGATCACTTCAGCCGGCCACGCAGATCTGAGCTGTAGGCCGAAAACCTGACGTAGACCGGTTGGCTTTATATATCGACACCTCAGTTGATTGGGTACCGCTCGTAGAGGGGTACAGAGGCCAATCGGTCTTCATGTGCGTTTAAGCACAAATCACTTCTACTTAGGAAATGAGATCATGAGTTCCTCGACTCCCATTGAAGGGAAGCAGGAGGCTGTAGACAGCAGTCTGTTGCAGTCCTCAGCACCGCAGGTGGATTCCTCCGGCGACGAGAGCTCGGAAGAGCAAGCCATTCAGACCGGCGTTGTTCGTCCTGGTGACCGAATCTTCAAGATTCTGGCGGTAGGATCTTCCGCATTGGTGACTGCTGCCATCATCGCAATTGCAGTGTTCCTGCTCCTGCGCGCAGTTCCGGCAATGTCCCGTAACGAAGCGAACTTCTTCACCTACACCGAACGATGGAACCTGGCGGATACCTCCGCCATGTACTTCGGTATTCCGAACATGTTTCTGGTGACCGTCGCGGTTTCCATCCTGGCGCTGATTCTGGCTATGCCGGTTGCGCTGGGTATTGCTATCTTCCTGACTGCCTATGCTCCAAAGAAGATGGTCAAGCCGCTGGGTTACCTCGTGGATTTGCTGGCTGCAGTGCCGTCGATTGTTTACGGTCTGTGGGGCTTTATGGCTCTCGGTCCGGCCTTGGCTGGTCTGTACGGGTGGTTGGCTAAGACACTGGGCTTTATCCCGATGTTTGCCCTGTACCCAAACTCGCCGGCATTCGAGACCGGTCGAAACCTCTTCACCGGTGGCGTTGTGCTGGCAATTATGATTCTGCCGGTTATCGCGGCTACCACCCGTGAGGTCTTTGTTCAGACCCCGCGTGGTCACATTGAGGCATCGCTGGCTCTCGGTGCGACCCGTTGGGAGATGGTCAAGCTGGCTATTCTGCCATTCGGTCGTTCTGGCTTTATCTCCGGCTCGATGCTGGGTCTGGGACGTGCTCTCGGTGAGACGATGGCTCTCTACCTCGTGATCTCCCCGTCCTCGGCATTCCGTGGCTCGCTTTTCGATGGTGGTACCACCTTCGCAACCGCAATTGCTAATGCGGCACCAGAGTTCAATGACAACCTCAAGGCCGGCGCATACATGTCCGCAGGTTTGGTGCTGTTCTTGCTGACCTTCGTGGTCAACTCCGCAGCCCGAATGATTGCGAAGAAGTAGCAAGGTCGTAGGAAAAGAAACGAGAAGTAACAATGACTAGTTCAACTACTGATTCTTCGCCTCACGGCCCTGCAGACATGGTCCCCACCACGGAGTCGGCTTTCACCCAAATTAAGGGTTCCCGCAAGGTGGCAGACAACGTCTCCACGGTCCTCATTTACTGCTGCATGGCTCTTGCCCTGATCCCGCTGGTGTGGGTTCTCTTCGAGCTTGTCGTCCGAGGCACCCCGTCACTGCTGAGTGGTGAGTGGTGGACTGCTTCCCAGCGTGGTGTCACTGTTGGTGCGTCTGCCGGTGGTGTTGCTCACGCAATCGTCGGTACCTTGGTTCAGGCTCTGGTCACGACTCTCATGACCGTGCCGTTCGGTATCTTCGTCGCCATCTACTTGGTCGAGTATGCAGGTAACTCCCGTCTGGGCAAGGTCACCACCTTCATGGTCGACATCCTCTCCGGTGTGCCGTCGATCGTCGCGTCGCTGTTCATCTACTCGATGTGGGTGGTCATGTTCGGCATGAGCCGTTCCGGTTTCGCTGTCTCGCTGGCGCTGGTTCTGCTGATGCTGCCGATCGTTGTGCGCAACACCGAGGAAATGCTGCGCATCGTTCCGCACGAGTTGCGTGAAGCCTCTTACGCTCTGGGTGTTCCGAAGTGGAAGACCATTTTGAAGATTGTGCTCCCGACCGCACTGTCGGGCATCGTCACCGGCGTCATGCTGGCCGTCGCCCGCGTCATGGGTGAGTCCGCACCGATGCTGATCCTGGTTGCAACCTCGCGAATCATCACCTATAACCCGTTCGGCCAGTCGCAGTCCTCGCTGCCGCTGTTCATGCTGGACATGTACAAGGCCGGTAATACCGGTGCGGCATTCGACAAGATGTGGGGCGCAGCGCTCACGCTGGTTCTCATCATTGCCCTCATCAATATCCTGGCGCGCTTCGTATCCGCCAAGTTCTCCGTCAAGAGCAGTTAATGCTGGGCGCCTAACGTCCGCTATTTCAAGGAAGGTTTTTGAAAGACCATGGCTAAGCGCCTAGACCTTAACGATGTCAACATCTACTACGGCGATTTCCACGCTGTGCAGAACGTCGACCTGCACGTCCCGCCGCGTTCCGTTACCGCATTCATTGGCCCGTCCGGCTGTGGTAAGTCCACCGTGCTCCGTTCGCTGAACCGTATGCACGAGGTCATCCCGGGTGCCTACGTCACTGGCGAGGTGCTTCTCGACGGCGAAAACATCTATGGCCCGAAGATCGATCCGGTCTCCGTTCGTAACACCATCGGTATGGTGTTCCAGCGTCCGAACCCGTTCCCGACCATGTCCATCGAGGACAACGTCGTGGCTGGCCTGAAGTTGGCCGGTGTTAAAAACAAGGCTCATCTCCAGGAGGTTGCCGAGAAGTCCCTGCGCGGCGCCAACCTCTGGGATGAGGTCAAGGACCGCCTGGACAAGCCGGGTGGCGGCCTCTCCGGTGGTCAGCAGCAGCGTCTATGCATCGCACGTGCAATTGCAGTTGAGCCGGAAGTTCTGCTGATGGATGAGCCGTGTTCCGCACTGGACCCGATTTCCACCCTGGCAATCGAGGACCTGATTCATGAGCTGAAGGAAGAATTCACCATCGTCATCGTGACCCACAACATGCAGCAGGCAGCTCGTGTGTCCGATCAGACCGCATTCTTCTCCCTCGAGGCAACCGGTAAGCCGGGTCGCCTGGTTGAGGTTGGCCCGACCAAGAAGATCTTCGAGAATCCAGACAAGAAGGAAACCGAGGACTACATCTCCGGTCGCTTCGGCTAAACGCTTTGCGTATGCCGTAATAAGCCAATAAGAGCCCCGTACTTCACGCGTGTTCACGCGAGGTACGGGGTTCTTATTGTTGTTGCAGTTTATGAGATTGCTATGTCGCGCACATGTTTTGCCACCTGATTGTCTAACCGCGGAGGTGATTTGTGCCGGGGAAAACAGTTTTTGTGGCGGGATCAAGCAGTTACTGACTAGGTTTATGTCAGATGAATAGCGTTTACTCACAGTAAAGTGTCATAAACCTAGTCAGTTTCTCGGTTTGAGGCGGTGTTGTGGCTGGGGAGGTGTTTAGCCTGGTGTGGCTTAAAAACGGCTCCACTCCGGCCTAAAAACCCGCGCCCCAGGCCAGCAGCCACCCCCAACATCCCTACAGCTCAGCCCAACACCCAGCCCCGCCCAGCAGCCCTACAGCCCAACCCCCAACAGCCTGCAACTTCACGGACCTACATCCGCAGGTGACGCTCCAAGGCCTGCAGGCGTTGGTTAAAGCTGCGCTGGTCGCGTTCGTCCTCAAGCTTGTCCAGGTAGACATCGCGCTTGTAACCGGTGGCCAGGTAAATAATCCGGGCGGCAACCTCGACAGCGTGATCCGCGTAACGCTCGTAGAAGCGGCTCAGCAGAGTGACATCCACTGTCTGCGCAGGGGAGTGCGGCCAATTATCGTCGTTGGTCAGCGTAAACAGGTGCTGGTGAATGTCATCGATGCTGTCATCGGTCTTATCCAAGGCCAATGCCTGGTCAACGTCGTAGTCGATGAGCACCTGACGGGTTTCGTGCGTCATCTGCTCAGATACGGAGGCCATCTCGCGGAAGAACCCCTCCACGGGCTCCGGCAGTGCCTTGTTCGGGTGGCGACGCCGGGCAACGTTGGCAATATGCACACTCAACGCGCCCATGCGGGAGATGTCCTCGACAATGTAGAGGCCACTGACAATCTGTCGGAGATCACCAGCCACAGGAGCTTCGCGGGCCAACAGCTCGAAGGCTCGCTGCTCCGCATCCTGGCGTAGGTCCTCAAGAGAATCAATCTGGGAAAGAACTGTTTCAGCCGAGACCAAATCAGCCTCGAAGAGGGCCTTGTTCGCAAGCTTGTGCATGGAGCCAACTCGGTCACACATCACAATCAGGCTGTGGGCCAAGTTGTCCATTTGTTCTCGGTAGACAGTGCGCATGCGTTCCATAGTAGGCAATCCTCAACAACGTCGCGCGTTAGTGGGGAGCCCCCAATTACCCCTCGTAAAGTTATGTAAACACTCGCTCAGAACCGAAGCTTAGCCACCGGAGTGCATAATCTCCGCGCCCTCGGGCACGGTGTCGTCCTCCGGGTCGTCCAGCCAGCCCTCCGGCAAGACCACCTTTGCAGGGGACCCCTGTCGGCCGCGGGCGCCGTCGGCGTCCTCCGGGCGGGCGTGGGCGCTGGGGCCGTCGTAAAGCGGTGCGAGAATCTCGTCGAGCGTTGCCAGCGAATCGACGCGCGCAAGAGACTTCCGCACCTCACTGCCGGCAGGGTAACCGCGCAGGTACCAGGCGATGTGCTTGCGCAGGTCGCGGCAGCCCTTACGTTCGCCCTCGTGCTCCACGAGCAGTTCCGCGTGACGACGGATAATCCCCGCGACCTCACCAAATGTTGGTGCCGGCGGCACTTCTTCGCCACGCAGCTCGGCGGACAACTGCGCGAACAGCCACGGGCGGCCAAGGCAGCCGCGACCGACGACGACACCGTCGCAGCCGGTCTCGTCGAGCATTTTGCGGGCATCGGTGGAGGCAAAGATGTCGCCGTTGCCAAGCACCGGGATATCGCTGTAGCCGGAGTCGACCATGTGCTCCTTCAGCCGCGCGATCTGCGACCAGTCAGCGTGGCCGGAGTAGCGCTGCGCTGCGGTGCGGGCATGCAGAGCCACAGCCTGGGCGCCCATCTCAGCGGCGATGCGGCCGGCATCGAGATGCGTGTGGTGCTCGTCGTCGATACCGACGCGGAATTTCACGGTCACCGGGATGTCCGTGCCCTCAGTGGCTTTTACCGCTGCGGCGACGATGTTGCCGAAGAGACGGCGCTTATACGGCAGTGCCGAGCCGCCGCCCTTGCGAGTGACCTTCGGTACCGGGCAGCCGAAGTTCATATCGATGTGGTCGGCGAGGTTTTCGTCGACAATCATCTTTGCGGCCTCGTAGGTCCACTTCGGGTCAGTGGTGTAGAGCTGCAGGCTGCGCGGGTTTTCGTCAGGCGCGAAGGTGGTCATGTGCATGGTCTTCTCGTTGTGCTCGACCAGTGCTCGCGCGGTGACCATCTCGCAGACATAGAGGCCCGAGACCGTGCCTGTACGCTGCAGCTCCTGCTCGCGGCACAGCGTTCGGAATGCCACGTTGGTGACACCGGCCATCGGAGCGAGTACCACGGGGGAAGCGAGCTCAAAGGGGCCGATGTGCATGTGCGCGGACGTGGCATCGGCGGGCTTGGCGGCGCTGAGTGGACTCGTGGAGGTATCTAACACGTACAGTATTGTGTCACGCTGAACTGCCGTTTTCGAATCTGTTTTGGGCGGCCGGTTGAATCGCCCCGGTTAGCGCTGCGTCCGCGGATGCCTGACGACGATCACCGTCCGGCGACCCCTCCCACCGGGCAGGTCGGTGGTATTCCGAAGAATTTCCAGGATGTGGTTCGACTCTTCGTCGAGGTGTTCGGTGGGTTCGTCGAGAAGCAGGATTGGCGCTGTGCTGACAAGTGCCCGGGTGAGAATGAGCCTGCGCCGCTGACCACCCGAGAGACTGTCCGCGCCGCTGTCCAGAATCGTGTCCAGGCCGTCGGGTGCGGCATCGACCCAATTGCGCAGGCCCACGGCGTCCAGTACGGAGTAGATGTCATCGTCGCTGACCTGCGGGTTACCAATAGAGATGTTGTCCCGCACCGTCGTGGCGAAAATGTGCTCATCCTCGGCGATAAAACGCACCAAGTCGCACTGCTCCGTGTTTACGTGGGGCTCTCCGGCACTTGCCGCACTGCGCCACAGCTCACGTCCGTCTCCGTCAGTGATAGTCACCGTGCCCGCAACCGGCGGGATTAGTCCGGCGATTGTCTTCAGCAGCGTGGTCTTTCCGCTTCCCGACGGCGCCGTGATCTCCCGGTAGTCGCCAAAGGTGACCTCGAAGTTTTGCATCGGCAGTTGAGCTGGCTGGGCAGCGGGCTCTTCCGCAGTATTCGAACTGTTGTCGTCGGGGTAGCCCACGATTAAGTCTTGAACCTGCAGAGTTGGCCGAACTGTCAGGTGGTTCTGAGCGAGCGGGGACGTGTGGATTGGCGCTGTGGGGACTGGGGCTGAGCGCATGGCATCCGCTTCCCCTGATTCACTCGCACTTGACGCGAGCGTCAGCAAGGCTTCCCTCGATTGCGCCAGTGTTTGCGCAGCAGCTGGCAGCGGACCAACCGACTCAAAAGCCGCCAGCGGCACCAGAACCAGAACCGTCAGCCACTCGGGAGAGTGCAGCAAACCGCCGCCAGCGCCCCCGGCCGAATCCGTCACTAACCACGACGCTACGACCACGGTCAGGACAGCGGTCAACACGCTAGCCGCGGTGCTCAGTGCGGAGGCGCGGGCATTTGCTCGACCTGCGGCGTCATCGATGGCCGCAACCGTTTTGCTGGAGGATGACGCGGCAGAGACTGCCTCATCCAACTGGCCGTGGATACGCAGGCCGGCGGCGTCGGAAAGCAGCGCTTCGACGGCAGCGGCATGCGACTGAAGCGCGGCCGCGCGACGCTGACTTGAGCGCGCAGTGGTGCGATACGTCAGGTAAGGAGCAACACCGCCGGCCAGAAGCAGTCCCACCGCCAGGAGAACCGCAGCGGCAGGCGAGAGTAGAGCCACAAAAATGACGGCGATGAGAGAGGTCATCAGCGCCACCAATGCGGGCACTATTGATCGCACGACGGCATCGGCAAGTGCGTCAATATTCGCCCCAAGCGCTGTGACAATATCGGAACGCTCACGCAGCGCCAGCGTACGGTCGGCCACGAAATGCTCCCATAGCTTCACGCGCGAGCGCTCGGCGGTGCGCAACGCCACATCGTGGGAGACCAACCGGTCGAGGTATCGAAACGCAGCTCGCGAAATACCCAGCGCGCGCACAGACGTCACCGCCAAGGTGATGTCCATCAGCGGTGGCATCTGCCAAGAACGCGTAATCAGCCACGCCGACACCACGGTCAGACTCAGCGCGGACAGCAGCGTGATGATGCCCGCCAACACCGGCCACACCAGGTCGCGGGGTTTCACCAGGCGACGAAGCGCTTGCAGAGTAGTCATCGCGACTGCACCTCCACCACGCCGTCGGCGGCCGCAATCAACAGCGGATCATGGCTGGTGGCAATCACTGTGGCTCCGCGCCGGGCACGTGCGTGCAGGAGCCTAATCACGGACTGCGCACTGTCGGCATCCAGGTGAGCTGTCGGTTCATCGAGGAGGACGAGGTCGCGGGTGTCGTCGGCAAGCTCGCGCCGAAGCGCCTCCCGCTGACGTTGCCCGAGCGAGCGCCGCGAATTGTCTCCCACCGTCGCTGCGTCCAACACTGGGCGCTGGGGCAGCCACGCGATGCGCCGCAGCAGATCCTGGTCACGGAGAATGCGCTGGCCGTCGCGAATAGTTACGGAGCCTTCCAACCCCTCGTGCACGATGCCGGCGACCGCAAGCAGCGCTGTCGTCTTGCCCACGCCGTTCGGCCCCGCCAGCACCGTCACTGTGCCTGGCTGCGCGATGGCGCTTAATTCACTTGGCCGCACGCCGTCTCGCCCCGGCGCGGAAAGGCGTTCGAACACGACCGTGGGGGCGCTGTGGACACTGCTTGACGACGTTCCTTCGGCCACCTCTTCCACAGTTTCAGAGGTGGTGTCTGTGGAGTTTGGAGTCTGGCCAGCGTCCTTGTCTAACAGTTCCGTGACTTCGGTGGCAGCGACCACACCGTCCTGGGCGGCGTGGAATTTCTGGCCAACCTGGCGCACCGGGCCATAGATTTCTGGGGCGATGATGAGCACTGCCAGGCCGGTTGCCAGCGTCATGTGGCCTCCCAGAAGTCGGAAACCGATGCCGACGGCGATGAGGGCGATTGACAGGGTGGTGAGGAATTCCAGGACCGACGCGGATAGGAAAGCGATGCGCAGGACCTCCATGGTGGATTTCCGGTGGCGGGTCGACAGGCGCTTGATTTCCTCGCTGGGGGTGTCGGCCATGTTGTGCGCTTTGAGCGTTGGCAGGCCGATGACCAGGTCGAGAATCTGACCACGCACCGTGCCGATGTCGGCCAGACGGCGTTCTGTGCGGCCCTCAGTGAGGCGACCTACCAGCCACATGAACAGTGGAATGAGTGGCAGCGTGACAACCGCGATGGCAACCGATGGGAGGTCCAACCATGCGACTGCGACCAGTGCCATCGGGGTAGCCAGCGCTGCGGCCACCAGTGCGGGGAGGAATTCCGCCACGTAGACGGCCACACCATCGAGCCCGACCGAAAGCAATGCGCGCCAGTGCGCGGTGTCGACAGTGCGAGGATCGCGCAGAGCCAGGGCTCGCAGTGCCCGGCTGCGCAGGTCTGTGGCCACGCGTGCACCCGCAGATTGGCCGAAACGCACGAGCGCGTAGGAGCAGGCCACCCGAACGAGTACAGCGGCCGTGGCTATCAGCGCGAATAATGTCCAATTAGGAGTTGCCTCACCCAGAACCTGCGCCGTAATAGTGCCGATTGCCAGCCCCAACGCGATTGTGGCACCTGTGCTCGCGGCGGTCAGTGCGCCCGCGAAAATGACCCAACGCCAGGCTGGGGCCGACAGCTTGAATAGTTTCGGATCGACAGGTGCCACTTTTTAGAAACTAACCTCCAACGGACGGTCTACTGCGAGACCTTACGTTCAGCCATCAACCGCTTGCGGAATACCCAGTATGTCCACGCCTGGTAGGCAATCACCAGTGGGGTAATCACCAGCGCGGTCCAGGTCATGATTTTCAGCGTGTAAGGGTTAGAGGCGGAATTCCAGATATCGAGGGAAACGCCGTCGGCAAGCGTCGTCGGCATCAGATACGGGTACATGGCGCCGAAGACAACGGTGGTGACGGCGACTACGGTGACCGCGGTTGCGGAAAAAGCGATGCCATCGCGGTTGCCTACGGTTGCGGAGATGGCAATGACCAACCCCGCGACGGCGATGACGACAACAGCCCACAGCCAGGTCTTTCCGTAGCCCAGCTGTGTCCAGATGAGGAACACGCCGCCAAATATCAGCGCCGACAGTGCCGGAATTCGAGCGGCGTTGCCGACCTCGTCGCGTAGCTTGCCGGCGGTCTTCAGCCGCAGGAACGTAACTGCGTGAAGAGCGAACACAGCCGCAAACGCAATCCCGCCGACCAGGGCGTACGGGTTCAGCAACCCGAGCAGGGTACTAAAGCCGGAGTCCAAGTTCTTGTCGGCATTCAGCGGGACACCACGCACCAGGTTCGCGACCGCTACGCCCCACAGAATCGGCGGCAACCAGGAGCCGAAGATGATTGCGCGGTCGCACCAGGCGCGCCAGCGCTCATCGTTGACTTTGAAGCGCCATTCCAGCCCGACAATACGGACAATCAACGCCACCAGAATCAGGAAGAGCGGCAGGTAGAAGCCGGAAAACATGGACGCATACCATTCCGGAAATGCCGCGAAGAGCGCGCCGCCAGCGGTAATTAGCCACACTTCGTTGCCGTCCCATACCGGCCCGATAGTTCCGAGCATCGCTTTACGACGCGGTTCATCGCGGCCAACGAACGGCAGCAGCATTCCGACGCCGAAGTCAAAGCCCTCGAGCAGGAAGTAGCCAGCGAAGAGGAACGCGATCAGGATAAACCACAAAACGGGAAGATCTAATCCGAACATGTCAGAGATACATCCTTATCTACTTTGTGTCCTCAGTCGCGGAGACTTCGGAGTCGGGGCTGGCAGCGGACTGGGCATGGACCTTGTTGAATCGAACCGGAGACGAGATGATCGCGCCCAGATCGGTAGCGATTGGGGACGATGGGCCAGCGTGCTCGGGGTCATTGCCGATGGCGTTGATTGCCTCAGCGGATTCGGTCGGAGGTCCGGCAATAACTGCGCGGCGAATCAACCAGAACCACACCACTGCCAAAATCAGGTAGAGCAGGGTAAAGCCCACCAGGGTGATAATCACCGTGGCCGGTGCGTGGTCGGACACACCCATATCGACGGTCATGCGAATCAGCTCGGTGCGCGGGTCGCCCGCGTGATCCGGGTTCGGGTGCACAATCCAGGGCTGACGGCCCATCTCCGTAAAGATCCAGCCAGCGCTGCTGGCCAAGAACGGGAACGGAATCGCGAGGATACTGCAAGCGGCGAAAATGCGGGCTCGCTTGCCCGTCGGCACGCGCCCCTTGCGAGTAAATAGCCAAGCGAAAAACGCGATAGCCAGAGAACCGACCATGAGCCCAATCATGGCGCGGAAAGACCAGTATGTGACGAACAGATTCGGAGAGTAATTGCCTGGGCCGAAGACCGCCTCAGCTTTTTCTTGCAGGTCCTGCACGCCCTGGAGCGTGACGCCACTGAACTTGCCCTCGGCCAGGAAAGGCAGCACCCATGGCACCTCGATGAGATGCAGCACCGAGTCGCAATTGTTGTGCGTACCGACGGTCAGAATCGAGAACATTGGATCTGTCTGCGTGTGGCACAGGGACTCGGCCGATGCCATCTTCATCGGCTGCTGCTCGAACATAAGCTTGGCCTGGATATCGCCGGTGATAAACACCGCCAGCGAGCTGAGCACAGTTGTCCAGAGCCCGACCTTCATGGACTTGTGAAACGTCCGTTCGTGAACAGTATTGCTCTGGCCACCGCGGCGGCTCTGAACCAGCCACCAGCCACTGACGCCGACAACGAGCGTGCCGGCGGTAAGGAAAGAGCTGGCCACGGCATGCGGGAAAGCTGCCAAGGCAGTGGAGTTGGTCAACAGTGCGCCAAAGTCTGTAAGCTCTGCGCGGCCGGTTTCCGGGTTGTAGACCGCGCCTACAGGATGCTGCATGAACGAATTGGCGACGATGATGAAATACGCCGAGATATTCACCGCAATAGCGACAATCCAAATCGAGAGCGTGTGCATCCAGGTGGGGATACGCCCCCAGCCGAAAATCCATAGGCCCAGGAAGGTGGATTCCAGGAAGAACGCGATGAGTCCTTCAAGAGCCAGCGGGCCGCCGAAGACATCACCGATCATGCGGGAGTACTCCGACCAGTTCATACCGAACTGGAATTCCTGGACGATACCCGTGGCTACGCCCATGGCGAAGTTAATAATGAAGATGGTGCCGAAAAATCGTGTCGCTCGGTACCAGAGGTCATTTTTCGTCGTGGCCCACAGTGTCTGCATGAGCGCGACGAGCGGAGCTAGACCAATTGTCAGCGGGACAAAAATGAAGTGGTAGACGGTGGTTATGCCAAATTGCCAACGAGATATATCGACGACATCCATGTTTCCTCGACTGAAAAAGTAGACATAAACGATGCGTGTACTCCGACGGATTTGTCGAAGCCTGCATCAAGTGTCCGCAGTATTCCTGCTTATTAATTCAGTCGGACAGGAGGGGTAAAAAGTTCCGGGGCGTGAACTTATCGACTCTCGAGGGGGCAATTATCAAAAATCGGCGCGCTATTGCTAGGCTATTTTGTTGCGCGGGCCTTTAGCTCAGCTGGTAGAGCTACGGACTTTTAATCCGCAGGTCGCGGGTTCGAGCCCCGCAGGGCCCACAAGCACGAAAAACCCCAGGTCATCAACGGCCTGGGGTTTTGTCGTATCTTGCCTGTATTTTTCCTTCTGCGGCACCTACTTCTCCCGCTTGTGGTAGCCCATCCGTGGCTTGAAGCCCGCCGGGTGCTTGAGCTGCGCCACTGCATCGGCGACTATCAGGCGGAAGCGTGGCTTCATCGGTGGCATCTGTGAGATCTGGAACCATCCGACATCAGTGGATTCATCATCAGCGACATAGGGGACGTCGTCGCCAACAACACTGCAGCGCATGGAGATATCCAGATATGAGGCAACATCGCCGTTGAGGTGTTCGATAGGGCCAACGGCGCCAGTTCCAAGCAGGGCCTCAACTGTGACATCGAGTCCCGTTTCTTCCTTTACCTCTCGCACGGCGGCGTCGTGAGGCTGCTCGTCCGGGTCGATAATTCCGGTGACTGGGGTCCATTCACCATTATCGGAGCGACGAACCAGCAAGACCTCGGGCAAGGCGTACATCGGTGCATTCGGCGGAACATCGCGAATGACGATAGCCGTGACACCGGGGAGCCAGAGCGGAGCGTGGCCCACTTTTTCGCGGAGCTGAACAATGAAATCCGGAATTGCCATAATTGCGAGCTTATCTGAGTACTAGTAGCGTCCGCGGAAATAGTAAGAAACTCCAGTTCAACCGTGGATTTTGGGAAAAGGGTACTTATCCTCTATAGTTCTTTACGTTGCCAAGAGCGCGCGCAATTGCAATGTTCATACACTGCAGATGTACGCGGAATATGCCATTGAGTGGCCAACTCTTTGCAGCGTTAAGTCGGGCTCCCATCGTCTAGAGGCCTAGGACTCCGCCCTTTCACGGCGGCAACACGGGTTCGAATCCCGTTGGGAGTACCACTAAAAATCATGATGGCCCTGTGGCGCAGTTGGTTAGCGCGCCGCCCTGTCACGGCGGAGGTCGCGGGTTCAAGTCCCGTCAGGGTCGCAATTCTAAACGCCAGTTCCGGTTGGAGCTGGCGTTTTTTGCTTTTGGTTAGTGGTGCGCTGGGCGTCGGCGTGGGTAATGGACAAAAAGTGTGTCTGATTCTCAAGATGGTGACTGGTGAGAAGCCAAAAACTACGGGCTGCAAATGTGAAACTGTATGAGTTTATGACACTTTC
>NZ_KV787425.1:200127-228526 GCF_001807105.1 Corynebacterium sp. HMSC14H10 | reverse complement strand
AAAGACACACTTTTCTTTACTTAACCCGCGCTAGTCGGCAATCCCATCAATGTGCGCCAGCAGGGCCGAGTTGTAGTACTCCGGGGTTTCCTGGTTGAGCAGGTGCTTGGCCGGCGAAATGACGACCATGGTCGAGCCCGCGATGCCGTCGTGAAGCGAAGTGACGACGTCGAGAGACGTAGAGGTGTCCTGCTTACCGGCGATGACCAGCGTCGGAGCGGTGATCTCGGCGAGGCGCTCGCGGGTGTCGAAGCGAGAGAGTGCTCCGCAGGCGCCGATGTAGCCGTCATCGGGGCAATCTGCGATCATGTCGCGGAAGCGGGCGGGGAGCTCAGGGGTAGTGTCGAAGCACTCGTCGGTAAACCAGTTGCGGACGACAGTGTCCGCGAGCGCGCCTGTGCCCTTGTCACGCACGAGCTGGGCCTTTTCCTGCCAGGCCTCGGGTGTGCCGAATTTCGGCGCCGTCGACGACAGTGTCAGACTGACCACGCGATCGGCGTGTTCTAGTGCGATGGTCTGGGCGATAGCGCCGCCGAGAGATAGTCCCACAAAATGTGCACGGTCAACATCCTCCTCATCGAGGACCTCGATGATGTCGGCGGCCAAGTGGCTCATGTCCCACTCACCCTCGGGGATAGGGGAATCGCCATGGCCGCGGACATCTGGCGTGATGACCTGGTACTTTTCGCTCAAAGCGGCTACCTGGGGCTCCCACATCTCCTGTGTGGTGCCCAGCGAGCCAATCAGGACAACCGTACCGTTGTCCTTGTGGTTGATTGCATGTGCGGTGTAGTCGATGGCCACGAGATCCTCCTTGAAGGTGTTGGCTGTGTCAGCTGTGCCAGCTGTGTCTGCTAATTCTCGGCGTTGCGAGCAGCTTCAGCGGCAGCCCGACCAGGGCCGTCGTCCTTCTTGGCCTCTGCCTCAGCGGCTTCCACGCGCTGCTTCGCCATGGACTCACGAGCGGCCTCCAGCCACTCCGGCATCTGCTCGAGCAAATCCTTAATCTCCGCCGTTGTCAGCGGCTTGTCCATGTCGTTCTTCTTCAACGCCGTGATAGTGATGCCCAGCTTGCGGGCAACTTCTGGACGCGGGTGCGGTCCGTTGCGGCGTAGCTCAGCGAGCCATTCCGGCGGATTGGATTGCAGTTCGGCAAACTGCGCGTGCGAAATCTCACCAGTGCGAAATTCCTCGGGTGTGGCCGGGAGGAAAATGCCAAGTTTTTTGGCTGCGGTTAGGGGTTTCATGGGTTCAACGCTAGCACCCATTCGAGTAACCTTGCGGAGTATGTCGACTCCTGAACCCGCCGTCCTGCGCATCGTGTTCGCCACCGGCACCAGTCCCGAGAAGTGGTTTCGCCGCTTTAGGGATCGAATTCCGGCAACACTGCACACCCACGCCGCCGACGATCCGATGTCCGACCTGGTCGGCGGCGCCGCTGACATGGCGCTGGTTCGGTTAGAGTCCGAAAGCTCGCTGCCCGAGTCGCTCCATCGCATCCGGCTTTACGACGAAGCCTGGGGCGTGGCCTTCGAGAAAGAGCACGTGTTCTCCCTCACAGAGTCCGTGCCGGAGGAGCTGTTGGCGGACGAAACTGTGCTGTTGACCTCCGTGGATCCGGATGAGCTGCGACAGATGCTGCCCGTTGCGGCCACTGGTGCAGGTGTCGTGGTGGGACCTCGCACGATTTTGAAGGCGCTGTCGAAGAAGGCGGTGGCCTCATCGAACTTGGTGGCCGAGGAAGGCGCCACGGAACCGCTGTCTCGGACAGCTATTTGGTTGGTGTGGCCGAAAGTAGAGGACGACGAGCTCCGGCAGGAGTTCGTCGGCATTGTCCAGGGGCGCAGGGAGGGCTCGACGCGCACGCAGTTGGGGCGCAAGAAGGCTGATGAAGCTCCAAAGAAGTTGTCGGCCCGAGAAAAGACGCTTGCTAAGCAAGCCCGCCGGCAGCGCGCTGGGGCCGTCGTAAAGCATGCGCGTAGTAGCCGTAGCGGGCGTCGAAGCAGCGGTGGAAGCGGTCGACCGCGCAGGCGAAAGTAATCTTTTTACAATATTTTTGCCGTTTCGTTCGACGTGCGCGGAAAAATTAGCCACACTTGTAGTTATGGCTGAAAAGAAGCGCGATTTCACGATTCGAATGATGCGTGAAGAGGACTATCCACAGATCCAAGAGATCTACGAGATTGGCCTGGATACGGGGCACGCGTCCTGGGAGCACTCCGCTCCCGAGTGGGACGAATTCATCGCACTCAAACGAGTGGATTTGTGTTACGTCGCCGTCGACGCAGAAAACCCGGACAAGATTCTGGCTTGGGCATCGGCAGCGCCGGTATCCAAGCGCCCGATTTTCAATGGCGTCATCGAAGACTCCATCTACGTCCATCCTGACGGGCAGGGCATGGGGCTGGCGGCGACGCTGCTGCAGAAGCTTATCGACGATGCCACGGAGCTCGACTGCTGGTCGATTCACTCGTGGGTCTTCCCGGAGAATGTGGGATCGTTAAAGCTGCATCGAAAGCTCGGCTTCCGTGAAGTGGGGATTTACCACCACATGGCAAAGATGACCTACGGCCCAATGGCGGGGCAGTGGCGCGATGTCATTATTTTGGAAAAGCTCCTGGAAAAGCCAGAGGAGCGCGCACTGAAGCGCGTCCAGGAAGAAGCAGAAGCCGCCGGTGAGCCGAACCGTCCGATTCTGGACAAGCTCGACCGCGCCGACGGCCAGGTGGGGGCATAGCTGCCGGGAGCCGCGGCTCCCGCGAATTAATTATTCGACGGTTTCCTTCAACGGATCCTCGCGAACAAAGAACACAATGATTGCTGCCAGAATAATCACTGGCATTAGTACCAAGAAGATCGGCGTCAAACCATCGTTGTAGCTGGAGATCAGCGCTTCATGGATTGGCGCCGGCATGCTATCCAGCACATGCGGCGTCAGTGAACCAATCGACTTAGAGGAAAAGCCCTCCGGGCCCATCTGCTTTGCGAACTCTGCTGCAGCCTCCGGTGATGCGGCCTTGATCTGTTCGACAGCAGCCGGAACGCGTTCGCCTGCCAGGTCCTTCATGCGGTGGATGAAAATCGAACCCACAATGGAGGAACCGACCGCACCACCAATCTGGCGGAAGAAGTTATTCGCAGCGGTAGCGGTACCGACCATCGCGACCGGGAAGGAGTTCTGCACGATGAGAACTAGAACCTGCATGCCGGTGCCCAGGCCGAAGCCCATGATGAACAGGTACACACCAACCTGCCACAGCGGGGTGGTGGTCTCCAGCGTGGACAGCAAGTAGAGGGAGACAGCCATAATCATCAGGCCGACGAAGGGGTAGAAGCGATACTTACCAGTCCGCGAAATAATCTGGCCAACGCCAATTGAGGTGAGCAGCATGCCGACCATCATCGGCGTCATCATCAAACCTGCAGCGGTCGGTGACATTGAGTGCACCATCTGCAGGTAGGTCGGAATATAGGCCATAGTGCCGAACATCGCGATACCCAGAATGAGACCCGACACAGTCGTGAGCACGAAGTTCCGGTTATTAAACAAGTGCGTCGGAATCAGTGGGTTGGAAACGCGAGTCTCGGTGAGGAAGAACAGCACCCAGGAAACGACAGAGGCAACGATAAGCGAGATGATGACCCCGGAGTTCCAGTCGTACTGTGTACCGCCCCACGTGGTGGTGAGAATTAGCGTCGAGGCAGCGGCAGTCAAGAACATCGTGCCGATGTAGTCGAAGTTTCCTTCACTCTGGCGTCGGGGCAGCTTCAGGAAGGCCGCAGCTGCCGATAGTGCAACCACGCCCATCGGGACGTTGATCCACAGGCCCCAGCGCCAGCCCGGGCCGTCGGTGAACCAGCCTCCCAGCACTGGTCCCAGCACGGAACTCAGACCGAACACAGCACCCATGATGCCCATGTACTTACCGCGCTGGCGTGCGGGAATAACCTCGGCCAGGATGGCCTGTGAGGAAACCATCAATGTACCGCCAGCAAATCCCTGAAAAGCGCGGGCGGCGATGAGCAGGCTCATGGAGTTGGTGATTGCACCCATGACGGAACCGACCATGAACAGCGCGATGCCCATCATGAACAG
Organism: Corynebacterium sp. HMSC14H10; assembly: GCF_001807105.1. NCBI lineage: Bacteria > Bacillati > Actinomycetota > Actinomycetes > Mycobacteriales > Corynebacteriaceae > Corynebacterium > Corynebacterium sp. HMSC14H10. Next base: position 224,430 of record NZ_KV787425.1, on the reverse strand, counting down.
GCCCTTGCGCCCAATCATGTCACCGAGCTTGCCGACAATCGGCATTGCCACAGTCTGTGCCAACAGGAATGCAGAAATAACCCACGACATGTGGTCAACTCCGCCGAGCTCGCCGACGATGGTCGGCAGGGCAGTGGCGAAAATCATCTGCCCCAGCGAGCTCATCAGCATAGTGAGAATGAGCGCGAAGAAAATGATTCCCAAGTGGGACTTGTTGTCAGAAACCGTGGTGTCGGTTTGATCTTGAGCAGTGGTGTTGCTAGCTGTCACTATTCCTCCTCCAGAAATTTTTAACGACGTCGGCGGCGTCGTGAAGCGGTGTATCTGTTGTGAATTCGTCCCGATGAGCCGATGAGTACAGCACGCATTCGCGGACGAAACCGACCGACAGTGCTACCTCGTGCCCGACGGGCAGCTCGGGGTGCGTGCGCGACTGTGGATTCATCTCGAAATAGCGCTCAAAGGCAGAACGGACGCGGCGCATTGAGTTGCCAAAATTCGAAATGACAACCGTCGATAGCTTTGGCTCATTGCGCAAAATCTCGCGGATACGCTCCTTGAGCAGACGGTGAAACTCTTCGGTTGCCCCCAGCTCTTTATATCGGAGTAGCTGGGATTGCTGCTTTTTCTCGATGAAATCGAGCATGTCCGCGATGGGGTCTTGGTGAATTTGGGCGAGGAATACCTCTTCATCGTCAGCATCGAATGACATGATGCCGTTGCCGAAGATGGCTTGATCCTTGGAGTCGAAGTAATTGAAGAATGTGCGTCGACTGATATTGACCCGCTGACAGATGTCTTCGATGTTGACTTGGTCGTATCCGCGATCCAACACAAGGGCGGTCGCGGCATCGGCCAAAGCGCAGTGTGTTTGAAACCTTTTGAGCTCCCGGAGACCGCACTCGGGGTGTTGGCCCGGATCCAATCTGTGATAGGTATTCTCATCAATTTGCACGAGGTGCAAAGTTACACCGAGTGCAATGTGATGGCAAGTTGATGAGTCAACAGGTGTTTAAGTACCTATGCAGAGAGCATCTTTGGGTTGTTCAGGATGCCGTGGACTCAGGCGCAGGGGTCGGGTTGTTGATAGTCGCAACGCGCCATTCAATTACACAACCTTCGTGTTTTGTGTAGGCACGGTGGAAGGCTACCTCTCCTTCAATAGCTCGTGGCGCAGGGCGTCGTTAAGCGAAGTGAAGCGGAACCTGTGCCCCGCCTTTTGCAGCGCTGCTGCCTCTACTCTCTGATTCGCGAGAGCCAACTCCGCAGCACCGCGTTTGCCCAGCAGTACTGCAGGCCCCAGTGAAGGAATCGGAACCGCCGTCGGGCGGTGCAAGACCTCTCCCAATACCCTCGTGAACTCCGCATTATTCACTCCGAAAGCCAGTGGCACCACCGCATTGACAGGTCCGGCAAGGCCGGAATCTGCCAACGACCGGTGATAGATGTCCAACAGGTCGTCCAAAGCAATCCACGGGAACCACTGCTCGCCCGACCCCAATCTGCCTCCAAGCCCGGTGAACACCACGCCCGCTAGTAGCGGCAAGAGACCGCCGCCACCAGCAAGCACGAGACCAGTGCGGACGTTTACGACCCGCTTGCCTGCATCGCGAGCGGGATCCCATGCATTTTCCCAATCGCGCACAATAGCCGAGAGACTGTCCGCGGCGGCGCTGCCGTCGTAACGCTGCGCTTCCGCGCCAGGGCCAGCGTCCTCGGTGAGCACCTCTGGGCCACGATCCGCACCGTAGAACCCCACCGCCGACGCTCCAACCGCGACCTTCACGCTGTCAGTAGATGCAACGAGCTTTGCCAGAGCTCGCGTTGGTTCGACACGGGAATGGCGAACCTTTCGAAGATGCGCCTCCGTGAAGCGCCCCGCAATCGGTGCGCCGGCCAGATGGATGACCGCGTCGACTCCCTCCAGCAAGTCAGCTGCGGGTGCCGCAGTATCCCAATATCGCTTGTCCACACCCGTCTGTTCACGTGAGCGCACCAGCAAAATCACCTCATGTCCGGCCGTGGTCAGTAGCGCGCGCAGCTGCGTTCCGACGGTCCCCGTAGCTCCACTGATCGCCACTGTCAGCGGCTCCGGCACATGCCCCAAATACTCCGAAAGCCTATCGACGGCCGCAAGGTCGCCAGCAACCTTCGTAGCACGGTAGGCGAACATCGAATCCAACCCGGGTACCGGAACCTTGGTGTCAACGGTGTCCTCTAAAACCGTGCCAGCGCTGCCGTCGCCAAGCGGAGTATCGGAGAGAACGTGGGTGTGCTTCCACCCCGTGATGCGGCGAAAGGGCTCGCTGGTGACTTCGTCAATGAATCTCTGGCCGGGGAGGAAACCGGCCGGGTCGTGACGTGCAATCCATTTGAGGCCAGCCGGCATGGAGAATACGGTCGTGCCGTCGGCGAGGTTGGCGGATTCGGATTTCGGTGACATCGGGAGAAGCCCCGGTGTTAGGCGGGTGACAGCGCCTGGGCGGGAGAACCACTCGGCGACGCAACGGCGAGGAAATGCGATGGTGTGGCGATAGGTGGGAATAGTTAGTCACTCTCTGAAACTTGTCCGACGTTAAGGAAAAATAGTAGACCCCGAAGTCTTTCAGCGAAGTGAGACTACGGGGTCTTATGCGTAAGGTGCTCTCACACCTTCGAGTTCAGAAAGAACTAGTCACGATCAGTGTTGGCCATTGCCAGCACGTCGAGGCGCTTGTCCAGCTCTTCCTCGGTCAGCTTCTCGCCGTCGACGAAGCCCATGTCGATAACAGTCTGACGGATGGTCTTACCTTCCTTCAGAGCAGTCTTAGCGACCTTAGCTGCGTTCTCGTAGCCGATGGCGGAGTTCAGCGGGGTCACAATCGACGGGGAGGACTCAGCCAGAGTCTTCATACGCTCAACGTTCGGCTCGATGCCGTCCACCAGCTTCTCGGCGAAGACGCGTGCGGTGTTCGCCAGCAGCTTAGCGGACTCCAGCACGTTACGTGCCATGACCGGGATGAAGACGTTCAGCTCGAATGCGCCGTTAGCGCCAGCAAACTCAACAGCGGTGTCGTTGCCCAGAACCTGCGCTGCGACCTGGGTGGCAGTCTCGCACAGAACCGGGTTGACCTTACCCGGCATGATGGAGGAACCCGGCTGCAGATCCGGCAGGTGAATCTCAGCAAGGCCGGTCAGCGGGCCGGAGCCCATCCAGCGAATGTCGTTAGCGATCTTGTTCAGGGAGACTGCGACGGTGCGCATAGCGCCGGAGAATTCGACCAGGGCATCGCGGTTAGCCTGAGCCTCGAAGTGGTTCTGAGCCTCGCGCAGCTCCTTGATGCCGGTCAGTTCGACGAGCTCAGCGGTGACCTTGGCACCGAAGTCCGCCGGGGTGTTCAGGCCGGTGCCAACAGCGGTACCACCGATTGGCAGCTCGCCCAGACGCGGCAGGGTGGCCTCGATGCGCTCAATGCCAGCCTCAATCTGGCGAGCGTAACCCGAGAACTCCTGACCCAGGGTCACCGGGACAGCGTCCATCAGGTGAGTGCGGCCGGACTTAACAACGGTCTCCCATTCCTTGGCCTTCTTAGCCAGGGACTCCTGCAGAACCTTCAGTCCCGGGACGAGGTCCTTGACAGCTGCCTCGGTTGCTGCGACGTGAGTGGCAGTCGGGAAGGTGTCGTTGGAAGACTGACCCATGTTGACGTGGTCATTCGGGTGAACCTCAACGCCGTTGGCCTTTGCGATGGACGCAATGACTTCGTTGGTGTTCATGTTGGAAGAAGTGCCCGAACCGGTCTGGAAGACGTCAATCGGGAACTCAGCATCGTGCTTGCCTTCGGCAATTTCCTTGGCAGCGGCGACGATGGCATCTGCCTGCTCAGCAGACAGCAGGCCGCGCTCCTTGTTGACGATGGCGCAAGCTGCCTTCAGCAGACCCATAGCGCGAATCTGTGCAGACTCCAGCGGACGGCCGGAAATCGGGAAGTTCTCAACTGCACGCTGAGTCTGTGCGCGCCACAGGGCGTTAACCGGAACCTTAACCTCGCCCATGGTGTCGTGCTCGATGCGGAACTGCTGCTCTGTCATTCGTTGCCTCTTTCAGTTAGGGGAACTTGAGTGCGCGCAGAACGACCCCTCATTGCGCATGCAATTTTCATGCGATGCAGAACCGTTAGCGCATTCGTCTTCAAGTATGAATCAGTTTGTTAAAAAAGTGGTGCCCTGAGGGCACCACTAAAGGGGTAGTTACTTACAGATCGATGTCAGGCATCTCGCCCTTGCCGTAGTCGATGCTGGCGTACTTGCGCAGCTTCTCCAGGGAGTGGAAAGCCTCGATGCGACGAATGGTGCCGGACTTGGAGCGCATAACCAGCGAGCGGGTCCACGCGCCGTTACCGCGGTAAGCGACACCGCGCAGCATGTCACCGTTGGTGACACCAGTGGCAACGAAGTAGCAGTTGTCGGATGCGACCAGGTCATCGGTGGTCAGAACACGAGAAAGATCGTGCCCAGCGTCGAGAGCCTTCTTAATTTCGGCCTCATCGCGCGGGTGCAGTTTGCCCTGGATTTCGCCGCCCATACACTTCATGGCGCATGCGGTGATGACACCTTCTGGGGTGCCGCCGACGCCCATCATGATATCGACCGAGTTCGTGTTCTGAGCTGCGGCAACAGCGCCAGCAACGTCACCATCGCCAATCAGTCGAACCTTGGCGCCAGCTTCGCGGATGTCACGAATCATGTCAGCGTGGCGCGGGCGATCCAGCACGACAACAGTGACATCTTCCGGACGCAGCCCCTTGGCCTTAGCAACGACCTTGATGTTGTGCTCAACTGGAGCCTCGATGTCAATCTTGCCGGCAGCCTCCGGGCCAACAGCAATCTTATCCATGTAGAACACAGCCGACGGGTCGTACATGGAGCCGCGGTCTGCAGCAGCAAGAACAGCGATAGAGTTCGGGCGGCCCTCTGCCATCAGAGTCGTGCCGTCAATCGGGTCAACCGCGATGTCAACGGCCGGGCCTTGGCCGTTGCCGACCTTTTCGCCGTTGAACAGCATCGGGGCTTCGTCCTTTTCGCCCTCGCCAATAACAACGACACCGTTCATAGCCACGGTGTTGATGAGCTGACGCATGGCATCGACGGCAGCGCCGTCGCCCTTTTCCTTCTGACCACGACCGACCCACTGACCAGCTGCCAGTGCAGCGGACTCAGTAACTCGGACGAGCTCCATCGCAAGGTTGCGATCTGGTGCTTCAGGATTCGAGGCGTTCATTGACTTCTGGCCCTTCCGTGGTTTTTGAGAACTCTTTTGAGGTTTGAGAATGTGCTGGGAGACGCCACGCCAGGAAACTGGGGTTTAGCGTTGCAACAATTTCTATTGATTGATGTTTGGCGCATCAGTTTTAGCGCCTTTGCATCTGTTACTAGTGTTCCACCTTTTTGGTGTTCGGGGGTGGACGCAGCGCCAAAGTGGGGGGAGTTTCAGGGCTAAACCCCCACATCACGCGGTTATCAAAAGTTTGTTCCGGTGTCAGTTCGCTTGACGACGTCGACAGCGTCCGTCATCAAGTATTGCTAGCTGCAGCTGTGCGGGTGCGAATGATGACTAGGTTCGTTGCGGGGCCTTTGGCATACTTGAGCGCGTGGCGAATGAGAAACCTAGGATTTTGCAGGACAGTCGAGACATGATTCTCACCCTCGTGGTGATGTTTCTTGCGGTGGCTGTCACCATTGGCTTTACCGGCCTGTGCAGTTTTAACCCCGGGAAGCCGGAAAACGGTCCGGTGCACGAAGTCGATGCTGCCCCATTCGTGAACGTGGAGGCTCGGCGCGTGGACTATCCAGTTCGCCTGCCGAAGGTGCCTGAGGGCTGGACTTCAAACTCGACCCGCGCGGGTATGGCGGCGGGGAAGCAGACGACCATTATTGGCTATGTCACCGCTAGCGGAGCATTCATTCAGGTCACGCAAACAGATGCGGAAGCAGGTCAGCTGCCGGATGATGGTAAGAACCGTCTCCGGGACGGTACTACTGACGTGGAAGGTACAACCTGGACTAAGTATGAGCCGGCTGAGGACAACGTGCGTCGCGTATGGGTTGGGGACCTCGGTGACTCCCGCGCAATTATCGAGGGCACTGCCAACGACGAGGAGTTCACACAGTTGGCGGCGGCTATGCAGAAGGCCGAGCCAATCGATCCGGACGCGACAATGCCGGATTCGTCACAGCCGCAGCCGACTGCGTCCGAGATGCCGTCGGCACCAGCAAAGTAGGCCGAGTCGAGCACTCACCTGGAGTGGTAATCCCGACTAGAGCCATAAAATAGCTGAACTCAGCTATCAGCGAAGAGACGAGAAACGATATGAACCGACGATCGTTTCTCGTCTCTTTTTAGTCCTCATCGCCCACATTCTCGGCAGAAGCCGAGACATCCTGATTCTTGCTGGCCAAGGCGGCTTCAACCTTTGCCCGGGCGCCAGCCAAATGCTCCTCGCAGCGGCGGGCCAGCGCCTCGCCTCGCTCCCACAGCGCCAGGGATTCATCCAGGCTCATCTGTCCGAGTTCTAGGAGCTTGACGGTCTCGACCAGCGCATCTCGAGCCTGCTCGTAGCTCAGGTTCTCCACCGGTACCTGTTCCTCCGAAGAGGGAGCCTGACCCGCGCCGAAAACATTGTCATTCATTAGCGAATACGTCCTTCACATTTAGTAGTTAAAGCTTCAAGGTTGGAAAAGTCATTGCTTACTAATTCGCCGGCTTCGTAGCTAGCGTCGCTGCAGAGATGGAGCCGTCACTGACGCGAATTCGCAGTTGGGAACCCATCGGAGCATCTGCAATAGAGGTCACAATCTGTGGTTCCGGCTGAGTAGCCGATTGTGCCTGCACGATGGCATAGCCGCGAGCGAGTGTGGCAGAGGGGCCAAGTGCTGAAACCTTGCCGCGCAATCCCGATACCACTGCCTCCTCGCGTTCCAGACTGCGGTGGATGAGAAAACGCAGCCGATCCACTTGCGCCGTGACAAACTCTTCACGCACGCGGATGGGAGTGAGCGGATCGCGCAGTACCGGCCGCGACGTTAAATCCCTCAGAGTAGCTACTTCACGGTCAACCCATCGCCGCAGGGATGCCGAGGAGCGCTCACGCAGCTGTGCAATGAGGCGTCGTTCCTCAGCAGCATCGGGCACTGTTTTCTTTGCTGCATCCGTCGGTGTGGCAGCACGTAAATCAGCGACGTAATCCAACAGCGGAGTATCCGGCTCGTGCCCGATTGCAGAAACCATCGGTGTTGTCGCCTTACTCACCGCACGAATCAGAGCCTCATCTGAAAAAGGCAGCAAATCTTCGACACTGCCACCGCCACGGGCGACGATGATGACATCAACCTCCGGATCGGCGTCGAGCTGTGCAAGCGCCTCAATAATCTCCGGAACAGCCTTGGCGCCCTGCACAATTGTGTTGATTACCCGGAAATCCACTTCGGGCCAGCGGGCACCCGCGACCGAAAGCACATCGCGTTCAGCCGCCGAACCGCGACCAGTAATCAACCCGATCTTGTTGGGGAGGTAGGGCAGAGGGCGTTTCAGCCGTGGATCAAAAAGTCCTTCCGCCGCTAGCGCCTGGCGCAGCTGTTCCAGCCGCGCCAATAGTTGCCCCAACCCCACGGGCCTCCACTCCGTAGCCCACAGGGAAAACTGCCCCCGCCCGGCATAAAACGCAGGCTTGCCCAAAACCACTACGCGGTCGCCGTTGCGCAACGGATTATTGCGCAGAGCCGCCGTAGAACAAGTCACCGACACCGAAAACTCCGCGGAGGTGTCACGCAGAGTGATGTAAGAGAGCTTCCAGCTCGGCTTGGAGTTGACCTGGGCGATTTCCCCCTCTACCCAAATCTGTCCAAGGCGCTCAATGTAGTCCTTGACTAACTGGTTCAGGCGTCGAACCTGAACCGGTTTCTCGGCCGACGTTTCCAATTTCGACATACATCAACACTTACACGATGGTGCGGATCGCCCTGCTAATAAACGCACGTTGCCCACAGGCTAAATCTGCCTGTGGGCAACTGTGACGGTAAAAGTGCAAGCCCGAGCTACTTGCGGTAACGAGACCTGCTATCGCGCCCGGTTATGCGTTCCTGGCGAGGGCGCTGCTGTCGCGGTGGCCACTCCTCGGTGCGACGGTGGTTGCTCCCCGGGCGTGCGGGACTCTGTTGAGGCTTTTCGGACCGAGACTCCGGCGAAGACTGTTCTCCCCACATCCGTGCCGTTCCTGCCGCTTGACGACGGGGAAACTCCTGCGTTGGCCGCTGCGGTGCGTTTGGCCGTTCAATCGGACGACGAGGCTGCTGTCTAGTCGAGTTCGGCGAAGTGGAATCCTGAGTGAACTGCGCCTGTCCCGGATGCGGGCGAGACTGCCAACGGGATGTTGGCTGCTGGGCCCGCTGTGCGAAATTCGAGCGCTGCTGGGCGCGCTCCCCAGAGCGGTCAACTGGTCGCTCACGCAGTTGCTCGGCGTTGCGCGATGCCGAGCTGGCGCTCGCTGCCGGTCGGGCACCAGAACGAGAAGTCTCCTGCCGAGAGCGTGCAGCCTGCTGGCGCGCCTGGCGGCGAGCTTCGGCATCTCGGATAATGTCCGCAGCGGGACGTCGTGAAGCAGGGCGTTCCTGAGAGCGAGAAGCTACGCGGCGATCAGATTCGGCGAGACGACGGCGCACCTGAGAGCTGGATTCGACAGCGGCTTCGTCACGATGCTGGCGCTGTTTAGCGGCCTTGCGCTGGGTGTTGAGGGATTTCTCCTGGGTGCGGGTGATTTCGAGGTAACGCCATACTGCGATGATGACACAGATGATCATCAAGATCAGCAGCCACGGGAACTGCTGGATGATGGGATATGCCGAGGTCACCAGGCGAGCGCGTTTAGAGGTCGTCGCGGTCGCGCCACCATTTTCGGGATCGGCGAGAGAACCGGTAAACCACGCTGTGAAAAACGTGACAAGCGCGAACAAAATGGGGATTTGAGCGACGGTAACTACCAGGCCGCGAGGAACCACCAACAGTGTTCCGGCGACAGCAGCCACGGCAAAAGCAATGAAGTAGGGCTTGCCAAGCGAACCGTTGGGAACAGAAAAGAGCAAACCAAAAACTCCGGCCAGAAGCATCAGCAACGGCGGCACAAACATTGGCACGCGTGGAAGCAGGGGTTTGTTCCCACTGCCTTTACGGGTTATTGCTGATCTGTTCGACACGAATGCGTATCCTACCGGTTATTAGTGATAAAAACGGGCAAGCCCGGTATAAGAGCCTGCCCGTGTCTTGGAATCTCGCCCTACTTGTTTTTCTTAGAGAAAGGCCCGGAGACGACTTCAGTGACCTTGTGGAAGGCCTTGGTCATCGTTCCCTCTTCCTGCTTGGTCGGACCAGCATCGGGGGAAACCTTACCGGCGGTGCGAGCATCTGCCTTCACAGCGCTCTCCGCGGAGCTGTCGGAGTCATCACTGCCCAGACGGAACGAAGCCAGTCGGTCGCGCATCGCACGGCCGGCAGCTTCAATCTGAATGCCGGAGATTGATCCGGCGTCCGTGGCGAACTCGATATCCTTTGCAGTCTTGTCGCCCGTACGCAAATCAGTGAGGTCGCCGAGGTAGCGGAACCAGACCGCGACGACTGCAGTGACCGGCACCGCCAGGAAGGCGCCGATGATGCCGAAGATACCGCCACCGAGTAGGACAACCAGCAGGACGATTGCGGCGTGCAGGTCCATAGCCTTGGACTGCAGAATCGGGGAGAGAATATTGCCCTCAATCTGCTGGACGGCAATGATGATGAGCAAGACAAAGATTGCTGTGGTCAGGCCGTTGGCAACAAGTGCGACAACCACCGCAATGAAGCCGGCGGTGAACGCACCGACAATAGGAATGAAGCCAGCGAAGAAAGTCACCACGGCCAGGACCATTGCCAGCGGCACATTCAAAATCGCAAGACCGGCACCGATGAAGACCGCGTCGATAAGCGAAACGATAGCCTGCGTGCGGATGTAACCCGACAGCGTGTTCCAGGAGCGGGTGAGCACCTCCGTGAGATGCCAGCCGAGGCGACGTCCAGTCAGGCGGCGGAGCCACGGCAGGAAGTCTTGGCCGTCCTTGATGAAGAAGAACGTCAGAACCAGCATTGCCATCAAGGTTACGGCGGCCGAGGAGACCACCGAGATGCCCTGGAAGACTGTGTTGGCGATATCGCCGGAGCGCTCCTGAAGCCATGTGGACCCCTGGTCCAGTGCGTCGAGAATCTGCTCATCCTTGACGTTAAATGGTGGAGCCTGAATGATGTTCTGGACTTCCTGAATGCCGTCGGTGAACTGGCGACGCAATTCTGGGAATTGCGACTGCACAGTCGGTGCGAGGAACGCGACAACGCCGCCAAGCAGCGCCAGCGCGCCTAGGATGACCGTCAGTGCGGAGAGTGCGCGGGGCCAGCGGTGCTTCATCAGGAACACGGCGGGCGGGGCCAGCACCGTGGAGACAATCAAAGCCAACAGAATCGGCAGAACGCCAGCCCAAATCTTTCCCAGAATCATAGCGCTGACGTACAGCGCCGCTGCGGTGATGAGGAAACGCAGGCACCAACCTGCGAACCATCGGGCGCCCTCGCCAATGACGTCGGCGCGGTCGATGGACTCGGAGTCATTTTCGCTCATAAGCTCATCGAGGTTTTCAGCATCTTCCGGCAGATCCGGTTGCGTTGCCGCTGACTTATGGGCGTCGGAGGGGATAGACAGAGACTGTTCTATCCGCAGAGGCTCCGATCCCATTACGTGATCGATAGCGTCTTTTTCGGACTGCGCAGTCCACTCTTCGCCTTCATTGGGTTTATTGCTCACGTATTCATTATGGGGGTTCGGAGGGGATAGGGGGCAACTTCACGAAGTTAGGGCGAGTTCAAATCTTTCTCCCCGAGCCCGTAAGATGAGCAATGTGAGTCTTACACTTGGAATCGTCGGTCTGCCCAATGTCGGAAAGTCAACCCTGTTTAACGCCTTGACACGCAACGATGTGCTGGCTGCGAATTATCCGTTCGCCACCATCGAGCCGAACGTCGGCGTTGTGGAGCTTCCCGATCCCCGTTTGAATAAGCTCGCCGAAATTTACGGCTCCGAGCGTATTCTTCCGGCTACGGTGTCGTTTGTGGACATCGCCGGCATCGTCAAGGGTGCATCGGAGGGCGAAGGTCTTGGTAACAAGTTCCTCGCCAACATCCGCGAGGCTGACGCTATCTGTCAGGTCGTCCGTGTCTTCAATGATGATGACGTTGTGCATGTCGACGGCAAGGTTGACCCGGCCTCTGACATCGGTGTGATTGAAACCGAGCTTATCCTGGCTGATATCCAGACTATTGAGAAGGCGCTGCCGCGTCTGGAAAAGGAAGCCAAGAAGGATAAGGAAAAGGTCGGTGAGGTTGAAGCCGTCAAGCAGGCTCTCGCTGTGCTGGAAGAGGGACGCACTCTCTTCGCAGCTTCCGATGACGTGAAGCTCTCCGCTCTGCGCGAGCTGCACTTGCTCACCGCAAAGCCGTTCCTCTACGTCTTCAACGCTGATGAGGAAGTGCTTGCCGACGAGAACCGCCGCGCGGATCTGGCCGCTGCTGTGGAACCGGCGGACTGTGTGTTCCTCGACGCCAAGGCTGAGTCGGACCTTCTGGAGCTGGATGAGGAATCCCGCAATGAGCTCCTGGCTGAAATTGGCCAGACCGAGCCGGGTCTGCATTCGCTTGCTCGCGCTGGTTTCCGCACTCTTGGTCTGCAGACTTACCTGACCGCTGGCCCGAAGGAGTCTCGCGCCTGGACCATTCCGAAGGGTGCTACGGCCCCGCAGGCTGCCGGCGTGATTCACACTGATTTCGAGCGTGGCTTCATTAAGGCTGAAATTGTGTCCTTCAGTGATCTGGTCGAGGCCGGTTCGATTGCCGAGGCAAAGGCTAAGGGGAAGGTCCGCCAGGAGGGCAAGGACTACATCATGCACGACGGCGACGTGGTGGAGTTTCGTTTCAATGTAACCTGAGGCGCGCTAGTGTTAGCGGCATGACAACACGTGCTGCTATTTACCTCCGTATCTCGCTCGATGCTGCCATGGACGGCCTTGCCATCGACCGGCAGCGTCAGGACTGCGAAGCCCTTGCCGAACAACGCGGCTGGGACGTCGTGCATACCTACGTCGATCAGTCGATCTCCGCGTCGAAAAAGGATGTGGACCGCCCTGACTACGACGCGATGGTGGCGTCTTTTGAGCGCGGCGAGATCGACGCGATCATTTGCTGGGACCTCGACCGCCTCACGCGGCAGCCCTGGCAGCTCGAAGAGTGGATCGACAGGGCGGAAGAGCAGGGGCTGAAACTCGTCACTGCGAACGGTGATGCTGACCTTGCCACCGACGGCGGCAGAATGTACGCGCGTATCAAAGCAGCCGTGGCGCGCGGCGAGATCGAACGCAAAAGCATGCGCCAATCCCGTGCGCAACAGCAACGCGCCGAGCAGGGCCGCTGGTACTCCGGCGGTGTGCGCCCTATCGGCTACACCTCCACCGGCGAGATCATCCCATCCGAAGCCGCCGCCGTGCTCGGTATGTTCCGCGCTGTCGAGCGGGGCAACTCCATGCGCGACATCGCACGCGCCTTATCTGGGGTCGATCAGCCGGGCTTGCCAGATATCCCTACCACGCCGCGCCATATGCACACCGTGGTTACAGAGCGCAACGCACGCCGCCGCGCTGCTGGCCAGGAAGAAAAGCCGGTGCCTGACGCGCAGCCGTGGGCCTATACGTCGTTGCACTCGATCCTGCGCAACCCCGTGTATGCCGGCTACTCCACGTACAAGAAGGCCAAGCGCAAAGGCGTGAAGGACAAATACCGCCGTGTCACGCATATCGTCCGCGACCCCGATACCGGCGAGCCGGTGAAAGGGCAGTGGGAGCCGATCGTCACACCCGATCTGTGGTGGCGTGTGCAAAACGTGCTCGATGATCCCGACCGGCTAACGAACAAGGAGCGACGGAACACTCGCCGCCATCTTGGCTCGGGCCTGTATGTCTGCGACGAGTGTGGCAACCCCGTGCGCACGCATGCCGACCGCTACCGCTGCGCGGCCTGTGGCTTAGTGCGCACGCACAGCGTCGATGGTTTTGTGCTCGCCGTGATCCGCGCCCGCCTTGGCCGTGACGACCTGGCGGACCTGCTGCCGACTGCGGACGACGACGAGGTGGGCGTCATCGACGAGGAACTCGCTGAGCTTCGCGCAAAGCTCGCCCGCGTCCAGGCTGACTACGACGAGGAGCTTATCGAGGCCCGTGATCTTAAGCGCACGCGTAACCGCTATGAGCCGCAGATCGAGAAACTCGAAACGCGCCGTGCCCGCCTTGCTGGCGCATCGGCGCTGCTCGACACAACCGGCTACGCCTCGCCCGTGGACGCCTTCGACAACGCAGAGCTTGCCGTGCAGCGCCGTGTCATCAACACCCTGTGCCAGGTGCGCCTGCGCCGTGGCGTGCGCGGAAGCAAGACCTTCAACCCTGAATCAGTGCAGATCGTGTGGAACTAGGTTGCAGTGTGTGACACGTCAACAATCGCGCGCATGCGCTGTAGTGCGCAACGCTTCTACGAAGGAACGCCACGGGAGCCGGCAGTTCGGGGGATCTGCCTTCGTGTATCGGGGGTGACACTGCTCAACCGTGGCGTTCGCAGGAAGTATGACACGGCTCTTGTTACCCCAGAGGTCGTAGGTTCGAATCCTGCCCCCGCTACCAACTTCCAAGCCCCTACCAGGAGAAACACTGGTAGGGGCTTTAGTTATTTCTCTTAAGGCGCACGTCCTGGGACTCAAATCGGGACTTTAGCGATGGCATTTTGTCACTTAAGCCGGTTTGGAAGTGATGGGGTTAAGTGACAATTTTCGATTTTGTGACCTTGGATGACTGTGTCGTTTTGAGGAGTCGTCTGCACGGATTTCAGAAGTCCTCTGTACTATCGCCATCCACTCCGGAGAGGCCGCGGACGTTCGTCCACTTCATCTGGAACGCGATTCGACAGAGCGCATTCAATACGATGGTCTTTTTCTCCCTGCGAAGGATGGGGGCAGTTTAGGGGGCCAGGGTGTTGACCAGATCGAGGAATTCCTCAGCGTAGGCAATTTGCTTGCGTAGCTTTTCGTAGCGGGTGCGCGTCTCCTCACGAATGTCGGCAAGGGTGGCCTTGGCATTACTCCGTGCCTGCTGTGCGGTATCACTTTCCTGCCCGCCATCTGAACTATGAAGAATCTCCGCAGCTTCCAGGAATTCCCGCATCTGATCCAGAGTAAACCCCAGCGGTTTCATCCGTCGCACCAGCAAAACACGACGTACATCAGCCTCACTATAAAGCCTGAACCCACCAGGGCTACGCCCCGATGGGGTAATCAGGCCGACGTTGTCATAATAACGCAAGGTGGGAATCGACAACCCCGTCTGGTCAACGACCTCGCCGATCTTGAAATTACTGTTTTGCATTGCCTGTTCTCCTTCACGGTGATGTTGCCCACGGGTTCCTGTGCCTGGGTTGGCGGTTGAGTAAAACTCCCGCTACCATGACCACCATCACCAAACCTAAAGTTACTAGAGGGTTGGATTCCTTTCGGGCGTTCGCCCAGTTACCTATCCCCTCAAAGATTGGACATCTATGACTGAAACTAGCACGGCGGCCCCCCGCCCCCTCCTGAGTCCAGACGGCGCTGATGCCCCTACCGGGATCATCGCATCCTTCCGTTACGCATTTTCTTCCCCCGCCCGTATCCGTATAGAGATTCTGGCCGGACTGGCGGTATCCCTGGCGCTGATCCCTGAGGCCATTGCCTTTTCCATCCTTGCCGGTGTTGACCCAGCCATGGGTCTGTTTTCCTCGGTAGTCATGGCCATTGCGATCGCCTTTACCGGTGGCCGCCCGGCAATGATCACCGGCGCCACCGGGGCTATTGCCCTAGTCATTGCTCCTGTGGCGCGTGGTTACGGGATGGATTATTTCATCGCCACCGTCCTGTTGGGCGGTGTCCTACAAATCGTGCTCGGCGCCCTCGGTGTGGCGAAACTTCAGCGTTTTATCCCCCGATCGGTGATGCTGGGTTTCGTCAATGCACTGGGCATTATGATTTTCACCGCCCAACTCGAACACCTCATTGATGTGCCTTGGATAGTCTACCCACTCGTCGGCTTGGGTGTGGTGATCATGGTTTTCTTCCCCAAGCTCACCAGTGTGATCCCCGCCCCGCTGGTCACGATTATCGTGCTCACCGGTTTGGTCATCGCCGCCGGTTTGACTGTCCCGACGGTCTCGGACATGGGCAAGATGCCGGAGACCTTACCGTCCCTGTTTATTCCGAACGTGCCGTGGACGTTGGAGACCCTGCAGATCATCGCGCCTTATGCCCTGGCCATGGCCGTGGTCGGTCTCATGGAATCGTTGATGACCGCCAAGCTCGTCGATGACATCACCGACACTCATTCCGATAAAACTCGTGAATCCTGGGGACAGGGGGTGGCTAATATTGCCTCCGGTTTCTTCGGCGGCATGGGTGGCTGCGCGATGATCGGTCAAACCATGATCAACGTCCGCGAATCCGGGGCACGTACCCGCCTATCCACCCTGTTAGCCGGTGTGTTCCTGCTGGTCCTGGTCCTGGCACTGGGCGACATCGTTGGCATGATCCCGATGGCTGCGCTGGTGGCAATCATGATCATGGTCTCGGTCGGCACCATCGACTGGCACTCGGTGCATCCACGCACCCTTAAACTCATGCCGGTCTCTGAGACCATTGTTATGGCCGTGACGATTATTGCCACCCTAGCCACCAGCAACCTGGCCATTGGTGTGGTGTTGGGTGTGGTCACCGCGATGATCATGTTCGCCCGTCGGATGGCACATATCGCTTCCATTGAAAAGGTCTCCGAGATCGACGGCGACGGCGATGGCGAGATTGATACTCGTACCTACCGGGTGCATGGCCAGTTGTTTTGGGCATCAAGCAATGACCTGGTTTATCGCTTTGATTACACCGATTCTGCCCGTCATATCACTATTGATCTCACTGAGGCGGAGATCTGGGATGCCTCCACGGTCGCGACCTTTGACGCGATTACGCAGAAGTTCCAGGACAGAGGCAAAACCGTGTCCATTATCGGGCTCGACGGTCCCAGTCAGGACCGGCTGAACCGCCTGTCTGGCCGGCTTGGCACCGGCCACTAACATCCCCCGACTCGAGCACATCGACTTGGCGCCCCAACTTATAACCGGGGCGCCAGTTTATTGGTGCTGTTGCAAAGTTGGGGCATAGGAAGAGCATAAAAGAAGCGTAGCGGTTAACCGCTACGCTGTGTTGTGGGGATTTTTACTTTTTACGGTGCACGTGTTCTAGTTAGTGGTTCGTTTCTTTCCTCGGGTGATTGCGACGGTATTCCTCGACTAAGTGAGCAATACCCGGCGCAGCCTGGGACAACATCCAGGTCATAAGCGCTATAAGAACCCCTATGACGATAAGTGTTAACGCCAACCAGCCCAGTGTTGGGCCGATGCCGTTGGCCTCCTGGACGTGACCCCACAAGGCAGACACGCCGTCGGGTATGCCGAGCATACTTAGCAGCCCGTTCCCCAAGGCTCCGACAGCAACGAGTGCGATAGCAACGAAGAGAACACTGGCTGCAATCCACGAGGCAGACATGCAGGCCTTAATAAAGTTCGTGTTCGACTTTTCCATATCGTCGTTATACTGCTTGCGTTCTGCGCGTATCTCCTCCAGCAGCTTTTCGTTGGACTCCTTCTCCTGGAGCAGAGCGCTGCGAGCCTTCTTAGAGGCTTCTGCTGCCTCGTGCAGGCTCTTAGGCTCTTTCGACATTGCCTCAGATACAGCTACTTCTACCAGCGGTTCCAGGCTAGAAGTCAGGCTCGAAGTCATCTGAGCGTTCAGGCTCTGGCTGCGACCCGGACCACATCTACTCAGACACCATCTCCGGCACCAACTGGCAACGGCCTGGTCTTGATGACGCGCTGGCGTACATGCGCCCCGACGACACGCTCGTTGTCACGCGCTTGGACAGGCTCGGCCGCAGCCTCGCGGACACCGTGAACACCATCGCTGACCTCGCCGAGCGTGACATCAACGTCAAGGTGTTGGAGCCAGCGCTGGACACGTCGAAGCCCACCGACAAGGTGGTTATCAACGTCATGGCAAGTCTTGCCGAGTGGGAGCGTGACCTGCTTGTCCAGCGCACCCGTGAGGGCGTGGCGCACGCCCGCGCACAGGGCAGGGTCGCCGGCCCCAAGCCGAAGCTCAGCGCTGAGCAGGCGCAGATGGCCAAGGAGCTTATCGACGGCGGCAAGTCCGTCAGCGCTGTAGCGCGCACCTTTAACGTCTCGCGGCCGACGATCTATCGCGCTCTCAAGCGCATCGAAGCCGACGCTTAAGCACAGGCTGCGTCGCTAGCGTTCGCACCCGGCGAGAAGGCATCAGGCTGCGCTAGCGACGCCCGGCGCACAAAGGCACTGTACTGCTGGGATACGCCTGCGACCGGCAGAGCCGGGCCGAATACGGGATTGACCACATACACCCCGTATTCGTGCAAAGGAGCACTGCCATGTCCACTCATTCCCACACGCTTGCATCTCACGGCGAGATCCTTGCGAACCTCCCCGGCATCCTCGGCTTCTACCCGAACAACTCGCTGATCCTCGCGTTCTTCGTCGACGACGAGGGCGTCGACACCGTCCGCCTCGGCCCGGTCGCACGGTTCGACCTGGACGAGGCCGTGGAGAAGCTCAACGAGAGCCGCGAGCGGTTCGCAGCGTGGGTCCACCACCTCGAACTCGACGCAGTTATCGCGTACATGATCAGCGATGACATTGCGCAACCGGTCTTCGACGAGACGGCCACGTACCTCACCAGCGGGGCAGTGCACCTACCGCCGCTGCTCGGGGTGGTGCAGGTGCCCGAAATCGTCACCGGGGCCGCGTGGTGGTCTGTGTACCAGCATCCGCTCATCGACGAGCCACGCCACGGCGTTGTCGGCGAGGTCGCCGCATCGGCGGCGCTTCAGCAGATGCTAGAGCACACCGGAGAGCTGCCGGAGCCGAGCAAAGACGACATCGAAGCACGGTTGAACAGCACCGATCACGGCATCGACGCTGCCGAGCACGCCGACATCATCGAAGACGCGCTGGCGTATATCCCGCCCATGTTCGCGGACGTGCTGCAGCGTGAATACGAGCAGGCGGCGGCAGGGATCACCCAGCCGAGCACTCGTGCTGTTCGGTCTGCGCTGAAATGCTTCACCACGCCGCGCTTGCGAGACACGCTGCTCGCAGCGCTGCTCGATGAGCCGCAGGCTGGCCTTGCGTTCATAGAGCAGGTTATGCGCGCTGTCCCGACCAGCTGGCCAGGGATGCGGGCGCAGCTCACCGCCACTGTTGCCGTGCTCGCTCACGCCACAGGCCAGCCGGGACTAGCTGGCGTGGCTGCGCAGCGAGCCACCGAGATCGGACCAGACGAGAATTTCCCGTCTCTGGTGGCCAAGCTGACCGACATTGGCCAGGGCGAGCGGATGGTCGAACTCGTCCGCGAGGGCGCTGAGAAGACCCGCACGATCTTGTTCACCGAGTAACACCACACACCCCGTTGCAGCGATGCAACGGGGTTTCTTTTTCTCGCGGGGCCGTGGCCAGCAGAGATGCACACCTAGCGGGGCGGGGGAGAACCCCCTAGACAGCAGAGCTGTCTCCAACAGACGGATTGACCATCCATCCGAACAAGGAGGCACCTGATGCGCGACATCACCCACACCGACCTGGAACTGCTCTACCAGCTCGCCGACGGCATCGACGGCGAGGACGCCGATCCGGGCGCAGCACAAGAACTGCGCGACCTAGAGGCGGCAGGCACACCGCTGCCCTGGGCAGTGCTGTAACGACAGCTCAACCCCCGCAGCGGCAAAGCCGCTGCTTAAGTGCCCAAATTGCACGGCAAATCACACCCACTCACGTAAGGAGAACCATCATGTCCAACCCCTTCAACAACGGCACCATCGTCGGCAACGCAGCTCGCGCACCCAAGCTGTTCGAGCACGCAAACGGCGGCGCGACGGTGAAGCTCAGCGTCTATGCGCGCAACACCTTCAAGAACAAGTCCACCGGCAAGGTGGAAAGCGAGATCGTGGAGCTGACCGGCTACGTCCAGGACGCCGCGAACCCCGGTGTGTTCGGCTGCATCGGCTCCGGCGATCGCGTTGCGGTGAGCTACTCGCTCAAGACCGACGTCTACACCGACAAGGACGGTGTGAAGCAGTACCCGCTGGTGGCGCGCATCGACACGGTGCAGCTGATCGATTCCAAGAAGGAGTCCGCTGCTCGCGCTGTCCGTCGCGGAGGCGAGGCGGCGACCGCCGCCCTGGCTGGCGCTGAGGGCGAAGAAGTACCGTTCTAACTACGAAACCCCGCAGGGAAACCTGCGGGGTTATTTTTTCAACCATTTCACACGCCAATTTGCTGCGAATCACTTGTGCAGTTTTACGGTGCAGTGGTGCGGTGCTTTTACTGGCGTTTCTGCTGCGCAACTCACTGCACTATGTAGTGTCTGTGACATTTCATTAACACGTAGGTTGCACTGTGTATTGGGCACCCATTTCATCGACACGTTTACTGCGCAATCAAATGCCCTGTCACTTTAATGACATGTGAATTGGGCAGTGAAGTGGTTTGTCATCCTATTGACACCTTTACTACGCAACAGAATGACAACGACATTCTGTCGGCCCTTCTACGGACATCTCTTCTGCGCAGCACATGCCCCGTCGTACACACCGACGTGCTGCGCACTATCTCCGCCACTCAACAGGCCAATTCACTGCGCAACGTAGTGACACCGGCCCCGCCTAGCCGAGATTTCTTCGATTTTCGCTAAATATCAGCCGTTTACCCGCCGCCAATGACCTACGACGCCGACGGCCCCCTGTTAGGCCCGCAGAAGGCCGTACAGGGCAGGGGAGAGCAGTGCTACAACTCCATACCGCCATCACGATCACGCTGCTGTTGCTGCTGGCGGCGCTTCTCGATGCGCTCGCGTGCACGCTGCTGCGCCCCGCCCTTCTTGCCTGAGGTCTGCGACTGCCTGAACAGCGTGTAACGCTCAAGCAACTCTGGGCTGCGATGCAGTTCTTGCACCAGGAACTTCTTATCCAAGTGCTCCAACTGTTGTCCTGACTTCACCGCTTCTTCGATGATGATGGCGGCTTCATCTTCGGCGTCCGTGTGCGCGTTGCGGCGGATCTGATCAGCCTCATCGCGGGCATCCTTGCGCGTTACTGCAGCGTCGCGTGTGGCCTCGTCGCGGATGCTCGTGGCCTCATCTCGTGCTTTGCTGCGGATCGTCTCGGCGTCGCGCTCAGCCTGCTTACGGGCCTCGTCGGTCTTGCGAGTGATCGTCTCTGCTTCGCTGCGAGCTGCGGCTGTAATATCGCCCGCCTTGGCCCGCGCAGTCTCTTCGGCTCGTTCGAGCAGCTCGTCTGCTTGCGCTTCGGCCAGGCCCAACTCCTGCTCAGCATCCTTGCGTGCTTCGCTGCGGATCTCTTCGGCTTCTTGCTCGGCCTTCTCGCGTGCTTCCTTGAGCACACGCTCGGCAACCTCGCGAGCCTGTGCTTCAGCATTCTCCTGTACGCGCTGGGCTGCTTCGCGGGCTTCTTGCGCCTGTTCAAGTTCCTTAGCAGCCTGCTCGCGGTCACGATCAATTGCGTCCATGTCGCGCTGCACGGATCGCTTCTTGACTTCCACATCATCCTCGCGCTTGGCGAGATCGCGCTCCCGGTCTTGTTGCTCGGTGTAGCGGTCGAGGTTGAGTGACTCGTCATGACGTTCTGACACTTCTAGTTCCACCGGATAGCCCAGCGCGTGCATGTGCTCCCGGAGTCCCCGTTGCGCGTCGATGAACTTCTGGTTACCCGAGATCTGCTTGCCCTTCTTCGGGCCGGATGTGTACCGCACTGAGGTGTCAGTGTTGTACGCGATGCCGGGGCGGCAACGGAGCTTGTCGGGATCTTCGGGCTTCGGTGAGAACGTATCCGCCTGGAACTGGATGTGTGGCGTTGATTCGTCAAAGCTCATATCACCGCCAGCGACTGCGTCGATACCGCCGGGGATGAAGTTTTCTGCAAGCCAGCGCATTGACTCTTCGAGGTACTGCTTTGCTTCCTCGTAGTCGCGGGCGACATAGCGCGGACGTTTCACTTCGCGCCCGTCCACCTCACTGGTGTAGTAGTCGGGGATCTCCTTGCACATCGACTTCGGCAGATACACGACGAACAGCGACGTCTTGAAACTGTTCTTCTGCACGCGCCCTCCGTCCATCCGAGGCGTCTACGGCCGCCACAGGGCCGTACAGCCGCTGCCACAAAGATGAACCAATCGAGTCGCGGCGCTACACATTTGCATCAACAGCTGCCGCTGGATCTGCTGCAGCGCGACGCGCTGCGAAACACACGTCGCTGGCGGTGCTCGTTACATGCGCTTGCGCGCATATGGCCGCCGCGAACGTGATGCGTCTGCACAGATACTGTGCTTATGGCACGGGCCGATATGGAGTGTGTTATTCGACCCGTGTTGTTATCACCCGCAGCAGCATCGACACCGCCTTGCGGCGGATGGCTCGCTGCGGGATGTTCACCACCCTGCAATGACCGCCTAGCGGCGGTGTCGTTATGCAGGGTGTGGCTGTGCGCACCACGTTAACGATGTCGGTCTTGCCGTTCGGTTCGACGCCGTGGCACGTTCGCAAGCTCACGTTGCACACGGCGTGCGCGATGACGCGGGAAGACGCCGCAAGCGGCGTTTCCACCCGTCATCGGCCCTTACTTTAAGACCGACATACAACGACTGACGCCGTATGTGGTGCGCACAGCGTGGCGACCTGCAGATTTTGTGTAGGCACCATGTGCGCTTCGCGCATCAACGGGCCGTTTCGGGTAAGGGTCGAAGACCGCATAAAGACCCGAAACACGCAGGTCGCAGCCCCCTTCTGTGTCAAAACCCCTATGAGTTTGTCGTTATAGGGGTAGAAGGGGGAAAAGGGCATAAGGGGGTGCGACGCCTCCGCTGCGCTCCGGCGCTCGGCATAGCCGAGGCACTGCACCGGGTATTACTACTCGCTGGCGCTCGCATAACCCGGTGCCCGGCGCTGGCGCGCCGCCCCTCATAGCCCCAGACTCAGACCTCGCTCGCTCGGTCTGGCTGGGTCTACCTTTCCCTCCGCTGCGCTCCGGTCAAGGTGCCCAATAGTGCAGCTGGCGCTGCACCTTGTGTGATGACCCATGCTTTACGTCACGACACTGCCGGCAATCCGATATATCCCGTCGATATGTAATCGGATATGCCAGCATCGATGTGTCGTGTTTGGGTCATCACGAAACGCTCCATCACGGCAAGCCTGCCGAGATGGATATTGGCGTATCTCACGACGCGTCCATTATGCGGCGTCCGCCGCATATCATCTGCCGTCGCGGTCACAACTTCAGCAACATGACTGTTGCTGAAATCTGCTCTGTCCACGCTGCTGTCTTTGCTGCACCCACGGCCCCGTCTTCGGCATATTTCAAGTCCACACAAGACTATGCCGGCCAGAACCGCGCATAACAGCAGCGCGACATACCGCCAGCCATGTGGCGGATGATCCAGGCGACGGGGCAGACGTGTATATGCCCCGTCGCCGATACCGGCGCAAGCATCGTGACAGTGTCACGTGTAGCGGTGCCGCAGCCACCCGCACACACGCGAAAACCCCGCCCTTGCGAGCGGGGTGTGTGGCGACATCAAACGTGACGGCTGTACGTCGTCACGCCGCGTGGCCGTACACACATGAGGTGATTGCGTGTACGGCTAAAGGGTTAGTCGGGTACAACTTCTAGATGCCGCTTCGGCTTACTGCCCTCGGTGCTCTCAGGCGTGTCGCCGTCACCGTTCTCAGGTGTATCGCTGTCCCCTTCGGTGCTGGCGGACTTGTCACCGTCGAGATTCACCTCGAACTCTTCGGCATACTTGCGCAACTGCGCAAGGCGCTCCTTTGTCGCTTTGTGTGCACGGCGCGCCTCGTTCACGGTATCTTTTGCTTGCTGCTCATCGCGGAGCGCGGCTGCGTAATCGTCTCTGAAAGACATGGTTTGTTCTCCTTGGTTGAATGAACTGTTTATTTGGACTCGGGGCACGACGGTGGAGCGCGCGTGTGTAGTAGCACGGCCATCACCCATCAGCCCTCGCACTCAGTTCAAGACCCAGCCTGACTAGCTGAGCTAAGCGGCGGGATCTCGTCGTAGGCGGGTTTGTCCGCATTAGTGCTTCACACCGCCCAGCACCGTGACGAGCTGCTGGCGCTGCTCATCTGTCAGTTGGGGCGCTGCATTCACGACGGCATCGACGAAGCCGTCGAATAGCTGCGGGGCAGGGCGGCGTGCGGCCGCGAGGTAGGCGTCGAGATCGTCTTGGCGAATCCGATAGGCGGTGCCGAAACGGTGGAATGAAAGACGGCCCTCTTTAATAGCTTTTCGCAACGTGGACTCGGAGCCGACGCCGAGATCGGCGAGTTCCTGCAGCGTGTAAAAGCGTGGCGCGACGGCGGTAGTCGTGTCCTTTTCGGACATAGAAAAACGCTCCTGGGCAGATTGATCTGTCCCGGAGCGGGGTGCTTTACCGGCTTGCTATTCAGGCGGCTTGGAGTGCCGTGCTCAACTCGCTAGAACGGTGGTCTGCCGTCCCATCGCTTTACGGGAGCGCTTACTCCCTACCTGACCGCTTTTGTGGTTGGCAATGCCGTTGCCGACCGGTCTATCTCGTCGGAGGAACCGCGCCTATCACGGTCGAGAGGCTGTCTCTTTATGAATTATCCTCGGGGTTATCCCCCGTATGCGGCTGGCTAAACCAAAAACGAATTAAAACGCCACATACGGTCTGGGGGCCATCGTACGGAACTTATGCGTCGCGCACAATAGCCTGCGACCTAATCTTTACGAATCGAACCGAGCACGTTTCTACACGCCACGTGGCACGGCTGGGGTGTTGTGGTGGGGCAGCTGTTGTGTGGCGGCATGGTGACACGCAAGGGGCGCGCCTTTTTGTGACCTGTGACACGTCTATAGTGTGCTCGTTTCGTAGTTTTGACCTCGTTTCGTAATTTGCCGATCAAAATACGAAAAAATTACGAAACGCTCTACCTGCGGTTTCGTAGAACTACGAAAATCGGAAAACCAAATTACGAAACACGCGATAACGCTGTGACCTGC
>NZ_KV787425.1:199764-200107 GCF_001807105.1 Corynebacterium sp. HMSC14H10 | reverse complement strand
AATTACGAAACGCTCTACCTGCGGTTTCGTGATTTCCGCAAACGAAAAGAACAAAACTACGAAACACGCGATAACGCTGTGACCTGCACAGACACGTCACATTTCGGGGATGTTTCGTAATTTTGCGGCATTTCGACCCAAACCTTTTAAGAGAGAGACACAGACACGCATTGCAGGCACATGTCTACGACATAGACCGTCCTCATTGAGGGCACGCTGCAGGGGTTGTAGCTATGTGACACGGCCGGGATGCTGCGTCACGGTGACACGCAAGGGGCGCGCCTTTTTATGACCTGTGACACGTCTGTAGCGCGCTCGTTTCGTAGTTTTGACCTCGTTTCGT
>NZ_KV787425.1:44084-199744 GCF_001807105.1 Corynebacterium sp. HMSC14H10 | reverse complement strand
GACACGCATTGCAGGCACATGTCTACGACACAGAGCGTCCTCGTTGAGGGCACGCTGCAGGGGTTGCAGCTATGTGACACGGGACACAATCGCAATCAAGGTGTCTCTTCTTATTTAGATTTTCTTCAAAAAGTGGAAAAATTACGAAACGAAAACCATTTACGCTGCTCAACGTATGTTTTTGTGTTTCGTAGTTTTGTTCGTTTCGTTTACGAGATTACGAAATGACCCGCAAATACCTACCGTGACCTGCGGTGATGTGTTTCGTATTTTTCTGCGTAATTTCACGTCGCCCGAAGCAGACACCCTGCCGTGTGCTTGCTGCAGGGCTGCGGCCGTCCCTCCATGTGGAGCGTCAGTGTCGATGCTGTAACTTAAACGTACATACATTTGTGGCGCTCTCGTTACGTGTCTGTGCATTGCCGAGCTCTTTACTGTTGTGTGTGGGCGCGCAGCCGTAGTGTCCGTGCCACTCCGAGTAGGGCGCGTCGTACCCCAAACCCATGTTCAATTAAATTCCAATCCAGAGAGGTCTTGCACTGTTGCGGTGCGGTTGTCTTCTTTCTCACCGTATTGGACCCTGCGAAATTAATTGGATACGATAGGCCCATGTTGATTTCAGGTTCCGTTTTCATGCGGCCGCTCACCAGCCGCTAAGGCGGTTTTCTCCCTCCCGCAGGTTAGAAACCGCTCCGGTCCTTTAGCCGGGCGGCCATTTGCCATGCCCGGCTCCGTTTCAACTCCACGGAGCACACCTGATGTCTACATACGGATACGGCCGTCACGAACATGGCCAAAATTTTCTCACAGACCACAAGATCATCAACTCCATCGTCGATCTTGTAAAACAAACCTCCGGCCCCATCATTGAGATCGGGCCAGGAAGCGGTGCCCTCACTCACCCGATATCCCACTTGGGGAGGGCAATAACGGCAGTTGAGGTAGACGCAAAACTAGCTGCCAAACTCACAAAAAAGACCGCCTCGGCGTCGGTCGAAGTGGTCCATGATGATTTCCTCAACTTCCCGTTACCCGCCACTCCCTGCGTCATTGTGGGAAACATTCCCTTTCACCTCACCACTGCCATTCTTCGAAAGTTGTTGCATGCGCCGGCATGGACTGCCGCTGTACTCCTCATGCAGTGGGAAGTCGCTCGCCGCCGGGCCGGGGTAGGTGCAAGCACGATGATGACAGCTCAGTGGTCCCCATGGTTCACGTTTCACCTTGGTTCCCGAGTACCAAGGTCTGCTTTCCGGCCACAGCCAAACGTTGACGGGGGGATCTTAGTGATCCGCCGGGTGGGTGACCCGAAGATCCCGATAGAGCAACGCAAAGCCTTTCAGGCGATGGTGCACACCGTTTTCACCGCCCGGGGACGCGGGATAGGGGAAATTCTCCGAAGGGCAGGGTTGTTTTCATCACGTTCAGAGACACAATCATGGTTGCGCTCGCGAGGAATCGACCCCGCAACCCTACCTCCCAGATTGCACACCAGCGACTGGATCGATCTCTTCCAGGTGACTGGTTCCTCTTCACCGCGCCATCGGCCCATTTCACAATCGGGAAGTAGTCAACGCCCTCCTCAACGGAAAAATCGAGGCCGGCGGCGGTAATCCCCCCACCACCAAAACCGAAATCCACCAGTAGTAGTGAACGACCCATGTTCGTCTACCGTGAGCCGCGTTATGGCAGTGACGTGTTCTCGTCGGGCACAGTCATAGTTCCCGGCGTTGCCAGCGACAGGGTTCTACACCCAGCAGCGGGACCGATCAAAATCACCCGCACGGGGAACGACCCTGCTGGTGGTTTCGATTTTGATGAAAGCGAGGAGACATAGCCCCTCGCCAACTCCCCGTAGCTGGCGAACAGTAGCTCCTGGCGCTGGCGCTCGTTGGTGAGTTTGCGTGCCACATCGAAAGCCTTATCGACTTCCCGGTCCAAGTTGTTGTGAGCCTTGAGCAGAATTGGGTCCATCGATAACGGGTTGTAGTGCTCCGCGAGTGACCGCTGGGGGTGCCGCTCGCGTGCCCGCAGCACCAACTGTCCAGCGTCGATGATTCGCTGCTGCGCCTTCTCATCTAGTTCACACAGAGCTGGTCCGCAGTTGTAGCTCCCGATGTACTCCGAAAAACGGAAAAAATAAATAGTGGGGATACATCAACCTTCCACTTTCCATTCTTCCGGCTCAGAGTATTGAGGGGTCTGGGACCGGGTCCGTAAACCCTTTATGTTTTTCGCGCACAGCGGTTTTTAGCGACGCACCCTATAGGTTTTCCGCAGAACCTATATGTGTTTCTGTGCACCCCCATATGTTGTCTGTTTCTAGCGGTATTTCGTTGTACTTTGCGCATCGAATAGTTATTTATCGACGACACTCCGTCGAGTTCAAGTTCAACGTGTAGTGCTTAACCTCTGCGATGAACTCTTTGATCCCGGGACGTGATGAGGACTGGGGCTATTGTGCTCCCCCGAACGCTACGGCCCGGGGGCACGAGGCTGTGTCGCAGGTGCAGGCGAGAGGACCAGGAGCGAAACACAGACCGCTGAGTCGACGCAGTCACGGTAAAGACGGAGCCGTCTAGGCGGTGCTCGAGGTTGCGCGGGATACGGTGACGCTGGGCGTCGGTAAGCGATGCGCATTCGGCGACATTGATGGAAAGCTGGACTTTGCCGTCCGTCGTGTTGACGCCCTGGCTGCCTGGAGTCGACGATTTCGCGAAACGCTCCGCGAGATCGGCGGCGATGACCGCACCGTCGGGGATCCCCGGGCCGGGTGCTATGGTCATGTCGTTCATGCCGCCCAGCCTAGGTGCCCACAACCCTTTCTCGTCTCGGCGGAAGCGGAGACCGCGTCGCGACGGCCGGGATCCAGCCTCAGTATTATCCTCGTCACCGGTTGATTCGAACGCTTTTTGCTCCTCCTTCTCCCGTCGGGCTTCGATTTCAGCGGCCTCCGCAGGTGGCAGTGATCGCTGGATCCGCTCGAACTACCGGTTCCGATCAGTGGTCGAAGGATTTTCGCAGCAGCCGGACCTGCGGCGCCGGTGCCGCCGCCGTAGCCTGACGAGCATCCCCGCCATGACGGCCATCACGACGGCGGTCCCGGCACCGATGATCCAGGGATTACCGAGGAGCCCACCGACGCCTGCGAGTGCTCCGCCCGCCGCGATGAACGGCAGGCCGCAGCAGAGCAGCGACGGAAGCGCGCAGCATGCCAGCAAGAGCAGCCCGGTCACTGCAGCGACGACGGGACCGGCGCGCCATTCGTCGCGGTCCTGATCGGCGCTCATCGTCTGCTTCAGGATGAGATCTCCCCGATTGCCTGCGTTGCCGTTCATGCGCAGCACGACAGCAGCGACGGGTCGGTGGTGAAGGCCTTCGCGGCGATCCGGATGCCCTCGGCCATGGTCAGGTAGGGGGCCCAGGCGTTGGCGACCTCGGCGACGGTCCTGCCGAGCACGTGGACGCCTGCGGCGGCGAGCTCCCCGGCGTCCTTGGCGACGGCGGTCAGGCCGAGGATCTCTTTCGTCTCGGCGTTCACGACGATCTTGATGAACCCGCGGGTGTCGCGGTTGACCAAGGCGCGGGGCACGTGGTGCAGGGGCAGGACGCGGCAGTCGCAGCGGATCCCCGCGGCGAGGACGTCCTTCTCGGTCATCCCGACCGCGCCGATCGCGGGCCCGGTGAACGTCACCCGCGGCAGGCGGGCGTAGTCGACGGACCGGTCGGAGTCGGCGAACGCGTTCTCGGCGACGAGGGTGCCGTGGTGGGCGGCGACGTAGACGAACTCGGGGTGCCCGGTCACGTCGCCCGCGGCCCAGACCCGCGGGTTCGAGGACTGCAGCCGGTCGGAGACGACCACCTCGCCGGAGTCTCCGGTATTCACCCCGGCCGCATCGAGGTTCAGGCCATCGGTGACGGGACGGCGTCCGAGGGCGACCAGGACCTGGTCGGCGCGGAACTCCTGCGAGCCGCCGGACAAGGCGGCGGTCACGACGGCCTCGCCTCCCGTGCCGCGGGAGACCCGGGTGGGCACTGCGCGGCTGACGACGCGGATGCCCTCGTCGGCGAACACCTCCTGGAGCGCCTTCGACACCTCCGGCTCCTCCTTCGAGGCGAGCCGGGACCGCACGAGCAGCGTGACCTGCGAGCCGAGGCGGGCGAACAGCTGCGCCTGCTCCAGGGCGACGTAGCCGCCGCCGAGCACCAGCAGCGACTCGGGGACCTCCGTCAGCTCCATCGCCGTGGTCGAGGTCAGGTATCCGGTCTCCTTCAGGCCGTCGATCGGCGGTGCCCACGGGCGAGAACCAGTCGCGACCAGGTAGTGGTGGGCCTCGATGGACTCGACGCTTCCGTCGGATCCGGCAACATCGAGAACCGGCGCATCAGGGGTGCCCACGAACGAGGCGTCGCCGCGGAGGACCTGCCAGCCGTAGGAGTCGGCGACGTCGGCGTACTTCTCGCCGCGCAGCGACTCCACCAACGCTTGCTTCCCAGCGATCAGCGCGGCCATGTCGACGGGATCCGCCGTCGTCGCGATCCCGGGGAACCGGGTTGCGGCGTCGACCGCGACGTGCCGCGCGCCGGCCGCGGCAATGAGCGCCTTCGACGGGACGCAGCCCGTGTTCACGCAGGTGCCGCCGAGCGTCCCGCGCTCGATCATCACCACCGACTTCCCGAGCGTGCTGGCGCGGATCGCAGCGGCGAACGCGCCGCCTCCCGATCCGATGATGGCGAGATCGTACTTCGTAGGCATCGCTACTCCTGTCAACTCTTGGCTTTCTGCTCTGTCTCAGCCATACTGGACCTTCCAGTGCAGGGGAAGGTCAAGCGCGGCCACGGAGGGAGACAGCAATGTGGATCGGAGAACTCGCCGAGAGGGCGGGCACTACCGCGAAGACCCTTCGCTTCTACGAGGAACAGGGCCTTCTGCCCCCGACCGAGCGCACGCCGTCCGGATACCGCGACTACGCGCCCGAGACGGTCGCTCGGATCGACTTCATCCACCGCGGCCAGGCCGCGGGTCTCACTCTCGCCCAGATCCGCCAGATCCTCGACATCCGCGACGGCGGTCATGCGCCCTGCGAGCACGTGCGCGACCTGCTTGACGTGCGCCTCGCTGAGATCGAGCAGCAGATCGCGCAGCTCTCCGTGCTGCGCGACACTATCGCGGACCTTAGCCAGGACGCCGCGCACCCGGATCCTGAAACGTGCAGCACCGATCAAGTGTGTAGGTACTTGTAGACGGCGGGAGTCAATGACTCAAACGCTACAACCCCGATATGCGCTAGCGCATATCGATGCCGCCGGTGCCCACCTCGATGATTTTGGTGGTGGCCGCGATAGCACACAGCAGCGGCATCGGGGCGGAGGCCTGCAGCGCGAAGTGGTGGACTCGGAAGGACGCGTTGTTCACACCGATTTCGTCCGCAGCCTGGGTGATCTCCAGACGAGTCTTGGCGATCTTTTCCGCAGATGGCCCGCACTAGCTGCCGAAGGCGTAATGCCCGAAGCTTAAGAAGCCGAACGCTTTCATTGGATAACACTCCTTTTGATGGTGTTAACGAGAGGGGGTAACTTTGCAACGACATACCGTCGAATTCAAGTTCAACGTTTAACGCGGGCAGCCGCCGCCGGATTCTCGGTGGCGATTCCGGCCCGAACCTCGGGGACATTCTCGCGCTTCCTCATCTACGTGAGCTCCGCGACGCCGGCCAGCTCACCGCTACCTCCATCTTCGATAGCTTGAGCGAGCTCGACCACGACCATCTAATCTGGCGCACTGGTTTCCGTCCGGCCCTCGGCCCATTCCGCCACCTCATGCGTGGCCGTGAAACCGCGATGAAGAATCTCCATCTAGTTGGTTACGGCAACTGGACCGGCGACGGCTCGGCAACCCTGATGGGTGTCGGGCCCTTTGCCAAATACACTGCCCAGGTAGTCGCGGGCCGTGTCGATGAAGCTCGGCTTCAAAAGTTTTGAGGCGACGCTTGGTCCCTGAGCAACTCGATCCTTCCAAGATCCGCGCTGGAGAGTCAGCGCGCTGGGCGAAGGTGTGTCTCAGCGCTTCGCTCGCGCGGCCCGCAGGCCGTTCAAGATGACGATAACTTCAGCGACCTCGTGAACCAATACGACGGCGGCCAGACCCAGCACGCCGCTAATCGCCAGCGGCATCAACACGATGATGATGGCCAGAGACAGCACGATGTTCTGGTTAATAATCCTGCTGCCTCGGCGGGCATGCTGCAGCGCCTGCGGGATCAGCCGGAGGTCGTGGCCGGTGAAGGCGACGTCAGCGGACTCGATTGCGGCGTCAGAACCGGTTGCCCCCATCGCGATGCCCACCGTCGCGCCCGCCAATGCCGGCGCGTCGTTGATGCCGTCGCCGATCATCGCCGTCGGCGTCTTGGCGGAGAGCTCGGCGACGATGCTTGCCTTGTCCTCTGGACGCAGCTCGGCGCGCACGTCGTCGATTCCGGCGATTTCAGCCAGCGCCCGGGCGGTGCGAGTGTTGTCGCCGGTGAGCATGCTCACTTCCACGCCGTTGGCGCGCAGGGTCTGCACAGCTTCGGGCACCTCGGGCCGCAGTTCGTCGCGGACCCCGATCGCCCCGGAGAGGGCGTCATCGACGGTGACAAGGACGCAGGTTTGGCCCTCGGACTCCATGCGCTCAACGTCTGCCTTCAGTGGCCCGGCGTCGATCCACCGGGGACTGCCCACAAGTACCCGTCGACCTTCGACGGTGCCGCCGATGCCATGCCCGGCTTCCTCGCTGATGTCCAGGGCAGCGGGCGCTTCGGGCCCCGCTGCCGCGATCGCAGCGGCGAGGGGGTGCGTCGATTGCTGCTCAACTGCCGCCGCGAAAGCAAGCACCTGAGCCCGATCGAATCCGTCTGCCGGGACCACGTCGGTAACCTCGGGCTGGTTGCGGGTAAGGGTTCCGGTCTTGTCCACCGCCAGGTGACGGATGCCGCCGAGTCGCTCGAACGCCGCGCCGGATTTGATGACCACGCCGAACTGGCTGGCCGCGCCGATCGCGGCCACGACCGTCAGCGGCACGGAGATTGCCAGCGCACACGGCGATGCTGCGACCAGGACCACCAACGCGCGGGTGATCCACGTCTCGGGGTCGCCCAGCAGCGAGCCAATCATGCCGACCAGCACCGCCAGGATCATCACCCCGGGCACTAGGGGTTGGGCAATCCGGTCGGCGATCCGGGCGCGGTCGCCCTTTTCCGCCTGTGCCTGCTCGACCAGGTCCACGAGTGTGGTCAGCGAGTTGTCCGTTCCAGCTGCGGTCGTCTCGACCTCCAGCACGCCGGCGGAGTTGATTGCTCCCGCGGGCACCTCGTCGCCGGGCGCAACCTCCTCCGGAATGGATTCTCCGGTGATCGCTGAGGTGTCAAGGCTGGAGCGCCCAGACCGAATGATGCCATCCGTGGCAATCCGCTCTCCGGGGCGCACGAGCATCAGCTCGCCAGCCACGAGGTCCTTCGCTGCGACCTCAACCGACGTGCCGTCGCGCAGCACCGTCGCGGTCTGCGGTACCAACTTCAACAGCGCCCGCAGTCCGCCCTGTGCCCGATCCATCGCCTTGTCTTCCAGCGCCTCGGCGATCGAGTACAGGAACGCTAGCGCCGCCGCCTCTCCGACGTAACCGAGGATTACCGCGCCGACCGCGCTGATCGTCATCAGCAAACCAATGCCGAGCTTGCGCTTCGTGGCAAGGTTCCGGATAGCGCCGGGCGTGAACGTATACGCCCCTAGCAGCAGGCCGATCCAGAACAGAACTGTCGCGGGTGTCTCTAGTCCGGACCAGTCCAGCGCCAGACCTATGCAGAGGGCTACGCCGGAGAAGATCGGCAGTAGCAACTCGGGGTCCTTCCACCATGGCCGATCGAGATCTTCGATCTCCGTGGCTGGTTCGTGTTCGCATCCACATGCTGAACTCATGCGTCCGCTCCTTTTCCGTCGCAGCCGGGCACCGAGCACTCAGGGTCGATGCACGGGGCGTTTTCGTCGACAGCCAACGTCGCGTTCACTAGTGCGTTGAGCGCTGTCGCGAGGTGCGGATCGGCGATTTCGTAGCGTGTCTTGCGGCCCTCCGGCTCGGCGACGACGATGCCGCAGTCACGTAAGCAGGTCAGGTGGTTCGAGACGTTCGAGCGGGTCAGGTCCAGGTCGCGCGAAAGCACGGCCGGGTAGCTCGGGCCGTCGAGTAGGGTGATCAGGATTCTGGAGCGCGTCGGATCCGCCATGGCCCGGCCGAGCCGGTTCATGACGTCGAGGCGTGAAGCAATAGTCAGCATATACTGAACTATACGGCAATTGCTGAACTATTCAACACGCACTGAACTGACATTGAAGCGAAGAGCTTGCGAACTGCAGGAATTAGTCGATGAGATAGCCGGTAACTGGGCCTTCGTGATTCGGCTGCCAACCCAACGCGGGGGCGACATGCGTGGCGAAGTTGTCCAAGATCTTCACGTTGACGTCGACGCCATCCCGGTGAGGCCCTCGCTTCTGCTGTAAGTGATGCCACATGTAGGAAGGTGTTCGGCAAGGTAGTCGCCGTTGAACCACGGGTACTTCCTGGATCCGGGCAGCTTGCGCACATCCACGATGGATGCCACACCGGCAGCTTTGATCATTTCAGCGAAGTCCTCGAACTCGAGGTTGGAGTGGCCCACGGTGAAAATGCGCATGTCGCCAATGCTACGCGCCAAGCGGTTACACCCACATCGGCTTCACGAATGAGAAGGTGACTTTGCAACGACACGTCGTGGAGTTTAAGTGCAACGTGTAAAGGTTTTTCAAGCATCGCGCGATGGGGACGTGGACCCACGATTGCAGGGTCGACTGCGACGGAGTGACCATTGTCTGGCTCAGCCAAGCTATTGACTCTGCGATGCTGCGGATGTGCCATCAGACTCTTCGTGCTGAATGCGTGAGGCATGCAGTCGGGCGTGGGCGATGGCGTCAGGGGTGTTGTCGAAGACGTGATTCTCGTGTGCAAGCTGGTCGAATACGCCGAGTTCGCGCAACACCGGAATATGTTCGGGCTTCGTGGCTGCGAGCAGGACTCTGGTACCGCGGCGTTCGAGGCGCCCGATTGTGTCGGCGAGCATCTGGGCGCCGGTGGCATCGATCGTCGTGACGTAGCGCATGCGGAGTACGACAACCTTGACCGACGAGGCATCAGCGAGCTCGAGGAGGAAATCGTGCGCTGCGCCAAAGAAGAGAGGGCCTTCCATACGGAAGGCGGCGATGTGCTCGTCGAGGAGCTCGCGTTCCTTGTCGCGGTGGTCCCCCTCGTCTAGTGGGGCGGCTTCCAACACCGCAGTGCGGGCGGTCTCGCGCAGTGCGAAGAAGCCCGCCATTACAAGGCCGATGAGTACGGCGACGACAAGGTCGAACACGACGGTGGCGGCAGCTGTGATGAGCAGGGTCGCCCCGTCGCCCTTGGTGGCGCGTATCACCGAGCGGAGGTTCCGCGGGTGGATCATCTGAATCGCAGTGGCGATGAGCACGCCGGCGAGCGCGGCGAGAGGAATCTCGCCCACCCACCGGGCCGCGACGAGCACGGCCACGAGCAGGAGCAGCGAATGGAACACCGCTGCCAGGCGTGTGCCTGCGCCTGCACGCACGTTGACGGCAGTTCGGGCAATCGCGGCGGTTGCGGGAATCCCGCCGAACAGGGGCGCGACGACGTTGGCCACGCCCTGCCCGAAGAGTTCGCGGTCGGGATCGTGCCGGTCGCCGACAGTCATTGCGTCGGCAACCGTCGCAGACAGCAACGATTCCAGCGCACCGAGAGCTGCGACGGCGACCGCTGCAAACAGCAATGAATCCAGGTGCTCCCACGGAATCTCTGGCCAGCGCGGAGCAGGCAATGTCGACGGGATGTAGCCGATTGTCTTCAGGCCGCTGTCTGCCAGCATGTTGATGGCTGTCGCTGCAGCTACCAACACTAGCGCCGCGGGGAAGCCACTACGGACGCGCGCAGCAAGCACGATTCCAGCCGCTACTGCAAGGGTCATCACGGGCGCCTGCCATGCCGGAGCATCTAACCAAGCATTGATTGAGCCCCACGCCAACCCGAGGACTTTCTCGCCCTCCACGTCAACACCAAGTGCTGCAGGCAGCTGTTGTAAGCCGATGATTAACGCAATACCGGCGGTGAAACCTTCGACGACAGGTAGTGGCATGTACTTCATCGCGCGGCCAGCGCCGGTGAACGCCAGTACGAGCAGCATGAGCCCTGCCAGCACGCCGACGACGAGAACCCCATCGGCACCATGGTTGGCCACGATGGGGATTAACACGACGGTCATTGCGCCGGTCGGGCCGCTTACTTGGACGTTACTACCGCCGAAGATCGCGGCCAGGATACCCGCAACGATGGCCGTCGTAATTCCGGCCGCCGCGCCGACACCGGACGCAACGCCGAAGCCGAGCGCGAGAGGGAGTGCGACGAGGGCCACCATGAGGCCTGCCGAGAGGTCGCGCCCAATCGTCGCGCGGGACCAGTCCGAGCGGCGCGGTGCGAAACGCAGGGCACGAGATTGGAAGCCCACCGTAGAGGCGGCGGAGGAGGGGCGGGTCATGCTACTTTCTTGCTCCTTCAGGGCTCAATGACACTCAAAGGATACACAAGGTGTCATCCTCCGACGGCCGCATTCCCGGTTCTGGCCGAGGCCTCATGTCGACGGAATAAAACTTCCTGACCTGGCGGGAGTTCGCTGGAGCGTTGTCGCGGTGCTTGGAGTGACGCGTGTGAGCCGGTGTCCGAAGAGCAGACAGCCCGGGAGAATCGGTACCAGTGCCATACAGTGCGCGACACCACTGCTCATAGGACGGGCCCGACGGCGGGCTGGGGGGGGCGAGGGCCGGCTACCGGATCCGGGCTTTCGCGGCGACGAGCAGCAGGGCGGCGTGGTCGACTTCGCCGTTTTTGATCTCGCGATTGAGCTTGTGTAGCACCACGGGGCAGCGCAGGCAGCGGATGCCGGATTTGCAGCACTTCTTCTTCGGCGTCATTGCGGCCAGTTTGAAGGGGTCCTTGCCGGCGAGCTTTTTCGCGGCCTTGGCCTCGGCCTTCGAGTATTCGGGCAGGCGTAGCGAGGTCGTTGCCGCAGCCTTTTTCTTGGTTTTGGCGGCGTGCGTCTTCTTGCCCTTGTCGCCTTTCTTGCCCTTGGCCATGCGCGTTCCCTTCGTCGCGAATTTTCCTGAATTAGGTTAGCGTCACCTCATGCGATGTGGGTAGGCGTGGGTGTATGGCGGGTGTATTCGGCGTGGTGTACGACGACCGACCAGGTTGTAGAGATTCTGCGATACGTGCTTAAGGCGTAAGGCCTGCAGAATTAAGAGCCAAGACAAAGGGCGACTTCGGAAGGCAATTCCGAAGTCGCCCTTTGCTTAGTCAATACTGCGCGGAACAAAACCGGGCAGCAACAAGCCTGCTAGGAGATTGCGAAGCCAGATGCTGGTCCTGGCTTTTCGACGGGCTCGCCAGCCTCGTCGACCATCCAGTCGATTTCCAGCTCCAGCTCGCGCTCGATGCCAGCACGCTTTCGGGAATCGACGACTTCCATCGTGGTATTAAACGATGTCGGCATGGTCATCGTCACCGCGGACTCACCAGTGCCGAGAGTCATTTCCCCGGCGCGGATG
The DNA here is from genome assembly GCF_001807105.1 of Corynebacterium sp. HMSC14H10. NCBI lineage: Bacteria > Bacillati > Actinomycetota > Actinomycetes > Mycobacteriales > Corynebacteriaceae > Corynebacterium > Corynebacterium sp. HMSC14H10. The sequence continues at coordinate 188,071 of NZ_KV787425.1, read as the reverse complement.
CGAGCTGCCAGCGTCTCCAGCAAATCCGCGAGCTCATCGCGGCTGAAGCTTGCCTTGCTCTTCACCAGCTTTTGATTCTTCGGGGGTGTAATTTTTTTAGGTTTCGGTGCCATGTCTTTACTTACCTTTCCAGCCGTGTAGGTATTTGTGCAGTGTGGAGAATCGGCCGTCACTCCACACTGTCTTTGAAGATGGTCTAGAAAGCTTTCAGGAAGCCTGTCTATCCCCATTATCCCAATAAAAAGCGGTTTTTACCGGGCTAAATAACAAGAGGCTAGAAATTTCTATAGGTAGGTTATAAATTGTGGAAAATCCCTACGCTATGCTCTGGGGTGCAAGGTCCTAAGTGCCTTAGGTTAGGAGCTCTAGTAACGGCGCCCTTGGGTAGCGCCTCAAACGTGTCGACCGACAGCAATAGGGGAGGAGTAAACGTCACATGGTGTCACCCGACAACATCCTGATGTACCTTCTGCCTGAGCAAGAGGCGCAGGTTAAAGAGATATTTGTGCAACTGGCAGAGCGTGGATTCCCGCAGCAGAATCAAAAGCCCCACATCACTGTCACCTTCGCACCGACCATGAGCCCGGAGGTAATCCAACGAGCAGCCGAAATTCTCCCACCGCTGATGCCTGCGGAATTCCGCAGGGTAGGAACGGTAGTGTTCGGCACAAAGAGTAAACAGACTGTCGCATGGTTATTAGAAACAAGCGATGAGCTGGAAGAAGCCGCTCGTGAGATCAGTCGTCTTAACCCTGAAGGTCGCGGCTCCCGCTGGATTCCGCACCTGACTATGGGGCTGCGAATCCCGCGGGATATGGTTCCCGGTTACGTCCGGGCTCTTGATGAACTAACAAGCCCGCACTTCAAAACTCTTAGTGCACCACGCGCTGCGTTCTGGAGCCCCAAAGTGCAGGAATTAACGGAGTTTTAGCGCGCCGCACGCCGCAACTTTTCAAAAGCAGCGCAGCCAAGCGGCCACTAAGCGGCGTCCATAATCTTCTTTGCCTGGGCATCGAAGACCTCCAAGGCGCGCTTCTTTGCCGCTTCCTTGGACTCTGGGGTCGCCTGTGCAAGTTCCATCGGTTGTGTCGCATTTTCCGCGCCGGTTGATGGAACGTCTGGAATCGGGGCAGCGGACACCATCACCATCACGCCATTGACAACGCCGACAATGTCGTAGCTGGTGGCATCAGTATTAGTGCCACCGGAGCTAATGTCCACAACTGTCGCGTGTGCAGTGACCTCATCTGGCTTGACGGAAAGATCCGGCTCCCACTTTTCCCGGTGCATTTTCATGGTGGTTGTCATATCCATGTCATTGAGCATCTCCTGCGCCTCAGGAGGAAGTTCCTGGCCTTCCATGGATTCGTTTACGAGGTCGGAAGCATCCATCGAAGCGGTCACCTCAGAGCACTTGTTAAGAACATCTGTGTACTCCTGGTAGGTCTGAGGGTTCTTCAATACTGAGACAGCGATGGTGACCTTTTCCGCGTCCAAGTTAGCGAAAGAACTGACAGCTCGCTCCAATTCTTCCGTTGGCTTGATGAAAGTGGCACATTCGGCCGGCTCTATATCTAAAGAATCCTCCGAAAACATCTCCATTGCGTCCTTGTACCCATTAATCCTGTTGTTGGAGAAGTCCACACCTTGAACTTCATTAGTGAGCAGGAGCTGATCTTCGGCTGCAGCTGGAGCTGACCCGTCTGCCTTTGTCATCTTGCTGGTCGACTCTTTGCCTGCCTTGCCACCGGCATTGTTGCTTTCTTCTCCCGAGCCGCATGCGGTGAGCAGGGCGGCGCTTGTACAACCTGCGACGACGGTTGTCGCAATTTTCTTCCACATTCCAGAGCTGCGCTGCTTCATGATTCCTCATTCCATCGAGCTGAATTTCAACAACCTATGCAACCTGATCAGATGTCCTGAGCCGGAGCCAATCTTTTGTGAAAGAAAGAATACAAGAGCTCGCCTCAGCACGCTTCCCAATATCAAGAATTTCAGTCGCGTCTGCTTCACGACGCTCCGTCGGACCTCACCGCAGACTGTGCAACCTTTGCCACGGGGTACGTGGATACCAACGCAATAATCGCACCGAAGATGAAAACGGGCACGAAACCGAATTTCGGTGCCGCGAAAGAAATAACAAAAGGAGCGAAGAAACCAACATAGGTCAGCGAATAGTAGATAGCAGTGGCAGCACCCAGCTCAGCAGGCGGTGCGATAATTTGCACTTCGCGGAGGCCGGAGACCATCATTACGCCGTACGCAGCACCGAGGGCCAGAGCAGCGGGGAAAACGCTCCACACATTCTGGGTGAGTACGACGATGAGGCTGAGCAGCATTCCGACCGTCGTTAAGCCAAGACCGAAAATAGCTGGTGGGATAAAGCTGCTGGAACTGATGCGAGTGACCAGTGGTTGCACCAAAACGCCGGTGCCCATCGTGATACAGGCGATGAGCCCGGCGAAGGCGATGGGGTAGTGGGATTCGGCGATTGTTGGCAGGACGACGAAGGATGTGCACGCAGCGCCGAAGACCCACGGTGCCCAAGCGGCGACTGCCCACAGGAACCTCGGGCTAAGCGTGGCGGAGGAGAAGAACCGTTGCGGAGAGTCGCTGTGCGCTGCGTTTGGAAGTCCTACGGAAGCGTTCCATGTTATTGGTGCGATAAAAAGCAGCAGTGCGAGATGAACAAGATAGGGGATGACATCAGGGCGCGGGGTGAATTCTGCGACCAACCCGGAAGCCAGGGGGCCGAGGGAGAATCCGGCGGAGAGTGCAACGGTTGCGCGCCGGGCAGAAATTTGAGGTGCGACGGGCGCAATTTCTTTGATCCACGAGGCACCGGCGGCCATTACCATGCCCATCGAAATGCCGATGATAAGACGTCCTACCAGAAGTGATGGGAAGTGGAACCAGATGCCGGTGAGTAGGACGGCTGAGCCAACGGCAGAGGTTATGAGTGCAGGCCGGATGATGGCGCGACGGCCGAGCCGGTCGGAAAGTGGGCCGCAGATGAGTAGCGCGGGGATGAGTCCTGCGACGTAGATGGCGAAGAGAAAGGTGACCTGGGACTGGTTGAGAGCATCGGTTATTCGATACGCGGGCAGGAGTGGTGCGAAGAGGTTGGCTCCAAACGCAACCGCGAACATGCCCAGGGCTACCCGAATCCAGTCTCGTATCACGGTTGCCTCCTGAGGGCTCTCATCTGTGGGGATAGAACAGTGTGGTAACAACAATAGGCCAGCTAGCAAACGCTAGCTGGCCTATTGAGTTACTCGGGTCGTCTACCCAAGTTAGTCGCCCTAGTTATTGGCGGCGCCGAAAAACGCGGTAATCGGCGAGAAGAATCCCTTGGACTTCTTTGACTTCTTAGCTGCCTTTGTCCTGCCAAGAATGCGCTCAGAGATGCGGTCGGTGAGGACACCTACCAGCTTGCCGCTGCGGACGACGGGCAGCTCGCTGAGCGGCCCGTCAATAAGCTGGCGAGCCCTGATTGCAGCTGGATCCTCGGGCTTGACAAAGACCTTCACCGGGGCGCCGACGGTGTTCATGTAGGCATCGCGGTCGGCGTACTCACGGAGTTCCTTCAGCGTAATATCGCTGGTCAGGTAGCCTTCATCGTCGACGAGGAAGACACAGGTATCGTCATCGAGACCAGCAAATTCGGCTGCGTAGGTGCTCAGTGCCTCACCGACCGTGATGTCCTCCGGCAGCGCAATGTAAGAATCCGTCATGTGCATGCTTACGGTGTCAGGCAGGAGGCTGTACGGGCTGATTGAAGACTTCGGCTTGAAGAAGTTGGCGATGGTGTTCTGTGTCTGTGTCATTGTGGATCCTTTTCCAGGTATCCCAGCTCCTTTGCTAGGAGGGAATTTCTGTTGATTGAAAAATTATGGCTCCCCGCCTAAGAGTGTTGGCAATGTAATGCCGTAACTAAAGGTGGCCACTTGAGATGGACCCTTGCTTCGAGAGTCTTTCGAAACTCTCGATAAAGTGCAGGGCAGCGGCCTATGTGGATATAGGAGCCTTACCTAACGAGGTTGTTCGCTACGCAAAGGTTAACACAAGGTTACGTACACAGTAAAGAGGAATGAACGAAAAGCTTCCTAAAGGTGGCGGGAGTTATAAGCCCATGAACTCTCGAATTGCTGGCCATTCGGCATCGGCTTGCGCCCGGCCGAGCTCGTAGTTGTGCAGCAGCTTCGACCGCCTCCGCTCCGCCTTTGTGATGCTCATGTTATTGGCGTAGAAAACATATGCTTGGCCTTTTCGTTCAAGCTCAGCAGCCCAATCGAGAGAAGCGTTGTAGCGCTCGTGTCTAGTGATAAGCAGCTCAGCCACCACCGGGTTACTGCGGAAAATCTGGCGCAGTAGCTGTGGGCGCTTAGGGGCGGTGCGACGGAATCCTTTCGGGCGAGTCAGGACGATGAGGAACTTCTTGAAACCATCTGCTTCGGCGGCATTAATGGGAATGCCACCTGATGATCCCAGTGCACCGTCGACGAACGGAACGCCATCAATATAGGGCATACGCATGACACCCGGAATCGTCGAACTGGCGCGAGTGTACTTCATCAGCGTAGGTAGATCTGGGATATCGTCCGGCCCCCAGTTGATGGTCTCGCCCGTATCCGCTCGGACAGCAGAAATCCGGTAGGGAGTTGGATTGTTCTTAAAAGTCTCGTAATCCAGGGGCATGGCGCCGTCGGGAAGTCCCGCGTCTTCGTAGATGTACTCGGCATCGAAATAGCCCCGCCCGCGCAACATTGGGCGCCAGCCACTGCTGTTCGGCTGTGCGATGAAGTCAGTGAAGCTATTTATAGAGCGCTGGATATCCCGGGAAAGGTAATTGACCACGTGAGAGGCGCCGGCGCTTACGCCACCGACCCAGCCGACATCGATGCTCTCGCGAAGTAGCCGCTCGACGAAAGGTGCCGTGTAACTATTGCGAGTCCCTCCGCCCTCGAAGACTAATGCCACATCGCTGACCTGCATTTACATCCCTCCGGTTGTTCTCGCGCTGCTGCCTTTCGAGCGTTACGATCGTTCAAGACTACCCGAACGTCACCATATTGGATTTCGGTTAGCGTAGTTTACGGCGCATCTTGGAGGATGACCGGCAGCAGCCCCTCTCCCATATCTGGGTTCGGCAGTACGCCCTCCGGGTCGTAGAACAAGATCTCCTTGCCCTCGTGGCTCAGACGTCGCATCGCTTCCAGAATCAACGTGCGTCCCACCGGGTTGACAATGCCAACGCGGCTGACGTCGAAGACAACTTCGCTTTCCGACGGTGTGGAAGTCGCCAACCTGTTGAGAACAATCTCGGCCGCAGTGAAGTTGACGGGGCCCTGAATCTCGATGATCGAGCGGCCATTGCTGACGCGTGTACCGCGCAGCGCACGCGAACCAATCGCATCGGCATCCATGAGATGAAGACCCAAATCTTCGGAGAGCTTCCGGAAAATGGCAATGCTGCGGACGCTATTGCCGTGGTCGTTCAATCGCGGCGAAAAGGCTGCGAGCCCCGCCTGTCCAGGCAGCGCTCCCAGCAAGCCGCCGGCGACACCGCTCTTGGCGGGAATCCCGACGTCGGTAAACCATTCACCGGCCTCGTCGTACATGCCGGCAATAGCCATCACGGACAAGACTCTGCGAACAACCGAGCGGCCGAGCACAGTCTGATTGGTAACCGGGTTAACGCCACCGTTGGCCAACACTGCGGTCATCATGGCGACATCGCGAGTGTTGACCAGCACGGAGCACTGTGCGGTGTAGCCGCGGACAGCATCGTGGGGCGTGGTTTCGATGAAACCGTAAGCTGCCAGCATATGTGCGATGGACATGTTTCGATGGGCAGTGTCCATTTCGCATTCATAGGCATCGTAGTCAACGCGAAGCTTACGGCCAGCCAAAGTCGAGAGAAGCTCCACCATGTGCTTCGTGCGAGTCTTCCAGTTGGCACCTGGCTGGCATACGAACTGGTTGATGGCCAGTGCGCCGACATTAATCATCGGATTTTTTGGTCGGTGCGTGCCCTGCTCCAGCGACAGCTCGTTGAAAGCCTCACCGGAAGGTTCGGTGCCCACAATGCTGTCGATTTTGTCTGTGCCGTGCTCGGTGATGGCTGCGGCATAAGCGAAGGGCTTGGACATCGACTGAATGGTGAATTCAGTATCGGTGTCGCCAGCGGTATAGGTGCGCCCTGACACGGTGGTCATAGCAAGCGCGAGGCGGTCGGGATTAGCTTGGGCAAGGGTGGGAATATAGTCCGCTACCTCGCCAGACTCATCGGGGCGGACGGATTCGACGATTTCGGACAAGTAATCTTTGATCGGCGTTTTCATCAGATTCTGCTAAGCATCTTTCCTGGGCTGAAAAATCCCGGTTGAGTCAATGGAGTCCCGTTCGAACCTACACCAGGCGAGGTCAGCCACTGATGCTCACCTCTGTGCACTCTCACCGTGCGCGCCGGAAAAATCGGCATATCCTGGGGTGTGTGAAATTCCTCAACAATCAGTCCGCGCCCTACGAGTTGACCTACAGCGATGTCTTCATGGTGCCGTCAAAGTCATCCGTCGGCTCTCGCATGGGTGTCGATTTAGCCACCGATGATGGCACCGGCACAACCATTCCGATTGTCGTCTCCAATATGACGGCCATCTCCGGTCGCCGGATGGCCGAAACCACCGCTCGCCGAGGCGGAATTGCCATCCTGCCGCAGGACGTCCCAGCTGACATTGCTGCTGAGACCATCCGCAAGGTCAAGTCCGCTGGGCTGGTTTTCGACACTCCAATCGTCGTCAAGCCTCACCACACCGCGGGGTATGCGCGCCATCTTCTGCCGAAGCGCGCGCACGGTGCGGCAGTGGTGGTGGAAGACAACAAACCGGTTGGTCTGATTACCGGCCGTGATCTGGCGGGCGTTGACAACTTTGCGCAGGTGGGGACGCTCATGTCCACTTCGCTATTTACGCTTCCGGCCGATATTGAGCCCCGTGACGCTTTCGACCAGCTCACCGCATCCGGGCGCAAACTCGCTCCGGTGGTGGATGCCGATGGCGCGCTGGTGGGTATCCTCACGCGTAAAGGCGCGCTGCGGGCGACGCTTTACAAGCCGGCTGTCGACGCGGAGGGCAAGCTGCGCGTCGGTGCGGCGCTTGGCATCAACGGTGATGTTGAAGGGCGCGCGAAGACACTGCTCGACGCAGGTGCCGACGTGCTCGTTGTCGATACCGCCCACGGTCATCAGGAATCGATGCTCCGTGCTTTACGACGAGTCCGCGCGCTCAACCCACCTGTGCCAATTGCCGCTGGCAATGTCGTGACCGCCAATGGTGTTCGCGACCTAGCGGAGGCGGGAGCCGACATTATTAAGGTCGGCGTCGGTCCGGGTGCGATGTGCACAACCCGAATGCAGACCGGAGTTGGGCGTCCACAGTTTTCTGCCGTGCTCGAATGCGCTGCAGCTGCCCGTGAATGCGGCGTGCATGTCTGGGCTGATGGTGGAGTGAAGGACCCTCGCGATGTTGCGCTTGCGTTGGCTGCGGGTGCGTCCAACGTGATGATTGGTTCGTGGTTTGCCGGTACCTTCGAGTCCCCAGGTGATGTCCAAAAGGACGTCGACGGGCGCATGTTCAAGGAGTCGTTTGGCATGGCTTCACACCGTGCGGTGGAGAGCCGAAATGCACAGGTAGAGGCCTTTGAGAAGGCCCGGCGCGAGATGTTCGAAGAGGGCATCTCGACTGCGAAAATCTACCTGGAGCCAGGCCGCGAAGGCGTGGAGGACCAGATCGATCGCATTATCTCGGGCGTACGTTCTTCGTTCACATACGCGGGTTCGGCCACCATCGAGCAGTTCGCTGAGCGGGCAGTGGTGGGAATTCAATCCGCTGCGGGCTTTGCGGAAGGAATGCCGAGGGCGACGCGGTAGCCGTCGTCAAGCCTCTCGGGGCTAAGCCGACTAGCGGTGCTGCGGGCCAATTGGTAGGTATGTAAAGACGTTGTTAGGACGTGTTTAGTACCACGTGCAAGATTGGGGAGGGGCTGGCGATTATGGGTCGGCAGGTAAGAGAAAACAGTGCTGTAACGGAGTCTGGATTGGTAGCAGGAAACGGTGCTAGAGCAGGAAGCGGGAACGCATTTTTCGCCCGCGCCCGCGTTACTGATTCCGATTTGTGCCCGTGTGGTGGGGGACTCTACGGGCAGTGCTGTGGCCCGCTGCACCGCGGTGAGCGGGAGGCAGTGACCGCAGCTGAGCTGATGGCCGCGAGGTACAGCGCTTACGCTGCCCACGAGGCGGACTACATCTGGCGGACGTGGCATCCGCGCTACCGCCCGGAAGTTATCAATGTCGATGACAGTGTGGAATGGGAAGGACTCACCATCATCAACGCTGTCGATGGTGGCGAGGATGACCGCGAAGGCATCGTGGAATTTGAAGCGGCCTTTCATGACCATGACGGTGTCGGCACGATGCACGAGCGTTCTCGTTTTGTTCGTCGTGCGCGACGTTGGGTCTACGTCGACGGCGAGGTCACGTACTCCTAAGCATCAGACTTGTTGTGCTTGCCGTGGCCGAATGGCAGCACGGCGACAATCGCCACAATGATTGCTCCCCAGATGGCGCCGAAAATCAGTGAGCCGGTGGTGTTGGCCAACCAGCCGAGGAAGCCACCGGTAAACAGCTGCTCAAGGTTGTGGACCAGCTGGTAGGGGAGGTGCCAGCCCAGCTCGTCGAGGCCGACCACCATGATGTGGCCACCGACCCACAGCATGGCAAACGTGCCGATAATACCGATTGTGTTCAAAACGATTGGCATGGCTTTGACCAGCGCCGCACCAAACTTGCTGATACCGGCTGACTTCTTGGACTGCAGGTGCAGGCCAATATCATCAATCTTGACCAAGAAGCCCACCACGCCGTAGACCGCAAGCGTGATGATGAGTGCGACCACAATAAGAATCAGCGCGCGATTGAGCAGTGGCTGATCAGCGACCTCATTGAGAGAAATCACCATGATTTCCGCAGAGAGAATCAAGTCTGTGAAAATTGCAGACTTCACCAGGGAATCTTCATTCTGTGGTGTGCGGTTGGTCGCCGCCTCCATCCGCTCCTGCTCAGTCTGATCGGGAGAGATTCGGTGCTTAATCTTCTCCCAGACCTTTTCCATGCCCTCAAAGCACAGGTAGGAGCCGCCGAGCATCAAAATCGGCGTCAGCGCCCAGGGCAGAAACTGACTTAGCAGCAATGCAATCGGCAGAATAATGACAATTTTATTGACCAAGGAGCCCTTGGCGATACGCCAAATAATCGGCAGCTCGCGTTTCGGCGAGACACCCTCGACGAATTTAGGCGTTACCGCAGCGTCGTCAACCACAACACCGGCGGCTTTAGCGCTAGCTTTGCCGGCCGCAGCCGCAATATCGTCTGTTGTTGCCGCTGCAGCACGTGCAATCGTGGCAACGTCGTCAAGCAGCGCGACAAGTCCGCCTGCCATAAAAACCTCCCGTATTGGAGGACGCGACCAGGAGCCGTCGTCGTATCAAAGAATTACCGGAGCAATTTTAACCGCTTTCCCGGATTGACTCTGTGTTGTCGCTAGGGCGTCGATATCCTGTCGATAGTTCACGTGCTCCTCTGAACGTGGGCACGTGGCAAGATATAGGCCATGAACGCTTCCTTCTCCGAAATCTACCGACAGGTCAATGCGGACAACTCGGACAACGCTGGCACCGGGGCAGACACCAGCAACGACGCCCACTCCGAGGAACAACAGCGCCCGGCGCGCCCCCGCATGGCACTGGTAGTCGTCGACGCTCAGAATGATTTTTCCGCGGGTGGCGCACTTGCCGTCGACGGTGCTGAGGCAGCGTACACCGCTACATATCTGCATGTTGCGGGCACAGCGAATAAGTACTCGGTTCTTGCGACCACCCGTGACAATCACATCGACCCAGGCACGCACTTCTCTGAAACCCCGGATTTCGTCGATACCTGGCCGAAACACTGTGTTGCAGGTACCCCGGGCGCAGAGATTCACCCCGGCATGCAGCGCGCCATCGCGTTTTTTGAGCAGCTCAACCCCGCTGCTGTGCGTATCGATGTCACAAAAGGGGAGTACGCCGCCGCCTACTCCGGTTTCGAGGGAACAACGGAGGCTGGCGTTTCGCTTGCCGACGCTCTCCGCGCCTCTGACATCGAAGAAATCGATGTGGTGGGAGTTGCGACTGACCACTGCGTCCGCGCCACAGTGCTCGATGGCCTCAAGGAGGGCTTTTCCGTTCGTGTTCTGAGCAATCAGGTCGCGGCGGTGGACCCGGAGCGCGGCAAGGCTGCACTAGCGGAATTGGCCGCGGCGGGCGCGACAGTGGTGTAGTGCTGCGACGTTGACCGTCAAACAATCCGCCTAGCCGCTTAGCTAGGCGCCTCGGCAGCCGCCTAGTTAAAAGTCACCATATCCAGGTCGACCTCGCGGAGGTGGCGGTGGTTGGACGCTGTTTCCACATAACGCCCTGCATGGGCGATGAAGCCCTCTGCTTCCTCGGCGGAGAGTTCACGACGCACCTTGGCGGGAACGCCTGCAGCCAGCGACCTGGGGTCGATAATCTGATCTTCCAACACCACGGCACCTGCAGCAATGAGGCTGCCAGCGCCGATACGGGAACGCGAAAGCAGGGTGGACTTCATGCCGATGAGGCAACCATTTTCAACCGTGGTGCCGTGGACCAAGGCCATGTGTCCGACGGTGACATCATCGCCGAGAATTGTGGGCACACCTCGGTCGACATGGACTGTGGAGTTGTCCTGAATATTGGTGCGCTGGCCGATGCGGATCGGTGCGACGTCTCCTCGGAGAACAGAACCGTAGAACACGGAGCTATCCGCACCGATTTCGACATCACCGATAATGACCGCGCCGGGCGCAATCCAGGCGCTGGAATGAATGCGTGGGGTCTTATCTTGGTAGGTGAGAATGAGCGGAGTGTTCATCATACAAACCAATATAACTGTCACCTGAGGTCAGCGTAAGAAAAATTCTCAGCGAAACTCTATTCGTCGAAGGGTGCAATTCTGCTTGGACGCGCCTACAGTGGGCGACATGATTTTTATCGTTGTGAATTACCAAGTTAAGCCGGAATTTGCCGACGAATGGATGGACCACGTCGCTGAGTTCACCGCTGCCACCCGCGCAGAGGCTGGCAACAAGTGGTTTGAATGGTCCCGCAGCGTAGAAGACCCCAACCAGTACATCCTCGTCGAGGCATTCGATGATGACGCTGGTGAAGCCCACGTCAATTCCGAGCACTTCGCCAAGGGCCTGGAGGCGATGAAGCCGCTGCTCGCTGAGACCCCGAAGATTGTCTCGCAGGTACTGCCAGATAAGCAGGACTGGGATCGCATGGGCGAGCTGCAGGTCGACTAATGTCCTCAGACACCATTCGCGATAGCGCAGCCGCTTCCAGCAGTGACACCTATTCTCTGATTGGGCGTGGCCTGCGTATTGGCTCCGCTGTGCTGGCCTCTGCTCTCGTCGTTGGTCTCAGTGCTTGTGGGGATAGCGATGAGGCAGCCCTGGAGGGTAGCCAAAATCAGTCAAGCCAGGAGCAGAGTGCTGTTGCCTCCACTGCCGCCATTCGGGATAACTTGGCTCAGCTGGCGGCAGATACTGCGGCGCTGAAGAAAGCATCGCAGACACTAATTGCAAAGGAATCGGTCTCGGAAGAGACTCGAAAGATTGCGCAGCAGGCGGAGCCAATCTTTGCTGAAGAGGAAGCGCAGCTAGTCAAGACTCTCGGCGTCGATGTTGATCCGTCGGAGACCAAGCTCGACACCGCCACCATGACTCGCCTCGAGAACGAGGAGGGGCCACACGCAGATATGGCTTATCTGACGTTGATGGAAGGCAGCCTGGATAAGATGCTCGGACAGTGGGAAGAGCTGGAAAAGCATGGCGGAAACGACCTGCAAGAGTTGGCACGCTCTTCTCAGCAGCAGCTGGAAGATATTCAGCAGGCGCTGGAAAAACGTATGCAGTACTAGCCGCTGCCCAAAGCTCGGGGGGGGGGGAATTCAAGTAAAAAGTCCTGCAAAGCGTGCCCGGGGAACCGGGGAAGTGAGTAGCGTGTAAATAAAGCCAGTGCGCTGTGATCGTCGTCAAGCGAATGCGCACTCGGATGAAGCACAATGCTGGCTAATAACCCAGAGTAGAAGGTAGGAAAACACGCCAATGGCAAATAGTATCTCGCGAGTAGGTATCGTCGGCGCCGGTCAGATGGGCTCCGGAATTATTGAGGTCTGTGCGAAGGCCGGTAGCGATGTCAAGGTCTGGGAGGCCAAGGAGGAGTTCCTTGAGTCCGGTCGCGCCCGTATTGAAAAGTCACTGGATAAGGCCGTTTCCCGTGGCAAGCTAGAGCAGTCTGCACGTGATGAGATTCTGGGACGTATTAGCTTCACCACCAAGCTGGAGGACTTCGCTGACCGTGAGCTGGTCATCGAGGCCATCGTGGAGAACCCGGAAGTAAAGGCCAGCGTCTTCTCGCAGCTCGATGAGATTGTTGAGTCGGACGATGCCATCCTGGCTTCCAACACCTCCTCGCTGCCGATTCAGTCCATTGCCGCAGCCACCAAGCGTCCGGAGCGCGTCATGGGTCTGCACTTCTTCAACCCGGTGCCCGTTCTGCCTCTGGTAGAGCATGTCGTTACTCTGACGACCGGTGATGTTCAGTCGGAGCGTGCGTACGAGTACGCTTCCGAGGCGCTGGGCAAGACCGTCATTCGCGCTAAGGATCGCTCGGGCTTCATTGTTAACGCCCTGCTGGTTCCGTACATCCTCGGCGCTATCCGCATGCTGCAGGACGGCATTGCTACCGCAGAAGACATCGATGCCGGAATGGTCAATGGCTGTGCGCACCCGATGGGTCCGCTGACTCTGGCCGACATGGTTGGTCTGGACACCATCAAGTTCATTGCCGATGCCATGTTCGATGAGTACAAGGAGCCGACTTACGCGGCACCTCCACTGCTCAAGCGCATGGTTGAGGCGGGTCACTTCGGCCGCAAGTCCGGCCGTGGCTTCTACGACTACTCCAAGTAGTCCACGCTTTTAGCCCCGTTTGGGGCGAGTATTGAGTTCTTACCGGTTGACGGGCGTTTCTCCCGCCAACCGGTTTCTTTTATGCATTTATCAGTGAAAACCCGGAGTCTGATGGGGACAGCTCCCACGATCGGCGCTAGCATTTTGAAAACTTGTTTCTTTTCAACGCGCCGAAACCTCACAGTGCGCTTAACATAAGTGAAGATTTTGTCAGACCTTGGCTTATAGAGCACTTCACAACTGGTGCCTCCCACGCAGCAATCTGGAAAGGAATGCTTCAGTGTCTTCTTTGAAGCCGCACAAGCGCACTGCAACACGTACTCGCGTCGGCGCTGCTACCGCAGCAATGGCAGTTGTAATGGGGCTTACACCGGCAACGGCCGTGGCAGCTCCGGTCAACCCGTTGGCCGAGCACGGCAACCGCCTGGACTCTGTTTCTGATCTTCCAGCTAATGTGGCAGCTCCAGAGGGAATCAAGCTCCCCGGCGGTGGCTTCGAGGTCCCGGATTCCATCTCGCTGCCGTCATCTTCCGGTGAAAACACCGACCCGAATGCGCCGAAGCCAACCTCGTATCGCCCGGACCAGATTGCACGCGCGTACCCGTCGGATGCCGCCACCGATAACTGGTTCTACTTCTACGTTGTGCATCCTTTCGTGGAGCTGGAGAAGAACCACCCAGAGGTTATGGACCAGAACCTCGAAACGGTCGTCCGCATTAACAACGCTGCCAAGAATGACCCGCAGGCACAGGAACTCGCTCTTGATGACGACTACCTGGACCCACTGGCCAATATTTCCACTGCTTTCGGTGCAAACCTGGGCCAGCACTTCCGTGATGCCTATGACGAGGATCGCCTGCCGAAGGTAAAGGCCCTGCTGTCCGGCAACCTTGCTCGCGGCGGCGGTCTGGTCAGCTCGACCTTCTTCGAGAAGTACGTCTACGGCTACGATCGCCCGTTTGTGGTGGCGCCGGAGCGCATCGAGCGCTACTACCGCGAAGGTCAGGACGACCCGTACTCGACCACCCCGTCCTACCCGTCGGGCCACACCAACAAGGCTGCATGGACTTCAACCATGCTGGCCATGATGCTGCCGGAGGTTGCACCGCAGATTCAGGCGCGTGCGTCCGAGGCTGGTCATTCTCGCCTTGTCATGGGCGTCCACTACCCGCTGGACGTTATGGGCGGCCGCATGATGGGCAACCAGGCCGCAGCTGATCGTTGGGCAGACCCAGAGTTCCGCCCACTCATCGAAGAAGCCATGGATGAGCTGCGTACGGAGCTCGAGTACCGCTGTGGCGACACCATCGCCAACTGCGTTGCCAAGGACACTCCGTACATGAGCACCGCAGCTGCCGTTCAGCAGTACACCGAACGCATGACCTACGACTTCAAGCAGGTTGGCCCGGCTAACGAGCCAGTTGTTGTTCCGAAGCGGTACGCAGGTTTGCTGGAGACCCGCTTCCCGCAGCTGACTGAGGAACAGCGCAGCTCCGTCCTCGCTCAGACCGCAATCCCATCCGGCTACCCGCTCGATCGCACTGACGGTGAGGGCCAGCACGTTCGCATGAACCTGGCTCGCGCTCTGGCCGCCAACGTTGTTGTCAACGCCGACGGCAGCGTCACTGTCACCAACTAAAACGTCAACTACAAGCGCAGGGCCGCGTCAAGACGGTCCAGGGCCTCACCGAGGATTTCCGGGGAGGTCGCAAAGTTAAGCCGCACATGCCCAGCCCCGCCTTCGCCGAATGCGAAGCCGGGGTTGAGTGCTATTTTGGCGTTTTCAACCAGCCACGCAGCTGGGTCCTCACTGGCAACACCAGGCACGTCACCCAAGTCCAACCACGCCAAAAATGATGCTTGCGGTGGGGTAAAGCGAGCCTGCGGCGCAATAGTGGACAAACGTGTTCGCAGAGTCTCACGGTTGGTGCGCAGGACATCGACAAAATTGTCCAGCCAGGGCACGCCATCGCGGTAGGCGGCGGTGGCCGCGGCGACACCAAGAATAGAAGCGCCTTCGCGAACAATGAAGGGCAGCTCCAGCCAGGTTTTGGCATCTTCGTCGTTAAAGATGATTTGCGCACACTTGAGGCCGGCGGTATTCCAGCCCTTCGAGGTAGCAGTCACCGTGATAGTCACGGCCGCCGCGGTATCCGACACCGACGCGGTTGGAGTGTGAGTGCCATCTAGAACAACTGGGCCGTGAATCTCGTCTGAGATAACGCGCGCACCAAAGCGAGCGGCTAAATCGGTAATCTCACGCAGTTTTTCGGGGGAGTAGGTAAAGCCGAGAGGATTATTCGGGTTACACAAGATTAGGCAACCGGCACCGTCGGCGAAGGCGCGTTCGAGGGCGCCGAGATCCGGGCCGTCGGCAAGCGTGGGAATGCACACTGTCTCGCGTCCCAGCGCGGGACCTACCTGGAAAAACGGCATGTAGGCGGGAGTGGGGACGACAATTGCGGAATCGGGGCGGGTGAAGCGTTCAACCGCGAGTGTGACACCGCGGACGACGTCGGCGACTGCAAAGATATTGTCCGGGTTGGGACGCCAACCGTAGCGTTGTGCAGAAAAGTCCGCGGTTGCGGTCGTAAGCGCGGTGATGTCCTGCGAGAGGTATCCGAATTGTTCGCGCTGACACGCCTCGTCGATTGCGGCACTGACGGCAGGGCAGGTTGTGGCATCGGATTCGGCGACCCACAGTGGCAGCACGTCCGGTGAATATGCGGTCCATTTGACTGTCCTGCGGGAGCGGAGTTCATCGAGGGAGGGGAAAGTGACAGCGTTATTTACACTCATAGTTTCCGTGTATACAGAAAAAGCGGGAAGTCCGAAGACCCCCGCTTTATCCAGTAGCTACGGCCGCATCAGAAGCAGCCGCGGCAATGACCAGCGCTAGGCTAGCCTCAGTGCCTCCTCAGCAGCTGGCAGGGCAGATTCGCGATCAGCCTTGACCAGCCCCAGACGTGTGCGGCGATCGAGAATATCGTCGACGCTGAGAGCTCCCTCGTGCGTCACATGCCAGGCGAACTCGGCGCGGGTGACATCGAGACCCTCCGCTACCGGGTCAAGCGCTCGGTCGAGCGGGCAGGATTCGATGACCTCGAAGGATTCGGCACCGTAGCGGTTAAACAGCGGCATCGGGATACGGCCGGCAGCGGCAGCGGTGCGAGCGCGGTCGAGCTCCTCTGGCTCGGAGCCCAGCACAGGGATGGTGCGGGTGGAGCACGGAGCAAGCGAAACACCGAGCTTTTCCGCAACCTTGTCCACGGTTTGCTCCGCCATTAGACGGTACTCGGTGAGCTTGCCCCCAGTAATGGAAATCAGGCCGTTCGGGGCCTCCAATAAGGCGTGCTCGCGGGAGAGATCCGCGGTATGCGCCTCGCCGGTGTCGATGAGAGGACGCAGACCGGCGAAAGCGCCGATGACATCGTCGCGAGTGAGCGGAACCTCGAGGGCCTGGTTGATGACATCGAGCAGAAAAACGATGTCATCCTCCGGTACTTCCGGCTCGTCCGGAATCGGGCCCGGTGCATCCTCGTCGGTCAGGCCAATGTAGACGCGGTTGTGCTCTGCGGGCAGGACAAAACAGAAACGGTTGGTGTGACCAGGAACCGGTACCGTCAGAGAGCCGGTAGGGTTGCCTAGCTTCGCGGCGTCAAGAACCAGGTGCGTGCCGCGAGATGGGCGAATCTTGATGTTCGTCGCTAGGTCTGCGGCCCACACACCAGTGGCATTGACCACAGCGTGAGCCGGCAGCTCGAAGGAATCGCCAGTGAGCTCGTCGATTAGCGTGGCGCTAGTGCCAGAGGCATTCTCGCAGCGCACCCGGGTCAGAATAGTTGCACCGTAGCTGGCGGCAGTTCGAGCGATAGCGGTGACCAAGCGTGCGTCGTCACGCAGCTGACCGTCGTAGTTGACGTAGCCGAATTTCACGTCGCGCTTACGGACGGTCGGCGAAAGCTGGCTGACTCGGCGGGAACTGACAGTCCGGGACAACGGCAGGGTAGTGGCGGGGGTACCAGGGATAATGCGCAGAAAGTCACCGGCCAAAAAGCCTAAACGCGGCAAAACCCGGGTTAACGGTGCAAAGTTATCCATCACCGGTACAACCTGTGGCAGGTTATGCACCAGGTGCGGAGCGGTGACGTCGAGCAGCGCACCACGTTCAATAGCTGAGCGGCGAGCGATACCGACATTGCCACTGGCAAGGTAGCGCAGTCCGCCGTGGGCGAGCTTCGATGACCAACGAGAGGTGCCGAAAGCTAGGTCCTTCGATTCGACGAGAACGGTTTTCAAACCCCTCGACGCTGCATCTAAAGCGATGCCGACACCAGTGATACCGGCACCGATGACCAGCAGATCTGGGATGTCGCCCTTAGCGGTTTCTTCGCGTAGACGATTCAAGTCCGCTTGCCGACGAGCCTTGTTCAAAACCGCAGCTGAGCGATCGCGCTGAGGAGCGTGCGTGGCAGTCATAGTCTTTCTTCCTCGACTTTCCCGAAGACGGTGATAGTGATGAAACTATCTGGCGTAAGTGATGAAGTTGTGGAGTGCGTAGTGAGTGTGAACTATTTCGGGCGTACCCCATTGCAAGGCGCTTAGAAATAGACTAAGTTGTTCATTATCAACGACCGGCACGGATATTGATTCAAGAGATCTTTCTTAGTTGCGAATCATTTCCCGGGATTACAAGGAAGGAGACACCTCGATGGCTATGCACCCAGCGTCCAACCGCTCTGAGTCCATGAACCGAGCTTTCGCTGCTATTGCACCATCGCTGCAAATGTGTTGCTGCTGTCTCCAGTCCGTGCCACCCCAGACAGGTCGTAACTAGAAAAGCACGCTTAGGTATTTAAAACGCCACGCTGTTTGCGGTCGCACGGACGAAATCGCACCGATTGAGCCGACCATCCCACTATCCGGGCATCTTCGCTTGGAATCCCAGGAAGAAGCGACAGCGACAATGACCGCAGCACTTGAATCTTTTACCCTTGACGATTACGTTTCACTGTTTATTTATGACGGCCCAACGTCACCGGCAATCTACGCCAGCGAACTGGTCAGTCTAGCTCGCTAGCGGAGGCTGGCGGCAACAGGGTTAAATCATGTTGCCGTCGTAACGCTCTTCCAAGGAGTGCGGACCGGTAGCCAACTTGCCCGGGTTGAGGATGCCAGCAGGGTCGAGTTCGTCCTTAATTGCACGCATGACCTTGGCGAACAACTCGGTGTTCTCCTCGTAGTACTGCGGGCTGTGATCCTGGCCAATGCCATGGTGGTGCGTGATGGTGCCGCCAAAGTTCATCATGGCCTCCGACGCCGCGGTCTTGATGTCCATCCACTGCTGGAGGATCTCGCCCTCGGTCTCGCGGAAGAAGTACGTGAAGTACAGCGAGCAGCCGGATTCGTACATGTGCGAGATGTGGCAGAAGACGTACACCGGGGTGCCGTGCTTCTCGCCAGCGGCTTCCATTGCGGAGGCGATTTCGCGGCGCAGTGTAGCGGCGTTATCCCAGGTGGTGGCGGTTTCCAGGGTGTCGACGCCGACGCGGCGAGTCATCATGACATCGCGCAGGTACGGCGAGGAGAAGCGGTGGTTAACCCAAGCCATGCCCGGGATGGAGCCCATGCGGACGCACTTCTTGGCCAGCAGGCGAGCGGCCAGGCGCTCACGGGTGACGCGGGCGCCGACCGGATCCGTCTGCGCAAAGCCAAAAATCACCATGCACGGGGTGTCGATGCCACGCAGCTTCAGGTACTTTGTGACCTTCTCGGACATGCTGGCGGAGCCCAGCTGAGTGAGGCCGAACAGCGTCTCCTTCTCGTCGGAGATGCGTGCTAGGTGCGGGATATTGCCGCTCTGCTCCAGTTTGCGCAGCTCCTCGGCGGCTTCCTCAAAGGAGTTGAAGAAGTAGGTGTCGAAGAGCATCTCCTTTTGTGGACGCTGATTCAGGGCAATCGTCACATGCGTGATGATGCCCAGGGTGCCCTCCGAACCCAGGAAAAGCTCACGCGGGTTCGGGCCGGATGCCGACGACGGCATGTCGCGGAATTCCATGGTGCCGGCTGGCGTGACGACGCGCATGCCAATCACGTTGCGGTCGATACGACCGTAACCAGAGGATTCTTGGCCTGCCGAGCGGCAGGAAACCCAACCGCCGACAGTGGAGTACTCGAAGGACTGCGGGAAGTGACCAGCGGTGAAGCCGGCCTTGGACAGCTCCTTTTCCAGGTCGGGGCCGAAAACGCCGGTCTGGGCGGTGACAGTGCCAGCGACTTTGTCGATGTCGATGATCTTGTTAAAGGCGGTCATGGACACTGCGATGGCCTTACCCATGCCTCCGTCAACAGCCTCCACGCCGCCGACGACCGAGGTGCCACCACCGAAGGGGACGACTGCAATCTTGCGCTCAGCGCATACCTTGAACAGGTCTTCGATGTGCTTTTCAGTTTTCGGTAGCACTACAGCATCTGGGGCGACATCGAGCTTGGCTGCGCGAAGGCGAACCAGGTCGGGGTAGGAGCGTCCGACCGCGTGCTTGACGCGGGTGTCGTGGTCGGTGGCGACGGCATCCGCGCCGACAACAGCGCCCAGGGCTTCGATATCCTCGGCGCTGAGGCGACTATTGGGGATGGTGACGTCGGCGATGTTGCGCGGCGGGTTGTTTGCGTCCAACGACATACCGATTTCGCGCTGCAGTAGCTTCTCGCTGGCCGTGGTGATTGGCTTGTCGTTGCCGTCAACACCCCAGCCCCACCAGCGCATGCGGTACGGAATCGTGAGCTTGTTAGACATCCTGAGCTTCTCCTTGGGCATCGGTGCTGCGAGTCTGAACTGCGGAATTATATGTAACTTGCGCGGAAGCACATCTTTACATCTTTTATTATAGCGGTATTACGTTACGTTTTCTCAAAAAATGTCAATCAATCTTGGTAAGCTTTAGTTAGATGCATTAACGCACTCCCATAAAGGCCAGTATTGACCGGTCAAAAGCCCACGTAAAAGTAGGTATTTCTTCGATGAACGCTAACGACAAGGATCTCAACTACCCGCTGGGAACAACTGAGATTCGTACCCTTGCTCTGGTCACTAACCCCCACGCGGGTCATGGCGCCTCGCAGATTGCGTCCGCCCGGGCGAGCCGGGTGTTCGCGGATCGCGGCATCGATGTCATCGCTCTCCAAGGTGCTAACCCCGACGACGCCCGCAAGCTCATTCGTGAGGTCATCGCCGACGGCCGAATTGATGCCCTGGCAGTCTGTGGTGGCGACGGCATGATTAACCTCGCACTGCAGGAGCAGGCACAGACCGGCATCCCCCTCGGTATTATCCCGGCCGGCACCGGAAACGACCACGGTCGCGAATACAATCTGCCGCGTGGCAATGCTCGCGATGCCGCTCACGTTATCGCCGATGGCTTCTGGACGACCACTGACCTCGGCCGCATCATCAATGAGGCAGGGGAGCAGCGCTGGTTCGGCACTATCATGTGTGCCGGCTTCGACTCGATTGTCTCCGACCGCGTCAATCAGATGACCTGGCCGCATGGCCGCAACCGCTACAACCTGGCTATCGTCCGCGAGTTCTTGGCTTTTCACTCGCTACCATTCCGCATCACGCTCGATGACGATCGGGTTCTCGAAGATCCAATCACGCTGGCCGCCTTCGGCAACACCCGTTCTTACGGCGGTGGGATGAAGATTTGCCCGTCCGCAGACCACTCCGACGGACTGATGGACATCACTGTCATCGGCAAAGCCGGGCGCATCAAGGCCGCCCTGGCCTTCAAGTCCGTGTTCGACGGCACCGTTGAAAAAATCGGGGAGGTCAGCACCTACCGCGCCAAGAAGGCTTACGTGGAATACATCGGCCCGCCACGCCAGATGAATGCCTACGCTGACGGCGACCTCATGTTCCCGATGCCGGTCACCGTCGAAATTGTTCCGGGCGCTGGCCGCTACATCGTTCCCCGTCCGTAAAAGGGCGCAGGGGTGCCCGTCGTCAAGCGTTTCCTGCATGCTTGACGACGGCGCGTTACCCCTTGATGCCGTATTTCTTCAGGCGCAGACGATCCGCCGCCGAGGCCGAAGCCGTCAGGCGTAGCAACTCGGCGTAGATACCGTCAGTCTGCGCCAATTCTGCGGGTGCTCCGACCTCGTCGACGTGACCGTCACGCAGCGTCACGATGGTGTCCACATCGGAAATTGTGGACAGGCGGTGGGCGATGATAACCGTTGTGCGTCCCTCCATCAGCTTGTCCAAGCCTCGCTGAACTTCGCGTTCTGCCTTGGTGTCCAGCGCCGAAGTGGCCTCGTCCAGGATGAGCAGGGGAGCATCCTTCAAAATTGCGCGCGCGATGGCGATGCGCTGCTTCTGGCCACCCGAGAGCTTCATACCTCGCTCGCCGATAGTGGTGTCGTAGCCGTCGGCGAAGCTGCGGATGAAGTCGTCGGCGTTGGCCTTCTTCGCGGCGGCAATGATTTCTTCGTCGGTGGCGTTGGGTTTGCCGTAGGCGATGTTTTCCCGAATCGTGCCGGAGAACAGTGACGAGTCCTGGAACACGACGGCAGAGCCAGCACGCAGAGTGGAACCGGAAACCTCGGAGACATCCGACCCCAGCACGCTCAAGCGGCCTGCGGTCGGGGCGTAGAAGCCGAGCAGCAAGTTGACGATGGTGGACTTGCCGCCACCCGACTCGCCGACCAGGGCGATTTTCTGGCCCGAGTACGCCTGGAAGCTGACATTGGAGAGCACCGTCTTGTCCTCTTCGTAGGCAAAATCCACTGCGTCGAAGTCGACAATGGGAGCGCCAATTGCCTCCTGTTCGGCTGCGCGTTCCAGGGAGGAACGGTGGGCGCTGTCGACGGACTCTGCGTCTGCGGTGGAACTAACGGACGCGGAGTCGAAGTCGCCGTTATTCGCGGTCGCTGCACTGAGCAGCTCCGGCTGCGTGCGAGTCTCTGGAGTAAGCTCCATGACCTTGAAGTAATCGCGCGAACCGGCGACTGCGCGTTGGGCAGCGTCGACCAGGAAGCTCATCATGGTCACTGGTTGGCGCGCCATGTTAATCAGCTGAATGAGCATGACCATGGTGCCGATGGAGAATTCTCCCGACAGCGTACGCAGGAAAAGCAGCAGGTAAATGCCTGCGAAGATGATGTTCAAAATGCCCCCGCGAAGGGCATCCATGCGGTGCCACCACGTTGACTGATCGCGGGTCAGGGAGATGGTGCGGCGGAAGCGGGAACCAAAGAAAGCGATTTCGCGCAGCTCTGCAGTGAAGGAGCGGACAACCTTGACTTGGCCGATGACCTCGGCAAAACGGCCACCGGCGATATCGATTTGTTCGTTCTTTTTCGCTTCAATCTTCTGCCAGCGCTTCGAGGTCAGCGCGGTCAGCAGGGTGTAGACCGGGAAAACGATAATCAACAGCACCGCCAGTGGCCAGTAGTGCCAGGCGGTGATGCCCAGTACCGCGCCGACGGTCAACAGCATTGGGAAGAAGTTGTTGGAAAACGCCTGGAGGAACTGCGTGATATTGGTAATCGAGCGTTCCAGGCGGGAGATAATTGTGCCGGTGACCTGACTGTCGAAATAGCGTTGCGGCAGCGACAGCAGCTTTGCATAGTAGCGGGTCGACAGAATCTCGCGCATGCGCGCAGTCATCACATCGCCCAGGTAACCACCGATGTTATGCACGATGGTTTGCGTCAGATCTGCGATTAGCAGCCCGATGACCAGCCAGATTACCGTGCGAGTGGTATCGGACATCGCCGCCTGGCTCAAGCCTTCATCGCTGGACACCGCGCCGACGATGGCGTCGGTGGCATCGCGGATGAGGAAGGGGCTAATCAACGACGCGGCGGCGGTGGCCAGCGAACAGATGATGACCCCGATATAGAAAGGCCAGAGCACTCGTGTAGTGGACAGGATTCTGCTGAGCAGACGCACGAAAGACCTCTATCTTGCGGGAGGATCACTCCCGCTATGAAATTACTGCGACAAAAGCCCTATCCTAACAGCGAACGCACAGCACCAAGCGGCAGCGGCAGCCAGTTGGGGCGGTTCTGAGCTTCGTAAAGGCACTCGTAGATGGCCTTATCCAGTACAAAAGCCTCCAGTAGTGCCGGGTCGCTGGCGTCGCCATAGCCTTCCAGGAAGGCATCGATATTGCGGCGAGCCCACTGCTCAACACGCTCGGTAGCCGCCTCGGTGTCTTCACGTCCGGTCAGCAGCGGGTAGTGAGCGGCGTAATCGAAGGAGCGAATCATGCCGGCGATATCGCGTAGGCGGTGATCCGGCAGCCGGCGCTCCTCCCACGGGCGCGACGGCTCGCCTTCGAAGTCAATCAAGCGCCAAGAGCTCGGCGTGCGCAATACCTGCCCCAAGTGCAGATCACCGTGGATTCGCTGGACGACGGCGCCACCTTCCGGAACCGCAGCCTCCGCGCGATCGAAGATAGCCTGAGCCTTATCCTTGACCTCAGCAATTTGTGGCACCACACCAGCAACGAAGTCCAGTCGAGCTCGCAGTGGGGCTACCAGCTCCGCACCGGTCAGACGCTCCTTTACCGCGACAGCGGCAGCGAGGCTGCTGTGTACCGAGGCCACTGCTGCGCCGAGCGCACGCGCTTCGGATGTAAAGTCGGTGCCCAAATCTTCCAGCGGGGTCTGACTGTCGCGGATGGCATCGCGCACTGCGCCAAGAGCCAACTCCCAGCCATCGACCGAGTTCGGTGCGAATTCCTGCAGCATGGCGGTGGTGTAGGTGTCTTCGCCAATGGTGGTCTCCACCCAGGAGTAGAGCTCAGGGACGAACTTGCAATCCGCCTGGGCCAGTGCGGCCAGCAGCTCCACATCGGCATTAGTACCGGGGTAGAGGCGACGGAAGAACTTGCACATCACGCGGTCGTCGAAAATGACCGAGGTGTTCGACTGCTCGACTCCCATGGGGCGGCCGGATTCCGGTCGGAGCTGCTCAGAGCCCGGCACACGCCGCAGTTCCATGCGGCCGAGCTTGCCTTCGTCGGAAAGCTTCTGGCCGAGTGCTGTGATGGCATCCGAATCGATCAGAGCGTCGTAGCCGACGATGCCCTCGGCGCGAACCAGCAGGGACTGCTCGTGGCCATCGGGGACGTCCTCCGCCCAAGCGATGGGCAGCTGATAGGTCGGTGCAGAATGTGCGGTGTGCACCCTCACCAATGCGATATCGACATCGGGACTGTCGGGATTGTCGCGCAGTACGGGGTCAAGCGCGAGGATCTCGACGTGGTCGATGTCAGAGACCTTGTCAGCGAAAAAGCGCATCTTGACCAGTGTTTCTGCCAGCTCTTCGGCAATGAATTCGGCGGTGGGAATAGTCATTTTAGTTCTTTCGCCTTTCGGGACTTAAAAGATCACTCTTTATTATCGGCGTTTGTTACGGCATCGGCGGAGGCATCGGCGGCCGTGCCGGAGTGCTCGCGTGATGACGTCACCGGCGCGTCCGATATCGCCTGCGCAACCGGGATTGTCGGCGCCGACATCGAGGCGCTCGATTCGAGGTTTGTCTCTGGCGGCAACTGGATTTCGAACCAGTAGAAACCGTGACCAGGAAGCGTGATCTGGTAGGAATCAGTGCCAATCGTGGGGAAGGGAACCGAACCCGTGAGCTCTACCGGGGTGGCTCCGGCGAACTCGGACAGATCCAGCGAGACGGCCGCGGGGTAGGAGGACAGGTTGTTGACGCACAGCAGCACTTCGTCGCCGTATGTGCGCAGATAGGTCAGAACAGAGGCGGTGTCGCTATTCAGCTCGCGGAAGTCACCGAGGCCAAAAGCCTCATAGCGCTTGCGGACCTGGATCAGTCGACGCACCCAATTCAACAGCGAATTGGAGTAGCTCGCTTGGTTCTCGACATTGACCGCCTGGTAACCGTAGGTCGCATCCTGAATGGTCGGCAGATAGAGCCGACCGGGGTCGGCCTTGGAGAACCCGGCGTTGCGGTCGGGCGACCACTGCATCGGTGTGCGAACGCCATCGCGGTCGCCGAGCCAAATGTTGTCGCCCATACCAATTTCGTCCCCGTAGTAGAGCACCGGCGAACCCGGCAGGGAGAGTAGCAGGGCATTGAAAAGCTCGAGCTGTGTGCGGTCATTTTGCAGCAGTGGCGCTAGACGACGGCGAATGCCGATGTTGGCCTTCATTCGCGGATCGTGCGCATACTCGGCGTACATGTAGTCGCGCTCGGCATCGGTGACCATTTCCAGCGTCAGCTCATCGTGGTTGCGCAGGAAGATTCCCCACTGAGCCGAAGACGGAATCTCTGGCGTAGACTCCAGGATCTCCGAGATGGGGAAGCGGGACTGCTTTCGCACCGCCATGAAAATGCGTGGCATGAGCGGGAAGTGGAAAGCCATGTGGCATTCGTCGCCGCCGACCTCCGGGTCGCCGAAGAATTCCACCACATCGGAGGGCCACTGGTTGGCCTCCGCCAGCAGGACGCGACCCGGGTATTCCTCATCCATGACCTTGCGGCAGCGCTTCAGAAAAGCGTGGGTCTCGGGCAGGTTCTCGCAGTTAGTGCCTTCGCGCTCGAAGAGGTAGGGCACAGCGTCGAGGCGGAAGCCATCGATGCCGAGATCGGACCAGAAGCGCAGCACATCGAGCATCGCTTCCCGCACCGCCGGATTGTCATAGTTCAAATCCGGCTGGTGGGAGAAGAAGCGGTGCCAGTAGTACTGGCCACGCACCGGGTCATAGGTCCAGTTGGAGTCCTCGGTATCGACGAAGATAATGCGTGCGCCCGAGTAGGTGTCCGGGTCGTCAGTCCAGACATAAAAATCGCCGTAGGGGCCATCGGGGTCAGTGCGCGACTGCTGGAACCACTCATGGCTATCGGAGGTGTGGTTCATCACCAGGTCAGTAATAACGCGGATACCGCGCGCATGGGCCTCGTCGAGAAGCACCTTAAAATCCTCGACCGTGCCAAACTCGTCGAGCACGGCGCGGAAGTCGCGGATATCGTAACCGCCGTCGCGCAGCGGGGAGTCGTAGAAAGGCGGCAGCCAGAGGCAGTCAACGCCCAGCCATTGCAGATAATCGAGCTTCTCCGTCAGCCCTTTGAGGTCGCCGGAGCCGTTGTTGTCGGAGTCGAAGAAGGCCCGGACGAGCACCTCATAGAACACCGCGCTGCGGTACCACTCGTAATCTTCCTTGGCGATAGTCATGCATCCCAGCGTAATGACTATGCCACTAGCCTGCAGAGAGAGTTTTCCTGCGAGATCCCACAAGACCGTGCGAGATGGCCGTCCTGGGAGACCTCATTAAACAGCATTCTAAACAGCCTTGTGTTCCTGAATTAACGCAGCGAGCTGGTACGCATCATCCAACTTCAACTCCGTTGCCACCGGAGTGACCGCTCCCGGCACCATGTCGATCCGCACGTTCGCCACTCCCGCCGCTTTCTTCAGCGGAGAAATGGTTAGTGTATGCCCCTGGATGCGCTGCCAGGGGACCATGAACCGCGTATGCCAGAACCGACCCTTGGTCACTAACAGCCCCCGCTTCGTGGCCTGCACCTTTTGAAATTTCCAGTCAATTGGGCTGAGCCACCATGCCGTGCGTGGAGTCTGCCAGGAGCCCAGCAGGTCATCGGTAGAGGCCGGTCCCGCAATCTCAGTCATCAGGTAATCGACAATCGTGTCCGTCTCCGGTGTCGGCGCCACTGGCACCAGTGTGTTGTTCGACTGTGCACTGTCCAGGCCATAGCCCGCCACGGAGACATCCGCACGGGACCACCTCCACGGACGCCACCAGAGCGGTTGCACCACTTTAAAGCCATGAATGCGATCGATCGGAATGGTCTGAGCGCGCGTCGACAACAGTCCGGCGGTAATCGCCAGACGCCTGCTTTCCGACGACACCTTCAGCGTGAAATCCCACGACTGATTTAGTACTCCGAAAAGGCCGAGCGCGAAACTGCCAATCACAATCAGAGTAGTGATGGTTACTCCGCTGAGGATTTCCACGATGAAGTCGGTGAACAGCGCAGAGACAACGGCGAGGAGGATAAGAGCTATGCCGACGAAAAGACCGGGTCCAATGGCCACGGATGCAATCAGCCGTCCGACATTGACCGGGCCAAAGATGGTCTTCGCGTCGGACATGCGGGAGGACATGTGGGCGCTGGAGTCTTGAGCAGCGGCGGGGCTGTCGCCGTCGTAAAGCGAATGTGCCAGTTCGGTGTCCAGCTTTTCTACCTCACCCAACACGTCGGCGCGGAACTGTTCGCACTGCGGGGGAGTGAGGTATTTGATTGTGAAGTGCGAATCGGAGCCGCCGGCTGTTTCAATGACAATTTCGGCGAGCCCGAAAATGCGCGCCAACAATGGTTGGTTGATATCCACCGCCTGCACGCGGTCGAGCCGTGCCGCGCGTCGAGAACGCAGTAGCCATCCGGAGCCGTAGCGAACCTCATCGTCGGTGAGTTCGTAGAACGTATACCGCCAGGATAGCCACGAGAAAAATGCAATCAGACCAATAATTATGGCGACCGCACCGGTACCGACAAGGAGACCGAGCCATGCCCAGTCGTAGAGCTGAGTCACGACAGCAACGGCCAACTGCCACTGATTCGCGACTGCGAATGCAATCACCGCAGCGATTGTGGCGAAGCTTTTGAGCAGCGGAGATAGGGGATGAACTCTATGCCTCATTTAAAGACCCGCCATCCGGTCGTGGGCGCGCTGAGATAGACGAGCGCGCAGGGCGAGCGCTTCTTCGCGTGGCAAACCGTGGACGGCTGCATCCGAGCTCGCCGATGCTGTGTTGAGCTTCAGCGTTGCCAGTCCGAATAGTCGAAGGAGAGGTCCTTCATCGATGTCAATGAACTGGATTCGTCCGTAAGGGACAACAGTGACCGAGCGCCACCAACGTCCGGACGCAACGATGAAGTCGTTGTCCTCTTCGAGGTATCGGTGGGCACGAACTCGTCGACCGATGAGCCAGTAGATATATGCGAAGTAGAGCACGCAGGCGAGGACGCCCAACCACATCCACGGAGTCCACATCACAGCGGCGACGACGGCTGCAATCGTGATAACTAGCAGGGGAGCGGCGTGCGCGATTCGCTTCACCTTAGCCAGCGCGGGGTCGACCGGTTGTAGCGCGGAATTCTCGGGGACTAATAAATCAAGCGGCTCCATAGTTGATAGTTAAACACAGACGGTAAAGCTTGCGTCTGGCCTGGTGCTTCGGTAAGAACGGTGGCTATGGATCGCAGGAAACTCATAGCAGTACTTATCACGCTGATCACCATTTTGGTCTGCGTCGAGATTTATCGGTACATGCAGACTTTGCCAGCTTAAGTTGCTGGGCTCAGTTGTTGAGCGCAACAGCACAGCGCTAACCAGCGCAAGCTTCACCCGCCTTATTCCCTATGCACCAAAGAGCTGGCGCGGAGCCGCCCACGCATCGATGGCAATGCCCTCGACTGCCTGGGCGTCAGCGCCGGTAAAGGTAGTCACCTTGCGGTCGTCGTTGTAGCGGGGCATGTGTGAGGTGCCTTCGCGGATGAACTCGACCGCCACTTGGTGGAATGGATGGTTGGGTTCTTTCATACCGAAGAAGCGTGCAATGTCGATGCAGTGCGGAGCACCACTGGTGCGGCCAGCAGGTGCATAGCCCAACCCTTCTCCCGGTTCGAACTGTGCCGCCCACACATCCAGCTCAGCCGCCACGGACCGTTCGGCGACTTTAACAGCGTATGAGCGAATCGCTGAGTCAGAAATGACATTCCCCATCGGACGCTCGGCATAGGCGGTGGCCGGAAATTCGCCGTGGCCGCGATGCCCCTTGGCGTAGCGCCGAGCCATCCACTCTCGCATGGGCAACTTGTCCATCGCCACAACCGGCGGTTCTGAGAAGAACTCTTCGCTGGTGGCGGTCACCATCGTCGGCAGTGTGGGAGCAAAGCTGTCGAAGCGAGGCCCAATTGCCGGATCCGAAGGCGAGGATGCCGACACCAATTTCTGGGCCCGAGCGACCCTGCGTTCGTCGGCACGCGAAAAGACGTCGGTGGACGGCACACGTCCCACGCCGATGCCGGCCAACGTGCGGCGGAGGCGCGAGCCCGACAGCAGCGAGAAGGCCGGCGACATGGCAATGGTGCGTTGGATCTGGCCGCGCGTGCGATCGTCGGCAGCCAGAGTGAGCGCCAGCGCCGCACCCGCCGATTGCCCCGAGATAGTGATGTTGTCGATATCGCCGCCGAAGGCAGGCGCGTTACGACGAGCCCACTGCAGCCCCAGATACAGGTCATCAATGGCCCGGTAGGTCTCTGTTTCACTGTCACGCCAGAAGCCCTCGAGGCCCTTGCGGTATCCAAGCGAAACGGTGACGATGCCCGCCTGTGCGAAGGCCGTCGCGTCCGTCCAGGGTTCGGAGGGATGCCCAAACTCGTAGCTACCACCGTGAATCCACAGCAATACCGGATAGGAGGCGTCCGCGGGCTCAGCCGGTGCGGTGACGGTGAGAACTAATTCGCGCTCGGGTTCACAGCGCCGAGTGCCCGACTGTGGGCCGTCTGCCACCGGTGCCGACGCGGCGAACGGAGCAGCATCTGCGTAATCGATATTGAAAACTTGTATTGCGCCATCGTGAATACGGCCGGTTAGCCTCCCGCAGGGAGCGGAAATAGTCGTCTCTGTCATGGCGGAAAACGCCTCCTCGTCACGGTTGGTCCTGCCAGAAGGGCGGGGAGTCTGTTTCAGACGGTAGGCGCACTCTGGTTTTTCGAGCACGCTACAGTTGAATTCACTATGACCAATGATGCACGAAATCCACTGTTGACACCGTCGGAATTGTTCTGCGAATTGCCAGATTTTGCGGCAATCGATGACAGCCACGTCCGCGAGGCTTTTAGCGAAGCAATGCGCAGCCATGCGCGCGAGATTGACGCCATCGCCACGTCGTCGGAGGCTCCGACCTTCGTTAACACCATCGAGGCAATGGAGAAGGCGGGCCAAGATCTGGACCGCGTCGCTGCTTATTTCTTCAACGTTGCCGGTACGGATGCCACCGACGTCCGCATGGAAATTGAAGCCGAGATCGCCCCGCAGCTCACTGCACACCTGGATCAGATTCGCATGCGCAGTGACCTGTGGCAGCGCATCAATGCCATCGACAGCGTTGAGGACGCCGCCAATCCGGAAGAGGCGAAGCTGCTGCTGAAGAAAGTCCGCGAAGACTTCCAGCGCGCCGGTGCGGACCTCAGCGACGAGGACAAAGCCGAGCTCAGCCGCATCAATTCCCGTCTCTCTGAGCTCTCCACGGCTTTCGGTGAAAACCTGCTGAAGGACACCGTCGCGCGCGCCGTGGAGATCTACGACCGCGAGGAACTCGCCGGGCTTTCCGACGACGCCATTGCGTCCTTCGCCGCCTACGCGAAAAAGGCCGACACCGATGCGCCGTGGCTGATTCCACTGGACCTACCGTCAACTCCGGCACAGCTGGCTGACCTGGATAATCCGGCTACTCGCGCCAAGCTCTACGAAGCCTCACTGGGGCGTGCGGGTGCTGCCTCCGGCACGTTCGACAACTCCGACATTGTGCTGGAAATGGCGCGCCTGCGTGCCCGCCGTGCCAAGCTGCTCGGCTACGACACGCATGCGGATTACGTCATTGCCAAGGAGACGGCAACCACCGCAGAAGCTGCTCGGAAACTCATTGCAGACCTGGCGCCAGCTGCCATTGCCAATGCTGAAGGCGAGTACAAGCGGGTCGCTGATCTGGCTGGCGATGAGACGGTCGCGGGCGCTGATTGGCCGTACTGGGAGCGCCGTCGTAAAGCGGAAGAATTCGCAGTCGACACGGAGGAACTCAAGAACTACTTCGAGCTGCACCGTGTCATCGAAGACGGCGTGTTCTACGCTGCCCGCAAGCTCTACGGCATCGAGGTAGTCAAGCGCGAGGACCTGCAGGGATACGCGCCGGGCACGACCGTGTGGGAGGTACGCCAGGGCGGAGGCGAGACCATCGGCCTGATTATTACGGACTACTTCTCGCGTCCGACCAAGCGCGGTGGTGCGTGGATGAGCTCGTTTAGGGATCAGTCCCGTCTGCTGGGACGCCTGTCAGTCGTGGTCAACGTGATGAACATCGCCGAAACCGAGCCGGGAACCCCGGTGCTGCTGACGCTCGACGAGGTCACCACTGCTTTCCACGAGTTCGGGCACGCCCTCCACGGTCTGCTTTCCGACGTCACGTACCCGACCTTCTCGGGCACTAACGTCCCGCGCGACTTCGTGGAATTCCCCTCCCAGATCAACGAGAACTGGGCACTTGAACCGTCCATTCTGGCCAATTACGCCGTCCACGTTCGTACCGGTCAGCCGATCCCGGCCGAGCTAGTCGAGTCTGTGAAGAAGGCCCGCACCGCTGGTGAGGGATTCGCCACGGTTGAGTACCTCGCCGCGTGCGCCATCGATCTGGCCTGGCACAGCCTCACCGAGGAGGAAGCAGCTCAGGTCACTGATGTTGATGCCTTCGAAGCGGAAGCACTCGCTGAACTCGGCCTCGACGTTCCCCACCTGGCTCCGCGTTACCGCTCCCGCTACTTCAACCACATCTTCGCCGGCGGTTACTCGGCGGGCTATTACTCCTACCTGTGGGCAGAGGTGCTCGACGCGGACGGTTTCGGTTGGTTCACCGACAACGGCGGTGCCACAATCAGCGGCGGCAGCCACTTCCGCGAGGAGATTCTCTCCCGTGGTGGCGCCATCGACTTCATGGCCGCCTACCGTGCCTTCCGAGGTCGCGATAAGGACATCCAGCCGCTCCTCGAACGCCGCGGGTTGTCGGGCACTGATGCCTAGCTTCACGCTTTACGACGAGCCCCGCGACCGCCGCCCACTGGTTATTCCGGTCACCGGCAGGGTAGGTTGACACTCATGGCAGAAGCATTCGACAGAGTAGGGCAGTGGCTTATCCAATTGCCACTGCTTGCGCAGGTCAGCGTGCTATGCGTGGTTCTCCTGGTAGTCGGAGGGTTTGTTGCTTTCGTTCTCGTTGGCGCAATCGATGTTGTCAGCGGTCGTCTGTGGCAGAGGTCGGTGCATCGGCGGGAGCGTTCGCAGGAGCGTCGAGGAGCGGGCAGCGAGAGCTAGCCGATGAGGTAGTGGCCTTGCGGATAGCTCACGGAGAGACCCGATGAATTGAGCTGGGAGAAGCCCCCTTTAAGTGTTGGGTCGCTATCGCTGCCCTAAGGTATGTCTTAAAGTATTAGGAAATTTGCCCAACAGGCTAGAGTTGGGTAGTTCGCAAATATTTCGCAGTAGGGAGCTGAGTTAGCATGCATCGGTCGAGGCACTCGAAGGTCCTACTTGCCCTAATCGTTTTACTTCTTCTCATCCTCATCGCTGGTGCAGTCACCGATTTCCAGTTTTAGGTTCGATTTTAGTGCCGGGCACATAACCTGAAAGATCGGTGAACAGCAAAAATGAGGGACTAAGCGTTCTCGAACCAATTAACGCTTAAATCCGGGGAAGCGAGGCAGGTCCTCGACAAGCACGGCCTTGCCCTCGGCATCGGTTAGCGGAATGCACCAGTTCGGGTACTGGTCGTGGCTCGTGCCCGGCTGGTTCTGGGTACGACGATCGCCGACCATGTCCACCAAGGCCTCACACTTCAGCGCGGATGGCGTCTGGTCGAGGAAGCGGTGCAGCCCCGTGACCAGTGCGTCAATTGGTGGCAGATTATCGCGGGTAAGGGAATGAACATCCATGTCCGCCGCAGCCGTGTCACCAAAGCAGCCGGCTTCCTTGGCCGCACCCAAAACCTTTCGAATCCACTCGAAGTCCCGGCGGTCTTCCTCCGCGACGTCGGAAAGCAATAGTCCCAGGCGTTCCCGTAGCTTGATGTGCTCGCCTGCGAGGTAGCCTGCCGTCGGCGGCAGATCGTGCGTGGTGACGGAGGACAGGCACAGGCTGCGGTAAGCGCTTGGTGGTTTCGGCTGGTCGCCCTCGGATTCAAACCACACAATCGAGGTGCCCATGATGCCCCGCGAGGCCAGGTAGTCCTGCACCCACGGCTCGAAAGTGCCCAGGTCTTCACCTACGACGACGGCTCCAGCGAGCTCGGCCTCAAGTGCGAGAATGCCGACCATTGCCTCGTGGTCGAAGTACAGGTAGGTGCCATTGACGGGGGACTCCATTCGCGGCATGACCCAGAGGCGGAACATACCCAGCACGTGGTCAACACGAATGCCACCTGCGTGGCGAAGGATTGTGCGCAGCATGTCGCGCCAGGGGCGGTAGCCGGCCTCGGCTAGCTTGTGCGGGTTCCACGGCGGCTGCGACCAGTCTTGACCGCGCTGGTTAAAACCGTCTGGCGGTGCGCCAACAGAGATGGCAGGAGCGAGCCAATCCGCGAGGTTCTCGGCGTCCGCACCGCCGGGGTGCACGCCGACGGCAAGGTCGGCCATGATGCCGATGCGCATACCCGCATCCAGGGCTGCCTCTTGTGCCTGGCCGAGCTGCTGATCGAGAATCCACTGCACCCAGAGGTGGAAGTGGAAGATTTCCTCCCGCAGAGATTCGACACTGGCGTGGTTACCCAACGGTGGAACCAACTCGATATCGTTCTCGGCTACGGCACCAGAATCGGAAGTGGCAGCGCGTGCAGCATCGCGGGCAGCAGCGCGATCCGCGAGTTCGCGCTCGGTGCACCACGACGCGTAGTCGTATATGCCACGGCCCTCGGCCTCCAGCCAACGGTCAAATTCCGCCTGGCGTGCGCTGGACAGGGGGATCTTGTGAATTGCCCGCAATACCTTGAGCTTTGCAGCGTAGATGGGGTTGCGGTCAATCTCATCAGGGCTGTGATTGAGTTGGTGGAAAGAGTTCGCTAGCGCACGGGCTTCATCGGCCTCGTCCTTGTCCAGGTACCCGAACTCGTCGATAAGCTCTGGGCGCGCGTACAGCGGATTGACATAGCGGCGCGTGGTGGGCAGGTACGGCGAGTCTTCTACCGGAGGCAGTGGCTCTGCGGCGTGCAACGGATTGATGAGGACGAA
Organism: Corynebacterium sp. HMSC14H10; assembly: GCF_001807105.1. NCBI lineage: Bacteria > Bacillati > Actinomycetota > Actinomycetes > Mycobacteriales > Corynebacteriaceae > Corynebacterium > Corynebacterium sp. HMSC14H10. The sequence continues at coordinate 153,925 of NZ_KV787425.1, read as the reverse complement.
ATCAGAGCCCGCGTGCTGCGCGCTGACCTGTGCCAAGTCGCCGAGGGTAGCGAAATCGCCAATACCCCAGCTGCGGCTGGAGCGTACCGAGTACAGCTGTGCCATGACACCATGCGCAGGATTCTGCACGTACTTGTCGGCAGTGGCGAGACGGTTGGGGGTTACGGCCACATCGCACTCAGCGACGTTGTCATCGTTGACTGCGCGCAAGCGATGCCAACCAAGTGGCAGATCCTCTGGAATTGCGAAGGCGGCTTCACCCATCAACACATCGCCGACCTGGCGTGGCGGAACCAAGTGGTGCACCTGCGCGCAGGGCCATTCTGCGCCGTCCTCCAGTTTCACAGTCACGCTGACATTGCTGCCGTGTGGTACGTGAACGAGAACTCGGTGGAAGATGCCCTGGCGGGTAACTACCACGGGCGGGAGAAGGCGAGACCACTGCGTGTCTGCCCACTCACGACGGGCGTCGTTGATGTCGGCATCGCTGGGATCTGGGCCCAAATCGATGTCGAGAGCAGCGAGAGTTTTTAGCACTGTCTCACGAGAGACGTGCACGAGTTGGCCCTCGGTGGAGTAGTAGGAAACCCCAACTCCGACATCTTTAGCGAGGTCGGCGAGTGGAGAGGAAAGGGGAGGATTGGAAGCTGCCTGTGTCACCCTTTCCATCATGCCAGTTTAGAAAAACTTTGCCAGTAGTAAGGTAAATCACTTCGTTATCGAAATATTTACTGAAATCACAACGGCGCAGGGTTTGATGTTCTAAGTTGATTCCTAACGAAACCAACGACGGACAGAACTACCGAAAGTAGGGGTTTGTAACTCGATGCGTGAATATACTACCGAGGCGAAATACGTCATCGGCGAGGACGAAACGATTATTACCTCGCTGCAGGAGCTGGTGCAGAAGCGCCCGAAGCTGGTGCTTTTCACCCGCCCCAAGAACTTTGAGTGGGTAAATGTCACTGCTCAGGAGTTCTATGACGAGGCAAAGGGCGTCGCTAAGGGGCTAATTGCCAACGGTGTGCAGCCGGGCGACCGCGTAGCGCTGCTCAGTGAGACTCGCTACGAGTGGAACCTGATCAATACCGCTATCTGGATGGCAGGCGCTGCTGTTGTCCCGATTTACGGCTCTTCTTCGTCTGGCCAGATTCGTTGGATTATTGAAAACTCCGGTGCTGTTTTCGCATTTACCGAGTCGCGTGAGCACACCGACCGCATGAAGCCTCTGCTGGTCGAAAAGGGCACCGAGAACCCGGAGGGCGAGTCTCAGCTGCGTCGTGTACTGGAGATTAACGCTTCCGCTACTGACACCATTAGCTACGAAGGCCGTGACATTGACGGCGACGAGGTCGAGCGCCGCATCAAGGACACCAAGGCCGACGACCTGGCAACCGTGATTTACACCTCCGGTACCACTGGTCGTCCGAAGGGCTGCGTGCTCCTGCACAGCAACTGGCTGGCGGAGGCCCGCGCCATCCTCACCAACGAGATTGGCCTGATTGCCCGTCCGGGTAACCGCATTCTGACCTTCCTGCCGTTGGCGCACGTGTTGGCTCACGCAGTGTCCCTGGCTTCGATGATTTCCGGTGCTACCCAGTCTCACTGGGCTGATACCAAGACCGTCACCCTGGAGTTCCAGCGTTCCCGTCCGCACATGATTCTCGGTGTGCCGCGCGTGTTCGAGAAGGTTCGTGACTCCGCCTACGCCTCCGCTAAGGAGAAGGGCGCATTCGGTCTGGCCATGTTCGAGCGTGCTGAGGCCACCGCCATCGAGTACTCCAAGGCGCTGGATACTCCGGCAGGTCCGTCGCGTGTCTTGAAGCTGCGTCGCCAGCTCTACGATCGCCTGCTGTTCTCGAAAATTCGCGCAGCTATGGGTGAGGCCGTGCAGTACACCATTTCCGGTGGTTCGGCTCTGTCCTCTGACCTCGGGCACTTCTTCCGTGGTCTCGGTGTGCCTGTCTACGAAGGCTACGGTCTGACTGAGTCCACGGCTGCCGTCACCGTGAACAACCCGAGCGAGCAAATCATTGGTACCGTCGGTCGTCCGGTCGGTGGCTGTTCCGCCGCTATCGCTGATGATGGCGAAGTTCTGCTGCGTGGTCCGGTTGTGTTCGACCGCTACTGGAAGAACGAAGAGGCTACCAAGGAAGCCTTCATCGACGGCGAATGGTTTAAGACTGGTGACCTCGGTGAGCTGACCGAAGAAGGCCACCTGAAGATCACCGGCCGCAAGAAGGACCTCATTGTCACCGCAGGTGGTAAGAATGTCGCGCCGGGTCCGATGGAAGACCGCATGCGTGCGCACCCGCTGGTGTCCCAGGCAGTCGTCATCGGCGATGGTCGTCCGTTCGTCTCCGTGTTGGTCACTCTCGATGAGGAGGCACTGGAGAAGTGGAAGATTGAGCACTCCGTCCCCGAGCACACCTCGATCCGTGAACTCGCTGCCTCCAGCGCAGTTTTGCGCGCCGAGATTCAGGACGCCGTCAACTCCGCTAACGAGCTGGTTTCTCACGCAGAGGCCATTAAGAAGTTCCATATTCTGGACAGTGACTTCACCGAGGAAAGCGGCGAGCTGACCCCGACCATGAAGGTCAAGCGCAACATTGTCATGGACAACTACTCGCGTGACATTGAGGCTCTCTACCAGCGTTAATTCACGTTCTGCCAGCCGTCGATAGAAAACGGCAGCGTGTTGTTACCGCGCTAGCGCCCCTCACCCCATTAAGGTGAGGGGCGCTAGAAATTTTTAAGGAGTTTTCAGTTTTCGAAAGTCGGCATTCGTCAATGTTCGTCGGTATTCGAAAGCGGAAAACTGCAAGGATGTCACCGACACCGAAGATGTCGTGGGAGGGCGGGTAATGATTAACCACTTCGATGCTCGGCTACGCCTGCGCGAAGTGACCCAAGAGCTCTACGACATTGGTGACGAAGTTGCCGAACACATCGAGCACCTTGCTCAGGCGGTTGCTGATGTAGATCGTGAGCTGGTGGACGAATGTGTCCTCGAGCTCGCTGACATCGTCGACGAGGCCGTTGAGGACTGCCGCCCTCTGATTGGTGAACTTGATGGTCTACGCCAAGCGTTTACCTCCGGCATTCGCTCGGGGCGCATCGGTACTCTTTCCTCCGCTTCGACACCGCGGCGACACCCGCATCCGGCACCGAAGTCGCCGGATGTGCAGTCACTGTCGCTGATCCCGGCACCATTGCAGCATCCGGTTGCAGTCCCTACGGTCACGCAGGCAATGATTGCTCGCTCCGATGCCGTGGCTTCTTACCTGGAGGAACTCGCCGACTGGGTTTCCGCCGAAAACATCCGAGGCGTGGAAAAGCTCGGTAGTGTGGTGCTTCCGCAGCTTTACGCGCAGTCTGGCCGCCGAGCACTGTCCGCTGCCGCCGCTTGGTGTGTTGCTGTTCCCGAGACTCATCCGGCAGTTGCCAATGCGCTGCGCGGCCGTAGGCCTCCGGAGTTCCTGATGGAACGTGCCCGCATCGATGAAATTGTCCGCCGCGTCAAGCAACGTCGAGCCAAGGAGCATGCGTGAGCGAAGCCTCCGCACACACCGATTCCTTCGGTGTCTACTTACACGTCCCATTCTGTGCCACCCGTTGTGGCTACTGTGATTTCAACACGTACACGCCAGGTCAGCTGGGCAGTGGCGCAACGCAGGGAGATTACCTCGATGCCATCGTGGCCGAGCTTGGGATGGCCGTCGTAAAGCACCCCGAACTCGCGCGTGGCGCCGATACCGTGTTTATCGGCGGTGGTACGCCGTCGATGTTGGGGGCGAGTGGTCTTCGTCGTCTGCTCGACGGTGTGCGCAACAGCTTTGGGCTTGCCGACGATGCCGAGGTCACCACCGAGTCGAATCCCGAGTCGACCTCCCCGGAGTTTTTCGAAGGCCTGGCCGAGGCAGGGTTTACCCGTGTGAGCTTGGGCATGCAGTCGGCCGTGCCGCATGTGCTTACCACTCTGGATCGTACGCACACGCCGGGGCGTCCCGCGGCGGCAGTGGCGGAGGCACGCGCTGCCGGTTTTGAGCACATCAACCTCGACGTTATTTATGGCACGCCAGGGGAGTCGATGTCGGACCTCGATACGACGCTGGAGGCGGTACTGGCCACCGATGTCGACCATGTTTCGGCGTACTCGCTGATCGTCGAACCGGGTACTGCGATGGCGCGAAAGGTGCGTCGCGGTGAACTGCCCATGCCTGACGACGACGATCTCGCCGACCGCTACGAGCGCATCGATGCCGCACTGAGTCAAGCCGGTTTCTCCTGGTACGAGGTGTCCAACTGGGCGAAGCCGGGCGGCCAGTGTCGCCACAATATGCTCTACTGGCGCGATGGAAATTGGTGGGGTGCGGGCCCCGGTGCACATTCGCACCTGGATGGCACGAGGTTTTACAACGTCAAGCATCCGGCTCGCTACGCGGCGACCATTTCCGGCGGAGAGTTGCCGATTAAGGATTCAGAAAGGCTTACGGCCGAGGATCGGCACACTGAGAAGATTATGCTGGGCCTCCGTCTGGCCGAGGGCATCGATGCCAATCTGCTCGGTGAGAATGAGCTGGGTAAGGCACGTCGGCAAGCGGAAGCGGGCATGGTGGAGTTTGTTTCCGTCGATGGCGGCCAGCGGATTCAGCTGACCAATCGCGGTCGTTTGCTGGCCGACGCAATAATTGTTGACATCCTTAGTTAAACTATCCGCATGTCATCTCAGACGGATAAGCGCAGGCAGGAAGTTCTTCGGGCAATTGTCTCGGATTACGTAGCTTCCCAGGAGCCCGTTGGCTCGAAGGCTCTGGTGGAGCGCCACAATCTGGGTGTGTCCTCGGCGACCATTAGAAATGACATGGCGGTGCTGGAGGCTGAAGGTTATATCCAGCAGGAACATGCATCGTCCGGGCGTATCCCGACTGAGAAGGGCTACCGCCTTTTTGTGGACAATCTTTCGCAGATTAAGCCGCTGTCCCGGGCCGAGCGCCGAGCTATCCTCGAGTTCCTCGAAGGCGGCGTCGATCTGGAGGACGTGCTGCGCCGCAGTGTGCAGCTGCTGGCCCAGCTAACTCGTCAGGTCGCAGTGGTGCAGGTGCCGACGCTGGAGGTCTCCCGCGTCCGGCACTGCGAGGTCGTACAGCTCGCCGACGCGCGATTGTTGCTGGTAGTCATCACTGACACCGGGCGCGTGGAGCAGCGCAATGTTGAGCTGCCAGCACCGATGGATCCCGATCTCGTGCCGCTCTTGCGTGAGCATTTCAACCGCGCAATGTCGGGGCACACGCTTGCCGACGCGTCGATTGCGATCTCCGATCTTGCGGCTAACGCCCCGCGTGATTTGCGGGATGTGCTTATTCGCTGCTCGACGGTGCTGGTGGAGTCGTTGATTGAGAAGCCGAATGACAGACTCATCCTGGCCGGGGCATCGAATTTGACCCGTGGTAATATGGCCGGTCGCTTACCTTCTACGTTGCCCATGGTTCTTGAAGCTCTCGAAGAACAGGTGGTCGTGCTGAAACTGCTGTCGGCCGCGCAGGATTTGCACCACGTTCGCGTTTCCATCGGTGAGGAAAACGAGGACGAGGAGCTGCGCGCTACCTCAGTTGTTTCAACTGGCTATGGCACCGGCACCGAAATTTTGGGTGGCATGGGCGTAGTTGGCCCCACATTTATGGATTATCCGGGAACAATTTCCTCGGTTGCTGCTGTTGCACAGTACGTTGGCCGGGTATTGAAAGGAAGTAGCTAAAGTTGGCACGCGACTATTACGGCATCCTCGGAGTGGAGAAGGACGCTACGGACGCTGAGATTAAGAAGGCGTACCGAAAGCTGGCGCTCAAGTACCACCCAGACCGTAATCCGGGTGATGAAGAAGCTGCGGAGAAGTTCCGTGAGGCATCTGAGGCGAACGAGGTCCTGCTGGATCCTGAAAAGCGCCGGATTGTGGATATGGGAGGAGATCCTCTCAATCCGCAGGGCGGTATGCCAGGCGGTGGCTTCGGCGGTTTCGGCGGCGGCGGAGTCGGCGATATCTTCGAAGCATTCTTCGGCGGTGCGGGCGGTACCCGCCAGCGCCGCTCGCGTGTACAGCCAGGTGCAGATGCGCTGCTGCGTATTTCGCTGGGCCTCGATGAGGCATTCACCGGTGTCCGCAAGCCCATCACGGTGGACACCGCGGTGCTGTGTGAGCAGTGCGAGGGAACTGGCTCGAAGTCCAAATCCAAGCCGAAGATGTGTACCAGCTGTGATGGCACTGGCGAGATTCAGCAGGTCCAGCGTTCCTTCCTGGGCAATGTGATGACCTCGCGGCCGTGCCCGACTTGTGAGGGCACCGGCGAGATCATCCCCGATCCGTGTAACAACTGTGGCGGTGACGGTCGCGTGCGCGCTCGCCGTGACCTGACCGTGAATGTCCCAGCAGGTATCTCTGATGGGATGCGTATTCGTATGGCCGGTCAGGGCGAGGTCGGTCCGGGCGGTGGCCCGGCGGGTGATCTCTACGTGGAAGTTGCCATGGACCCACACCCGGTATTCGAGCGCGAGGGTGATGACCTGCACTTTAACGTTCAGGTTCCAATGGCCGATGCTGCACTTGGCACCGAGTTTGAGGTCGACGACCTGCTCGGCGAGCCAATGACCATCAAGGTTGATTCGGGCACCCAGCCGGCAGAGCAGATTCGTCTGTCGGGCAAGGGCATGCCGCATCTGCGCGGCGAGGGCAACGGTGACGTGGTTGCCCACGTCGATGTCACGGTGCCGACGAAGCTGGACCGCAAGTCCCGTGAACTGTTGGAGAAGCTCCGCGACCACCGCGATGATGATGCCAAGGTGGCTAATTCCGGCGAGCGACACGGATTCTTCTCCCGTTTCCGTCGCCGTTGAACACGCCATCCCCCCATAGCCCCACAGTGAGTGTGAAGCACGCATGAGTTTGCCCGTATTCCTCGGTGATTTCGCCGAGCTGCCGCACCCGGAGGAAATCATTCGGATCCTCGGGCCTGAGGCAAAGCACATCAGCGTTCGCAGGTTGAAGGAAGGCTCGGAGATTCTCCTGGCCAATGGCGCGGACATGGTGGTGCGGGCACAGCTTATGCATGTTGACCCGCGCGAGGTTCACGTCCGCGTAATCGCTGCCGAGAAGCGTGCACGTCCAACGCCGCACGTCACGGTAGTGCAGGCGTTGCCGAAGTCGGATCGTGCCGAGCTCGCTGTTGACTTGATGACCGAGGCTGGGGTTGACGAGATTATCCCGTGGGCGGCAGTGAACTGTGTGGCCCGTTGGCAGGGTGCAGCAAAGGTCACCAAGGCGCGCGCAAAGTGGCAGTCGGCTGCACGCGAGGCAGCGAAGCAGTCTCGCCGTGCATGGATTCCGCCGGTTGCAGATCTGCATAGCTCCGCTGATATCGAGCAACTCATCCGGGAAACTACGTCAGCAGGTGGTGCGGCAGCAGTTTTGCACGAGGAGGAAACAACTCCATTCGTGGACTTCGCCGCACAAACAGCAAACGCTGACAAGGTTCTTTTCATCGTCGGCCCAGAAGGGGGAGTGAGCCCCGAGGAACTCGAGGCCTTCCGCGCCGCCGGCGCGAGTTCGGTGGTGCTCGGCCCGACGGTTCTCCGTAGCGCCCTGGCTGGAGCTGCTGCTCTCAGTGCGCTGGGCCCGCTGACGAAGCGGTGGGGCGGCACGCCCAAGAGTGGTCAGTAGGATAGACGCATAATGACAAAATATTCAGTAACTGCTCGTACCACGGCCGTCGTCGAGCTCGATGATAATCTCGCGCCGATTGTGGTCGGTCACGCGGATCAGAACCTACGTCTGCTGGAATCTCTGCTGGCAGCGGATATTCATGTCCGCGGCGGAGTTGTGACAATCAAGGGTGCTCCGGCGGATGTTTCGTTGGCTGTCCGCGCGTTCAAGGAGCTTGAGGCAATGGCCCGTCGTGGCCATGAGCTCTCCCCGGAATCAGTGCGGCACGCGGTGGGCATCGTCGATCGCGGTGAAAAGTCCGCCAGTGAGGTGCTCGGTGGCGGAATTGTGACGCACCGCGGCAAGACCGTGCGTCCGAAGACCGAGGGGCAGAAGAACTATGTCGATGCCATCGACCGCTATAACGTTGTTTTCGGTATCGGCCCCGCCGGTACGGGCAAGACCTTCTTGGCTATGGCAAAGGCTGTTGCCGCACTGAAGGATAAGCAGGTTGAGCGCATTATTCTGACTCGTCCGGCGGTGGAGGCCGGGGAGAACCTGGGCTTTTTGCCGGGTACTTTGCACGAGAAGATTGACCCCTACCTGCGCCCGCTGCACGATGCGATGCGCGAGATGCTTGAACCGGAGCTAATTCCAAAGCTGATGGAAACCGGGGTAGTGGAGGTTGCACCACTGGCTTATATGCGTGGTCGCACCTTGAACAATGCGTTCATCATTCTCGATGAGGCGCAGAACACCACTCCAGCACAGATGAAGATGTTCCTCACGCGTTTGGGCTTCGGATCGAAGATGGTCATCACAGGTGATGCCAGCCAGGTTGACCTGCCCCGTGGGCAGAAGTCCGGTCTGGCAGTTGCCCGTGAGGTGTTGCGTGGCGTGCCGGGAATCGCGTTTCCGGCGTTGGCCGCGGCCGATGTGGTGCGAAACCCCTTGGTCACCGCAATTGTCGAGGCCTACGATGACTACGATGCCTATAACGAGGGCATTGCGCAGGGCGCCGAGTCCTCACCCAAGCGACAGTCCGCCACCAAGCGATAAAGGACGCTGAAATTACATGAGCATTGAAGTTTTCAACGAGTCCGGTCAGGGCGTCAATGAAGAATCGCTTATCGACGTTGCCCGTTATGCGTTGGGTCGCCTGGACGTGCATCCGGCAGCTGAGCTGAGCATTCACATTGTCGACTTGAAGACGATTGAAGATCTCCACGTGCGCTGGCTGGACCTGCCGGGGCCGACGGATGTGATGAGCTTCCCGATGGATGAGCTCACTCCCGGCTCTGGTCGCCCCGATGCTGCCAGCCCAGGACCTGCCATGCTTGGCGACATCGTGTTGTGCCCCGAGTTCGCTGCGGGCCAGGCTGAGCGCGCAGGCCACCCTCTGAGCCACGAGCTGGTGCTGCTCACCGTGCATGGTGTGCTGCACCTGTTGGGCTATGACCACGTCACTGCTGAGGAAGAGCGCCAGATGTTCTCCCTGCAGAATGGTCTGTTGGCGGACTGGTACGACGACATCGATCGTCGTGGTGTCAGTTTTTCCGAAAAACCGATTAACCCCAATGCGTTCCCGGAACGTTCTAACGAGCGATGATCACTTTGATAATTGTCGCCGTTGTGGCGATGATCTGCGCTGGCGGACTTAACACAGTCGAAACTGCGGTCGCAGGCATTTCCCGTGCACGCGTGGCTGAGCTGCAGCGTGACGAGGTCGCGGGTGCTAATGCGCTTCTCAAGGTCGTAGAAAATCGCGCTCGGCACGTCAATGTGCTGGTGATTTTGCGTACGCTGTGCGAGTCAATCGGTGCAGTGACGCTTGCGGCAGTTTGTCTTAAGCTTTTCGAGCCGGAGCGCTGGGCCATTGTGGCTGCAGTGGTGTTGTTGGCTCTGTTCACCTTCCTGGTCCTCGGGGTGTTTTCCCGCACGATGGGTCGGAAGAATCCGTACTCGATTTCCCTCGCCACCGCGGTCGTTCTGAGTTTTATGGCCAAGGTGTTGGGGCCACTGGAAAAGTTGCTGATTTGGTTCGGCAACATCATCACCCCTGGTGGTGGCTTCCGCGATGGCCCGTTCGCCACTGAAGTCGAGTTGCGCGAGATGGTCGATATCGCCCAGGAGCGCGGCATTGTGGAGCACGATGAGCGCCGCATGATTCAGTCTGTGTTCGATCTCGCGGAAACGTCGGCACGCGTTGTTATGGTTCCGCGCCCAGAGATGGTGTGGATTGAGGCGGATAAGCACTGTGGTCAGGCAGTGGCCCTATGCGTGAAGTCGGGTCACTCGCGACTGCCGGTGATTGGCGAGAGCGTTGAGGACATCGTCGGCGTCATTTACTTGAAGGACATTGTCCAGCAGACGTACTCGCGTACTGATGGCGGCCGCGGTGTTCGCGTCTCCGAGGTCATGCGTGACTGCGTTTTTGTGCCCGATTCCAAGCCACTGGATGACCTGCTCGATGAAATGCAGCGCACCCGCAATCACATCGCCATCCTCATCGATGAATACGGATCGGTCGCCGGCCTTATCTCTATTGAGGACATCCTCGAGGAGATTGTCGGTGAGATCGCCGACGAATACGACGAGGCCGAGCAGGCCCCCATCGAACCACTGGGGGATGCCTCCTACCGCGTGCAGGCGCGCCTCAGCTTGGGCGAGCTCATAGAGCTTTACGACGAAGCCCACGGGCGCCAACTCGTCTTCGATGACGAGGTCACCGATGAGGTGGATACGGTCTCCGGTCTGTTGGCATATGAGCTTGGACGTGTGCCACTGCCCGGTTCGTACGTAGAATATGCAGGACTGAAGTTTACCGCCGAGGGCTCGCGTGACCGTCGTGGTCGTATGCGAGTACGCACTGTGGTGGTGGAGCCGACTGCGGAGTTTTACTCCGAGGAAGAAGATACTGATGGGCAATCTTGATGACATGCTGGCCAATGCTGGACTTGGCGGAGATGCTGATGATTACAGCGCGCCGGAGGGCTTTCGCTCTGGGTTCGTTTCCATTGTGGGGCGTCCGAATACCGGTAAGTCCACGCTGACCAATTCCCTGGTGGGCGAGAAGATCGCTATTACCGCTAACCAGCCGGAAACCACGCGTCATCCAGTCCGAGGTGTAGTCCACCGCGAGAACTGTCAGATTGTTGTCGTGGATACGCCAGGTCTGCACAAGCCACGCACGCTGCTCGGTGAGCGCCTGAATGACATGGTTCAGGAGACCTACTCCGATGTGGACTTGGTCGCGATGGTCGTGCCTGCCGACGAGAAAATTGGCCCCGGTGACCGCTGGATTTACGAGAACGTCTCCAAAGGTTGCAAGAACATCATGGGCATTGTGTCCAAGGTGGATAAGGTCTCGCGCGACACCATTATTGAGCGCCTGATCGAGCTGCAGGAGTTGCTCGGTCCGGATGCCGAGCTGGTGCCACTTTCGTCGAAGTCCGGCGAGAACATCAACACGCTGATTGATGTCATGGCTTCCCAGTTGCCGGAGGGACCGCGCCTGTACCCGAAGGGGCACATCACCGATGAGGATCTGCACACCCGGATGGCGGAGCTCATTCGCGAGGCGGCCCTCGGCGGTCTGCGCGATGAGTTGCCGCATTCCGTGGCAGTCCAGATTGATGAGGTGCTGCCGAACCAGGATCGCGAAGGCGTCCTGGATGTCCACGCCGTTATCTATGTCGAGCGTTCGGGGCAGAAGTCCATCCTCATGGGGCGCGACGGTCGACGCATGGGCACCACCATTCACAAGGCTCGTAAGGAACTCATTGCGCTGCTCGGTCAGAATGTTTACCTCGACCTGCGCGTGAAGGTGCTGAAGGACTGGCAGTCGGACCCGAAGCAGCTGGGCAAGTTGGGATTCTAAAAAGTTGGTCGAGCCGTATCGCGACCGTGCGCTGGTCGTACGCCGCTACGACCTCGGCGAAGCCGACCGCATCATCGTCCTTTTCACCCGCGACCACGGCCTAGTCCGCGGTGTCGCCAAAGGCGTGCGCCGCGCGAAGAGCCGCTTCGGCTCCCGCCTCTCACCATTCGTCGACGTGGATGTCAACATCTACCCACGCCGAGGACTGTCCACTATCGCAGGCGCAGATACCGTGCGCACGTGGGCAGCACCGCTTGTCGACGACTATGCGCGCTACACCTGTGCGTGTGCAGTCCTGGACGTCGCCGAACGCATTGTCGGCGAGGAGCAAGTGCCGGCTCCCGAATTGTGGGATCTCACCACCCAATCGCTCGACGACGTTGCGGCCGGTCGCCATCGCCCCGATTTGTTGCTGACCTCCTACATCCTGCGAGCAATGGCGCAGGCAGGTTGGCAGCCAAGCCTCTTTGAATGCGCAGGCTGCGGCAAAGCCGGGCCTCATCATGCGTTTTCTCCCGCATTAGGTGGAGCAGTGTGCACCAACTGCAGGCCACCGGGTGCAGATACTCCGCCGACCGAGGTTCTGCATCTGATGTGGCAGCTTGCTCATGAGCAATGGGCGGGCATCGATACGTCGTCAAGCGAATTCGAGGGACGGATGGCGACGGCGCGTACCCTAACGGCGAAGTACCTGCAGTACTACCTGGGCCGCCGGGTGCCGGCGCTGGAACATGTGGATGCTTTTTGGCAGTAAACAGTAGCGGTGGGGCACAATAGGAAGCGTGTTGAATCCTCCTGTACCGCAGCAATTCGTGCCCAATCACATCGCGCTCGTGATGGACGGCAATGGTAGATGGGCCGAACAGCGTGGGCTCAAACGCACCGAAGGGCACAAGCGTGGCGAGGCCGTGCTGATGGAGTGCGTCGATGCTTGTTTGGAGATGGGCGTCAAGCACCTGTCGGCCTACGCATTTTCCACTGAGAATTGGCGTCGTTCGGTCGATGAGGTCCGATTCCTCATGGGCTTTAATCGCGATGTGCTGCGTCGACGTCGTGATGAGCTGGATTCGAAGAACGTTCGCGTGCGTTGGGCAGGGCGTCGTCCGCGACTGTGGCGCTCGGTGATTAAGGAACTTGAGATTGCCGAGGAACAGACGAAGGACAATGACGCGCTAACTCTGTATATGTGCGTCAACTACGGTGGTCGCGCTGAAATTGTTGATGCTGCTAGAGAGATTGCTCGTCAGGCAGCAGCGGGGGAGCTCAGCGAATATGACTTGACCGAGAAGTCTTTCGCACAGTTCCTGGATGAGCCGACTATGCCGGATGTTGATCTGTTCCTGCGTCCATCGGGCGAGCAGCGCACGTCCAACTTCTTAATCTGGCAGTCCGCCTATGCGGAGATGGTCTATCAGGACAAGCTTTTCCCGGATTTCGGTCGGGATGACATGCGCGCCGCAGTGGTGGAGTACGCCAAGCGCGACCGTAGGTTCGGCAAGGCCTAGAGCCGGTATTTTTTTGAGGGGGGGGAGGGAGCCCGGGCTACTTCTTCTGGCAGTCCCTGCACAGGCCGAAGACCTCAGCAGTGTGCCCGGTTAGATTAAAACCGTGCTCCTCCGCCAGGCTGTGAGCCCACTGCTCGACAGGGCCGCCGGCGACTTCAACGGTGCTGCCGCAATCGGTGCAGACCAGGTGATGATGGTGGTGGTCACCGCACAGCCGGTAGAGAGCCTCTCCGGAGGCATTGTGCAGAACATCGACAATGTCCATTTCTGCAAGGGACTGGAGCGTCCGATAGACCGTCGTCAAGCCGACCTTGTCCCCACGTTCCGTCAGCGACTTATGAATGTCAGCAGCGGAGCGAAAATTAGGGGCCTCACTCATAATCGACACGACGGCGCGGCGTTGGCGAGTACTGCGCTGGCCGATGCGGGTTGCGGCCGGCCGCGCGGAGGCGTGTGCCCCGGTGCTAGCGGGGGAGCCCGTACCACGTGGGTTTTCGCCAGAACTAACTTCGTGCATATCTTCGCCAGCCATGTAACCGACACTACCCGGTATCGGTTGGACAAGATGCGCTAGAGTATAGGGGAACTTTTAACTGGCCTGTTGGGGTCAGTACATTTTGCTTTTCATTATGTCGTTCGCCGCACGGAACGGGCTGAATTGTGTGCCCGGAAAAGGCGTGTGGTGTGCGATGCGAAGCCATTTATAAGGAGTGGTCTAGACCGTGGCACCTAAGTCAGTTGTCGATACCGTCGCCAACCTGTGTAAGCGCAGGGGGTTCGTTTACCCGTGTGGTGAAATTTACGGCGGTACCCGCTCGGCATGGGATTACGGTCCCCTGGGTGTGGAGCTGAAGGAAAACATCAAGCGCCAGTGGTGGAAGACCTTCGTCACCGGCCGTAAGGATGTCGTCGGCCTGGATTCCTCCATTATCCTGCCGCGCCAGGTCTGGGAAGCTTCCGGCCACGTCGCTACCTTCACCGACCCGCTGGTGGAGTCCCTGCACACCCACAAGCGCTACCGCGCTGACCACCTGCTGGAGGCCTACGAGGCCAAGCACGGTCACCCGCCGGCCAATGGTTTGGCAGACGTTCCGGACCCGGAGACCGGTCAGCCGGGCAACTGGACCGAGCCGCAGATGTTCTCCGGTCTGATGAAGACCTTCCTCGGCCCGGTCGACAATGAGCAGGGCCTGCACTACATGCGCCCGGAGACCGCTCAGGGTATCTTCGTCAACTTCAAGAACGTTATGACCACGGCTCGCCTGAAGCCACCGTTCGGTATCGGCCAGACCGGTAAGGCATTCCGCAACGAGATCACCCCGGGTAACTTCATCTTCCGTACCCGCGAGTTCGAACAGATGGAGATCGAGTACTTCGTCGCACCGGACCAGGCGGAAGAGAAGTTCGATGAGTGGGTCGACGCCTGCTGGAACTGGTTCATTGACCTGGGCGTTAACCCGGAGAACATGCGTCAGTTCGACGTTCCGAAGGACGAGCGCGCTCACTACTCTGCACGCACGATTGACTTCGAGTACCGCTTCCACTTCCAGGGCAACGAGTGGGGCGAGCTGATGGGTGTCGCCAACCGTACGGACTACGACCTCGGCTGCCACATCGAGCACTCCAAGGAAGACCTGCGTTACCACGACCAGGTCACCGGCGAAAAGTACGTTCCGTACGTCATTGAGCCGTCCTTCGGTCTGACCCGCGCCCTGATGGCCTTCCTGTGTGATGCCTACACCGAGGAAGAGGTGCCGAACGCAAAGGGCGGCACCGACACCCGTACCGTGCTGAAGCTAGACCCGCGTCTGTCGCCGGTTAAGGTTGCTGTTCTGCCGCTGTCGAAGAAGGACACCCTGACTCCGACCGCTGAGGCTGTCGCGGACAAGCTGCGCCAGTACTGGGCCGTCGATTACGACACCTCCGGTGCTATCGGCCGTCGTTACCGTCGCCAGGATGAGATCGGTACTCCGTTCTGTGTCACCGTTGACTTCGATACTCTCGAGGACAACGCTGTGACCGTCCGTGACCGCGACACCATGGAGCAGGAGCGCGTCAAGATTGACGAGCTGGAAGGCTACCTCGCAGCTCGCCTGGTGGGCTGCTAATGGCCGAAGAAGTTTTTTGGGAATCCTATAGTCTCGGCGACGGCTCTCGGGAAAAATCCGAGCAAACCTGGCCGATTCTGAAGGAAAGCACCGAAGTCGGCACGTACATCCGTGATGAGCAGGGCGATCGCCTCAACACCCCGGAAGGGGAGTGGGTCATTGATGCCTCTGCTAATCACCGTGTTTCCGCCACGCTTCCCAACGGCCGCGTGTTCTCGACCGTTGCTGCTGACCGTGACAAGATTTCGCGAGCCAAGCAGCTTTCAGTGACCTTTGGGCCGGATCGTCCTGAAGGCAAGCTGGTGTGCGAGGGATCGACGAACTACGTCATCGAGAATGCGAAGACCGGCGAGAAGTGGGGTCAGTTTACCGGTGCGTCCCGTGGCGTGCGCCACGCAGAGGTGCAGTTCGACACCGATGAGGGCCGTGCGCTGCCGGAAGAGGAGAAGATCTTCCTGGTCTACAGTGCTCGTCGAGTGCTGGAGTCCCGCATGGTTTCCTCTACCTGGATTCTCACTGTCTGCTTGCTCTTGCTGATTGCCTATATGATTTGGGTGTGGATCGTGTAGCAACTATTGCAGACGGCGTCGTTTACGACGAGAACCAAAAGGCCCTGTCCGACGGCTGGAGCTGTCAGGACGGGGTCTTTAGTGCTTTCTGGATCACCTCGCCACAAGGGCGTGGCTGGCAGGTGAAAGCCCGCTTTTTTAGCACGAACGCGCTAGTGATGACGAATCCGGATGAGGGGGATTCTTTCGTCCTAAACAGAGAAGGACGGGGAATTCGCACGGTCTTCGACATCGAGCGGCCAGGCTATGAGCTCGCCCGAATCGTCAGAGAGGACAGTCTAGGCCGAGGGGTATTTGGTGTCTATGCCCAGAAAGGAGACTTCCGGGGGAGTTTCGAAGACTGGCTGATTGCCGCCGCTCTGGCGACGTGGTCTGTGGATGGACCACGCCAGATGCGAATTTAGGCGGGAATCTAGAAGCCCATTGTGCTGCCGGAGCCGCCTGGTCGGCTCGAACCTCCGCCGAAACCGCCGAAGCCACCGATGCTGCCACCAAAGCCGCTGTTGTTGCTGAGCATGCTTCCCAGCACCATGCCGGCGACCATCGATCCGTTGCTGCCGCCACCGCGGCGCTGATCCTGGTAGCGGCGGATGTCACGGCGGGCCAAGTCAGCGGCCTCAGCCGCGAGCTTGCGCGCACGACGTGCGTAGGCCAACGCCTTTCGCGGATCGTCGTTGGCCAAGCCCTGAGCAGAGCCGTAAGCACGCTGCGCCTCCGCGAGGCGAGTGCGAGCCTCAGCGCCAACCACACGGCGGCGGGTAGCAATTAAGTCAGCCGCGGCGCGAATGTGATTGTCGGCATCCTGCATGCTGTGCTGCAAAGTAGCGGTAGCGCGGGCGAACGACGCGGCCTTGTCTCGAGCGGAGTCGAGGGCTTCGTCGAGTAGCTCATCGGCATCGGTCAGTGCGGTCCAGGAACTCAGTGGATCCACTTCGGACTTATTGGCTGCCACACCGAGTGCTTCACGGCCTGCTTCGATGGCCGCATTGAGACGCTCGCGGTTGATGTTGGCGCCTTGCGGTGCCGACATCAGGTGCGAGGCCTCATCGATTTCACCGCGGACCTCGGCGATAAGGGAAGCCAGTCCAGCGACTGCAGCGTGAATATCGCTATCGGCGTGTTCAATGGCCTCCAGAAGACTCTCTGCCTGTGTGAGCGCAAAGTCGGTGGCCGACAGCGCATCAATCAGACCACCTTGCTCACCGGCAGGTAGGTCCGCGATGCGGCGGGCCTCAGACATTGACTGGTCAGCCTGATTCAGGTGCTCCGTGGCCATGTCGATATTGTCGGTCACAGAGCTGAGCATCTGCTCTTCGTAACGTGCGCGCAGACCATCGAGAATTTCGCCGGCACGCGGCATACGTGAACGCAGCTCGACACTTCGCTGAGTGAGCTTCGAAATCGTCGCTTCAGCATTCATCAACTCCTGGCGGAGTTTCTGGAAGTTTGCGGCCTCGCCGTCGAGCTGGTCATCCGCAACACCACAGGTGGAGATAATCTCCAGCAGGACACTGCGGCGCTCGATTTCGTCGGACACGGAGCCGTCGTCAAGCTGTTGGCGAAGTGCAAACGCACGCTCGAGCGTGGACTGAGAGTGCTTCAGTGCGTTGTCGAAGCTGCGGATGCGTTCGGTGCCGAACTCAGCGCGGGCGAGGTCGAGCTCGGTGTTGGCCTTGCGAATGGACTCATCGGTACTGACAATCTCATCGTGCGCAAGAACATCGAGCGAGCTGGTGCTCAGCGAGTCCAGCGAAGAGACATCCTTGGGGTCGATGTTGCGGCCACGAGCGATCTCCTCCTCATCGCGCTTCTTCTTATTGCGGCGGCCCACGGCCCAGGTGGCGCCACCGACAACGGCGGCACCACCGAGGCCGGCGCCGAGTGCCCACCCACCGGCGGAGCCGCTGCCACCGCCTGCCTCGGCGATGGCAGCTTCACCCGCAGCTGCCCAGTTGTCATCCTCTAACAACTGCCCTTGAGCTGCTCTGTTGATGGCCTCCGCGTTGCGGGGGAAGGAGTCTCCGACGAAAGCGCCGAGGTTTCGGTCTTCCACGGCGACGACCAGGACACCGCGGTTGTCGGCAGCTCCGAGGTGCTCCCAGGCCTGCTGCGCCCACTGTTCGCCCTGAATGCCGTCGAAGCTCTTGATGTAAAACACCGAGAACAGGAGTCGCTTCTCTGTCTTGAGCTGCTGAATCTGCTCCTTCAGACGAGCTTCATCGCCGCCGCTCAGCACACCTGCGAGATCAGCCACCTCGCCCGACACATCCGCCGGTGCCTCGGCGTGCGCCAGGGATGCTGACGGCGCGAGTGCCAGCAGCGAAGCAGGTGCGTGAACCGGTGGCTGTGCCGGTAGTGCGGCAGTAATTAGCGGCATGCTCAGGCCGAGAAAAGCACCCGATGCGGCAAGGTAAAGGGGGCGAAACACGCGATTCCTGTCAGACATATCTACAAGGATACGTAACAATAATTACGTGGCCGGTAAATTTTCGTATTCATCTTTTGAACTCGCTCGTATTGTCGAGGAGTCTCCGAAGCAGTCATTGCTGCCCGGGGTGCAGTCCTTGGAAACCCACCGGGCGGCGTTTGCACGAGATCGCGCCCGCGTCCTGCACTCCGCAGCGCTGCGCAGGCTGGCTGACAAAACCCAGGTTGTGGGGCCAGGGGAGGGCGATACTCCCCGCACACGCCTGACTCACTCGCTGGAGGTCGCGCAGATTTCCCGCGGAATCGCCAGCGAGTTGGGTGCAGATGAGGATCTCGCAGAGCTGGCCGGCCTGACCCATGACATCGGGCATCCGCCGTATGGCCACAACGGCGAGCGCGCCCTCAACGAGATTGCCGCTGGGTGCGGCGGGTTTGAGGGCAACGCGCAGACGCTGCGTATTCTCACTCGCCTCGAGCCGAAGGTGCTCGATGGTACAGGTGAGCCCTGCGGACTCAATCTCACTCGGGCGGCGCTCGATGCGGCTTGTAAGTACCCGTGGACGCCAATCGGTCCCGATGGTCAGCTCCGCCACAAGTACGGGGCCTACCAGGAAGATGCCGCAATTCTGCAGTGGATTCGCCAGGGCGTTCCGCACGGCAAGCAGTGTCTTGAGGCGCAGATCATGGACTGGTCTGACGATGTCGCCTATTCCGTCCACGATGTCGAGGATGGCATCGTCTCTGGCCGCGTTGACCTGGGTGTTCTGTGGGACACGGTGGAACTGGCCGCACTCGCTGACAAGGGCGCTGCCGCATTTGGTGGCGATCCAGCGGAGCTCGTCGAGGCTGCCGGGCGTCTTGCCAGCTTGCCGGTGGTATCAGCTGCGGCGTCCTATGATGGTTCGCTGCGCTCGCTGGTCGCGCTGAAACGGATGACCTCGGAGCTGGTCGGCCGTTTTGTCACTGCTTCCGTCGCGGGTACGCGTGCTGCCTCCGGGTCGACGCTTCCGCTCGGGCGTTACGACGCGGACCTCGCCGTGCCCAGCTCGATTCTGGCCGAGGTCACCATGCTGAAGACCATCGCCGTGCTGTATGTGATGGATCTTCCGCGTCATATTCGCCGTCAGGAGCGTGAGCGCGATCGCCTTTTCCGGGTGGCCGAGTATCTGCAGGAGGGTGCTCCGGGAACGCTTGATCCGATGTTCCAGTGGCTCTATTCCCGCGCGGAGAGTGACCAAGCGCGGCTGCGGGTGATTGTTGATCAGCTAGCGTCAATGACGGAGTCGCGTGTAGAGCGGCTTGATCGCCAGATTGCTGGTGTGGCCGCGGCGTGGGGATAGTTGTCTACTCCTCCGCGTCAGGAATTTCGCAGAAGCTCTCGTAGTGGTCGTCGGTGTAGTACCAGACATCCGGATCGTTTTCGGAACCGCCGCCGACAACGATGCGGCGTGCACCGCGGCTGGAATTGCCCGGGGTGGTCACGGTGTATTCGCGGTAGTAGTCACCGCGCTCCTTCGGCAGGCGTCCCTCGTAGTTGCCGAAGTGCTTGCCGTCGTGCTGCGAATAGATGTGGTCCTGGTCGGTCAGGATGCGGTCGATAACATCGTCGGCCTCCTGCGGCAGGGTATCTACTGCGCAGGTGGCACCCTTTGTGCCGGCCTTGTTGCTGCCCAAGTTGGGGCCAGGTTTAGGGCCTGGTTTCGCGCTGGAGGCAGTGGAATCCTGCGACCCCTGTGAGTTCTCGGATGCCGTAGAGTTCTGGTCTCCGCCATCGAGCCCGAAATAACTACCAGCCAGCACCAGGGCGGCAGCGCCTACACCGCTCGCAATCTTCTTCCACTCAGCCATGGCTAGTATCTTTCCATATCTGTCGCCGCCGGCACGTTTTTGGGTTGGGCGCGGGCGGCTCGTCGGCATGCGAAACCTCTACGGCGGAGTCGATTGGACGGTTTGGGTAAGGTTATTTTCATGGCTAGGGGAAGAATTCCGGACTCCGATATCGCGGCAATCCGCGAACGGACTCCGATTGAGGAGATCGTTGCAGAATACGTGAACCTCAAACCGGCTGGCGCGGATTCTCTGAAAGGGCTTTCGCCTTTTAAAGACGAGCGCACGCCGTCGTTCCACGTACGCCCCAATCATGGCTACTACCACTGCTTTTCCACCGGCAAGGGCGGTGATGTATTCAGCTTCCTCATGGAGATGGAACACCTGTCTTTCCCGGAGGCTGTCGAAGCCTGTGCGGAGAAAATTGGCTTCCACATTAACTATGAGGGCGGCGGCACGGGCCGTCGCGAGGAACCGGGAACTCGCCAGCGTCTCATCGCCGCAAACCGCGAGGCACAGAAGTTCTACCGCGAACAGTTCTCCACTCCAGCGGCAGCGCCCGCGCGCGAGTTTCTGGAAAACCGCGGCTTCACCGCCGAGCACGCGGCCCAGTTCGGCTGTGGCTACTCGCCGGCCGGCTGGGACACTCTAACCAAGCACCTGCAGCGCCTGGGCTTTAGCTTCGAGGAGTTGGACAAGGCGGGTCTTTCCAAGATGGGGCGCATGGGGCCGATCGATCGTTTTCACCGTCGTCTCATGTGGCCGATCCGCAATATGTCCGGCGATGTCATCGGTTTTGGTGCCCGCAAGCTTTTCGACGATGACAATCTGGGCAAGTACATGAACACGCCCGAGACCATGCTGTACAAGAAGTCCAAGGTCCTTTTCGGCTTGGATCTGGCAAAGAAGGACATTGCCACTGGTCATCAGGCTGTAATCGTGGAGGGCTACACTGACGTCATGGCCATGCACGCCTCAGGCGTGACCACGGCCGTCGCGTCCTGCGGTACCGCTTTCGGCGAGGAACACCTCCAGCTGCTGCGCCGTCTCATGCTCGACGACAACTTCTTCCGCGGCGAACTCATCTACACCTTCGACGGCGACGAGGCAGGACAGAAGGCCGCCATGCGCGCCTTCGAGGGGGAGCAGAACTTCACCGGCCAGTCCTACGTCGCGGTCGCGCCGGACGGCATGGATCCGTGCGATCTGCGCCAGAAGAAGGGCGAGGCCGCAGTGCGCGATCTCGTTGCTTCACGACGGCCATTGATCGAATTTGTCCTCCGCACACTTCTGGCCGACTATGACCTGACCACCGCTAATGGCAGGGTCTCCGGGCTGCGCCGAGTGGTGCCTGTCCTGGCCCAGCTCAAGGACGCGGCGCTGCGCGATGAGTATGCCCGCGAAGTTGCCGGCTGGATCGGCTGGAATGATGAGGCCGAGCTGGTGCAGCGCGTCCGCGAGGAGGCCAGTCGGCCACAGAATGAAAAGCGCACCCCCTACCAGCGTCGCCAAGAAGAGGCCCGTGCCCGTGAAGAGGCGGAGGAAGCGCGGCGCCGGCGCAACCCGGCACTGCCGTATCCAAATCCGCGGGACCCTGTGCTCTATGCGCAGCGTGAGGCCCTTAAGCTGGCAATTCAAGAGCCCGCCACCACCGGCCCGGTATTCGATGCGCTCGCACCCGAGACCTTTGGGCATCCGACCTACCGGGCGGTATTCGATGCCATCATGGCTGCAGGTGGTGCCTGCGGGGAAGCGGCCACACAGCCACATAGTTGGGCGACCGCAATTATGGATCAGGCGCGGGAGGACGTCGTCAAGCATCTCGTGACTGAGCTGGGCGTGGAGCAAATCGCCGTCGATGCAGAGACGCTGCGCCCGTATGCGCAGGCGATTCTGGCGCGGTTGCAGGAGGTGTGGGTCGGTGACCAAATTGCACAGCTGAAGGCGATGCTCTCACGAATGCGCCCCTCAGACGACGAAACCGCCTACAACTCGCTGTTCGCGGACCTGCTCGCGATGGAGCAGTACCGCCGCGAACTGCAAGCAGAGGCGGTCAAGGTCGTGTTTGAGTAGCTAGTGGCTAGCGGTTTCTAGGCGCCAGCCACCCGTCAGCGGCTAGCGACTAGTAGCCGCGGCGAATCCACTCTTCCAAGTGCGGAGCCTCGCGGCCAATCGTCGTGTGGTCGCCATGACCCGTGCGGACAGTCGTTTCCGCAGGCAGAGTCAACAGGTTGTCGCGGATGGAGTTAATGATCGTGTCGAAATCCGAGTAGGACCGACCGGTCGCCCCCGGACCGCCGGAAAACAGCGTGTCACCAGAGAACAGCTCCGCGGCCTCCGGTACGTACAGGCAGCACGAGCCAGGGGAGTGGCCCGGAGTGTTAATAATGACAACCTCCGTGCCCGCAATCTCCAGGCGCTGACCATGCGCGAGATCCTCGTGCGCCAGATCCGGCCAGGACTGCTCCCACAGCATCTGGTCGCCCGGGTGGACGAGCAGGGGAGCGTCGAGCTTCTCCTGCAGTTCAGGGGCCACAGTGATGTGGTCGTTGTGTGCGTGGGTGCACACGATGGCCTTTACCTTGCGGCCATCCACCGCATCGATAATCGGCTGCGCCTCATGCGCCGCGTCGATGACAATGACCTCACGGTCATCGCCGAGCACCCATACGTTGTTGTCTACGTCCCACGTGCCACCATCGAGCGAGAACGTGCCCGACGTGAGAACGTGGTCAACCCTCAAATCCTTGTTCACAGCGTCACCACCGATCGCAGTACCTTACCGGCCTTCATAGTTTCGAAGGCCTCATCAACATCCTCAATGCCAATGCGCTCCGTCACGAAGCCCTCTAGTGGCAGGCGGTTCTGCAACGACAGATCCACCAGCATCGGGAAGTCGCGCTCTGGCAGGCAGTCGCCGTACCAGGACGACTTCAACGCACCACCGCGGCTAAACACATCCGCCAGCGGGATATCCAGCTCCATTGTCGGCGCCGGAACGCCGACCAGAACAACGCGTCCAGCCAGGTCACGGGCGTAGAACGCCTGCTTGTAGGTTTCCGGACGGCCGACCGCATCAATCACGCCATCAGCACCGAAACCGTCGGTCAGCTCACGCACTCGCTTAACGACGGAATCCTCTTCCCCGGTGCCCTTATCGCTCTTGGCCAGCTCCGCAGAGTTAATGGTCTCGGTCGCGCCGAATTCGCGGGCGGTATCCAGCTTCTCGTCTGAGATGTCGATGGCAATAATCTTGCTAGCGCCGGCCAGCTTGGCACCGGCGATAGCGGCCGTACCAACGCCACCGCAGCCGATGACGGCTACCGATTCACCGCGCTTGACCTCGCCGGTGTTAATAGCCGCACCGATGCCGGCCATGACGCCGCAGCCAAGCAGGCCGGCAACGGCCGGATCGGCTGCCGAATCGACCTTGGTGCACTGGCCCTCGTGGACGAGGGTGGCATCCGCAAAAGCGCCGATTCCAAGTGCTGGGGTGAGGACGGTGCCGTCGGCAAGCGTCATGGGCTTGGAGGCGTTGAAAGTGCTAAAGCAGTACTGTGGCTCACCGCGCTTGCAGGCGCGGCACTCGCCACAGACGGCGCGCCAATTGAGGACAACGAAATCGCCGACGGCAACATGCGTGACCTCTTCGCCAATCTCGGAGACCACGCCTGCGGCCTCGTGGCCGAGGAAGAACGGGTACTCGTCGGTGATATCGCCGTCGCGGTAAGCCAGGTCTGTATGGCAGACGCCGCAGGCCTGGATGTCAACAATGACATCGTTCGGGCCCGGGGACGGGATGTGGATATCAGTAAGTTCTACAGGTGCGCCTTTTTCGTGTGCGATAACGCCGCGAACAACGCGTGCGGTTTGCTCGGTGTTTTCGGTTCCGTTGGTTTGTTCAGACATAAGCCCCATCGTATGAACGCGGTATGAAAAGTGCATGATGGAAAGCGTTTTCAGTACTGCTGGGGGCTTCGTTGGGCTGTGTGAGATTGCGTGGATTGCACGGATTGTGTGGATTGCACGGATTGCA
Source organism: Corynebacterium sp. HMSC14H10 (assembly GCF_001807105.1). Taxonomy (NCBI): domain Bacteria; kingdom Bacillati; phylum Actinomycetota; class Actinomycetes; order Mycobacteriales; family Corynebacteriaceae; genus Corynebacterium; species Corynebacterium sp. HMSC14H10. The sequence goes on along the minus strand of NZ_KV787425.1, from coordinate 129,877 downwards.
CGGATTGTGTGGATTGTGTGGATCATGTGGATTGCACGGATTGTGTGGTTTCAAGAACTCACAACAATGTCATGGCCGATGGGTATGAGATGCCTAAATTAACCTTTGACCTGGCGATTTGTGAGTTTCAGGGGGTCTGGGTAAAGTATCTATCCGTCGCAAGGAACGGCGTGGCCGAAGTATGGGTTAGCTGGTTCTTGGCGGTGAGTATTCCTCCATAGCTCAATGGCAGAGCATTCGACTGTTAATCGAAGGGTTGCTGGTTCGAGTCCAGCTGGAGGAGCAATTAGGCCAGGTCAGGGAGTTTTTCTCTGGCCTGGTTTTTTATTCGCAGTGTTAATCCACTAAAACAATCATTAAATATTCGGGCCAAAGGACAAAATTCGTGTCTTTCCCCGACGCGCCCCGGCTGGTTATTGAGGGGTTGGGCCGTGGGAGTGAGCGGTCTATTTTCTATTCCGCCACTTATGGCCAAGTTTCGGGGTCTTGTCGATGGTGTCGGTGACTTGTCGATGGTTTTTCGGCACTTATGCGCACGGTATTGGCTGGGTCTCTCACATGTCGATGAGGTATTCACTTATGGCCACGCTCCAGCGCATCGATAGGTGAATACCTTGGCCACAAGTCGCTGGAGTCTTGGGCCAGAGCGCTGGAGCCGAAAGCTTGCCACTTACTCGCCACTTATGCGGGGGTTCTAGAATCCCAATAGCGCAATGACAAGTGAAGAGGAGCCATCACGGCATCGCGGCAGCACGCCACGTATGGCTCGAAGATGACGTATGGCTCGACAGTAACGTTTGGCTCTGTATACGCGACCATATGTACACATTGGCGCAACAGGTCACTTTTGGGCCATAGGCGGACAGTTAAGCCATAAATGGACAGGCGCATAGGAGGCGATGGAGCACTTTTTTTTGGGGGGGCACAAAGCTGCCCGAGCTAGCCAGTACCTGAGTACTTAGAGACGTGGGCGCTATGAGTTCCCCAGCCGAAGCCGCAGGTGGCGCGGTTGGGCTGGGGCGCGGGGACCGTCGTAAAGCTAAAGGTTAGACCTGATCTAGGAGGTCCCAGAGTGTCGAACTGTGGATAATCTGCAGGTCGTGGGCTTCGGGCGCGACGTTGACGTGGCCAGGCATGAGCGTCACGGACGAATGCGTGTGACCGTGAACGATGCCGGTCCAACGATTAGCGTGCGGAGCCCAGCGGACGGCATTCTTGGACGCGGTCCGATCCATCAGCGCGGGGTAGTGGTTGACGAGATAGGCCTTCTTGCCCTGTTTAATCTGGAGATTCAGGCTGATGAGGTCAAAGACGTTCTGGTAGGCGCCCATCCATTCCATCTGCACCGCAGGCTGGAACTTGGGGTGAATCTGATCGTGGTTACCAGGAGTCAGAATCATGGTGAGGTTGCACGCTGACTTGACCTCGGCCAGCTTCTCCAGCGCGTAGGTATCTTCGTGAACCGAAATATGGGGGTAAGTAAAGAAAAGCGTGTCTGGTCGGTGTGTCGTCGGTGGGCACCTTTTCCATTTAGTCCCAATGCGAGTTACTGACCACGTTTATGACTGGTGACGTTGGGTCGATCTGAGTTACTGACTGCGTTTATGTCAAAAATGGCCCGAAAAATGGCTTGAAAGTGTCATAAGCTCGCACAGTTTCACATTTGCAGCCCGTAAATTTTCGGGTTGTCAGTTTTGCTACTTAACCCACTCTATGCTCGGAGGGTTTTGCGCCTGTGAGCGTAACTCGATTCTCCGTTGGAGGGGGAGAGAGTCGGTCACGCTGCAGGTTCTCTCACGTAACCTGGGACGCATGAGGCTCGACAATATAACCCGCCCCTTGCTGGCGTCCTTTTTCGCCGCGGTCGCGTGGAGTGTTTTGGGTGGGCTAATCTTGCCGGAGCCCAATCTCGCCTACGACGAAGGAATTGCGTCGTGGATCGTGTCCATGCTGGTCTCAGTAATGCTGGTCGGAGCAATAGCTGTTTTTGCCGGTGATCGTTCGTCGGTCCGGGGGATGACCAGCGCGCGGAGCATTGTCGCAGCAGCTACCGGCGCAGGAATTGCTGCGCTTGGCGATTTGGCATTCCTATTTCTCACCACGCCGCCCGATGGCCAGGACGGCCTGGTCGTCGCCTATGTCGTGTTCTTCTACATCCCGCTACTATTTATCGGCGGATGGGCCGCCAGTGCCACGATTAAACGGGTGTGTAGGTGGCGCCGGAAAGCGAAGAAAGAAAGAGAGACCTAGCTGGCGGCCGTGAGCTAGGCCTCTAAATTTGGAGTCGCCAGCGCCTGGTGCGTCCGGTTAAGGCCGACCATTGCAACCTGCCGGGTGCGGAGGGCGTTTTTTCGGGGGGCAGAGGCAGTTGTCGACACCTTCATCGGACGTGAATCGGAATCGACAAACCGCCTAGCCCCAAGTGGGCGGATTCTTAGAACAGGCCAGTCGGGTTCTCGTCGTAAGAGACGAGCATGCACTTGGTCTCCTGGTAGTGCTCGAGCATCATCAAGTGATTCTCGCGGCCGATACCGGACTGCTTGTAACCGCCGAAGGCTGCGTGAGCAGGGTAGCTGTGGTAGTTATTCACCCACACACGGCCAGCCTGGATGCCGCGGGCAGCGCGGTAGGCGTTATTCTGGTTGCGGCTCCACACGCCGGCGCCAAGACCGTAGATAGTGTCGTTGGCAATCTCGAGAGCCTCATCCAGAGTCTTGAAGGTTGTCACGGCCAGGACCGGGCCGAAAATCTCCTCGCGGAAGAAACGCATCGAGTTGTTGCCCCTAAAGATTGTCGGCTCGACGTAGTAGCCTCCCTCCAGCCCTTCGAGCTTGGCGACGTTGCCGCCGGTGAGAACCTCCGCGCCCTCCTTCGGCCCGGACTCCAAGTAGCCGGAGATTTTGTCCAGCTGCTCCTGGGAGGCCTGGGCGCCCATCTGTACCGACGTATCCAGCGGGTTGCCGGTCTTAATCTGCTTAACGCGCTCGACCGCGAGCTTCAGGAACTCATCAGCGATGTCTTCGTGGACCAGGGCTCGCGACGGGCAGGTGCAGACCTCGCCCTGGTTCAACGCGAACATGGCCAGGCCCTCAATGCACTTCTCGCGGAACGCATCGTCGGCGTCCATGACGTCGGGGAAGAAGATGGACGGGGACTTGCCGCCGAGCTCCAGCGTGATCGGAATAATCTTGTCGGACACTGCCTTGTTGATTAGCTGGCCCACGGCAGTCGATCCGGTGAACGCAATTTTGGAGATCCGGTCGCTTGCGGTCAGCGCAGCACCGGCCTCGGTGCCGAGGCCATTGACGATGTTGAGAACGCCGTCCGGAAGCAAATCGGCGATAATCTCGGTGAGCATGAGAATCGACGCGGGGGTCTGCTCTGCTGGCTTGAGCACGATGCAGTTGCCGGCGGCGAGGGCCGGGGCGATCTTCCATGCGGCCATCAGGAGGGGGAAGTTCCACGGGATAATCTGGCCGACGACGCCGAGTGGCTCGTGGAAGTGGTAGGCGACCGTGTTGTCGTCAATCTGTGAGATGCGCCCCTCCTGCGTGCGGGTGGCCCCGGCGAAGTAGCGGAAGTGGTCGATTGCGAGCGGGATGTCAGCGGCGAGGGTCTCGCGAATGGCCTTGCCGTTCTCCCAGGTCTCGGCGACGGCAATCTTCTCAAGGTTTTCCTCCAGACGGTCCGCGATGCGGTGGAGGATCAGCGCCCGCTCGGCCACAGGAACCGAGGCCCAGGAGTCCTTCGCCTTGTGCGCGGCGTCGAGAGCGAGCTCAATGTCTTTCTCGTTAGACCGCGGAACCCGGCAGAAAACCTCGCCCGTAACCGGGGTGGAGTTGTCCATGTATTGCCCGTTTACTGGAGGTGTCCACTTACCATCGATGAAATTTTCGTACTGCTCCTTGTACGTGAAGATTGCATCGGGGGTGCCGGGGTCGGCGTAAACAGTCATGTAGACACGTCCTTTCTATAGGGAAACAACAAACGTATGAGCCAACTTTAAATTGTGACTCGTGTCATAATCAACACTTATTTTTTCATCGCTTTTGCGAGAGATACGATTGCTGCCGACCCTAAATCTGCCCCGACGTCGCCGTGAGAAATTCCAAAATTGCCCGCACACGGCGGTTTTCCTCGCCGGGCTCCAGATGCAGCTTCATAAAGATGTTGGACACGTGTTTCGCCACCGCCGCCCCGGAAAGCACGAGGTCATCGGCAATCTGCTTATTGGACTTGCCGCGTGCCATCAGCTCGAGCACTTCGCGTTCGCGCGCCGTTAAACTGGCTAGCCCCGATTTGCCGGACTGCATCAATGCCGTCGCCACATCAGGGTCAATCACCACGCCACCACCTGCGACGACCTCGAGCAAACCCAAGAAGTCCAGCACCTGGCCAACGCGGTCTTTGAGCAGATACCCGGTCCCGCCACTCGAGCTGCTGCCACTTGAGCCGGCCCCAGTACCAACCCCAGCACCTCCCGGCGAGAACAACTCACGCGCATACGCCGGCGCCACATACTGCGACAGCACCATGACATTCAGCTGCGGATAACGCTCGCGCAGTTCCACTGCGGCCCGCAGGCCGTCGTCACTCATCTTCGGAGGCATGCGCACATCGGTAATCACCAGGTCTGGCAGCTCGCCCGAGTCGTCAAACCGGTCATCGATGTCCGCCACCAGACCGTGCGCAGTGTCGACCATCGCAATCACTTCATGTCCGCGCTTTTCGACGAGCCCCGCGACTCCTTCCCGCAGGAGTGCCGAGTCATCCGCAATGACAATTTTCATTATTTCGCCGCACCTTTCTTCTCCACGCTTTCCATATCCATGCCTTCTATTTCTCCAATACCTGATTCCCAGCGGTTCAACATCAAAGGAATTCTGGCTATTACCTGCGTTGGCCCACCTTCGGGAGAGTGCATGGTCATCGCACCGTCGAAAGTGGCTAGACGCTCTTTCATACCCCGCAAACCGCGCCCCAATTTTGCGCCGCCAGGGCCTTGGTCCGTAATTGAAACATTCAGTGTTTGATCCGAGGTGAGCAGCACAGAAACAGGAGCGTTCGGTGCATATTTCGCCGCATTAGTCAGCACTTCTGCACAGAAAAAATACGCCGCGGCGAGCACACTTTCTTCCAATTCAGGCAGGGGATAGGGAGTGTGCACAACAACGTGAGGGCCGTATCCTTCAGCAATCTCTTCAACAGCCGCTTGCAGACCGCGATCGCGCAACACCTGCGGGTGAATTCCGTGGACTGTCCGCCGCAAAGCGCGTAATCCATCCTCCAAATGGCCGCGAGTTTCCGCGAGGAGCTGCATTAATTCCTCATTGCCAGTATTGGATGCCTCCAATTCTGCAAGTCCCAATTTCATTGAAGCTGCAACAATGTATTGCTGAGCTCCGTCGTGGAGGTCATTTTCAATGCGGCGACGTTCAATCTCGAAGGCTTCGGCAATTGTTCGTCGTGAAGCGGTAAGTTCGGCGATGCGAGCGGCGGCGGATTCCTCGTAGCTGCGTTTATGCGCTTTTTCGCGGCGGTTCGCGCCGATATATTTGCGGAAATAATCCTTCAGCTCCATAGTTTCCTATGGTACGAAAGCTCTGTCTACGGAGGAATTAATTTCCGGCATAGTAGACCTAGCACTACCGCAAAAGGAAAGTGGGCACGGTGTTGAAATCGCCTCCGTGAGAGTGAAATGAGTGCCATGACAGACAACAACAGCCCAAGAAACGCACGACTTTGTATTCGTGACATCACTAAGTCCTACAATTCAGCTCCCGTTCTCACCGGCATTTCGCTGACCATTGAGCCCGGCGAAACCGTGGCAGTCATGGGACCGTCAGGTTCTGGTAAGTCCACGCTGCTGCACTGCATGTCCGGCGTGTTGCTGCCGGACGACGGCGACGTCATCTTCGGTGACACAAAGATTAATTCGCTTTCTGATGCCGACCGCTCCGCCCTCCGCCTGCACGACTTCGGCTTCGTCTTCCAAGACGGCCAACTCCTCCCCGAACTGACCGCCCGGGAAAACGTTGCTCTGCCAATGATTCTGCAGGGCAAGAAGCGCTCGAAGTCACTCGCGCTTGCCGACGATGTCCTCAGCCGCCTGGGCCTAGAAGACCTAACGCGCCGTCGCCCAGGACAGATGTCCGGCGGCCAAGCACAGCGTGTAGCAATTGCCCGCGCGATGGCCGGCGAGCCAGGTGTCATCTTCGCCGATGAGCCGACTGGCGCGCTGGACCAGTCCACAGGCCATGAGGTCATGCAGCAGCTCACCGCGTTGGTGGAGCAGACTGGCACGACATTGGTGATGGTCACGCACGATGTGAAGGTGGCCGACTGGTGTCGTCGACGTGTGGAGATCCGCGATGGCCTGATTCACGACGACCGCATGCTGGCAGGAGCGGAGGTTACAAAGTGAGCACCGTAACTGAAGCACCAAAACCCCAGAGAATTCGTACCGGCGCACTAGCGGACTTGAGCACGCGGCTGCAGCGCGCCGGGCGTGAATCGCATTCGGGAAACGGCTGGTTGTCCGCACTGTCCGTGGTAGCTATGACCGTGAGTACCTGGTTGGCGTTGGTCGTCGTCGGTGGCACGGCGATGTTTTACCGCCGTTGGCAGGCTGAGCCACAGTTGCCGCCGAACCCAACGCCCGAGGATTACATGAATCAAGGTCAGGGCGAGATGTACCTGCAGTTGGCACTCGTGGCCTGTGTTTTTGTGATTCCGGCAATGGTTTCGCTCGTGGCACAGTCGGCGGTGCTTGGCGCTGCGGGACGTGAGCAGAGGTTGGCAACTCTGCGCTTAATTGGTCTCTCCAACGGGGCAATTACGCGCATGGTGATTATCGAAACCCTCGTATTGGCAGCTGTTGGGCTTGTGGTGGGCACGTTGTTGTCGGTGGCCACTGCGCCATTCTGGGCGATAATCAAGTTCGACAATGACTACCTGGATACCTGGGACATGTTGCTGCCCTGGTGGGGCTACCCGCTGGTTTGGGTAGCAGTGGTGCTACTCGCACTCTTTGCCGCTGTGGTCGGTTTGCGAAGGGTGATGATTTCACCACTCGGCGTTAGCCGCAAGGAAGTGCCCAAGTCGATGAAGGCATGGCGCATGATTGTGGCCGTTGTTATCGGTGCGATCGTCCTGTACGTGATTGCCAACTCCAATATCGCGGGTGGAACCGTCACTGCCACGCTTGGTGTCGCAGCGATGATGTACCTGATGGTCTGGGCAATTGGCCTGGTGGCGCCTTTCTTTATCCAGCTTGTTGCCCGCATCTCCAGCTTCTTCGGTACGTCAAGTGATTTTGTGGCGACGCGACGAGTCGCGACTAACGCTAAGGAATCGTGGCGTCGAGTAAGTTCCATGGCCTTCCTGTCTCTGCTGCTTGGCTACACAATGATGGTGCCTGGCGAAGACAAGATTGAAGAGGTTGCAGATGTCACATTCGCGCACGATATTGCAACCGGTGTGACTATCACTTTCGTAATCGGTTTCATTCTGTTGCTGGTGTCAACGCTTTTGACTCAGGCCTCAGCCGTCTATGAAGAGGCATCGCTGACAAAGGCGCTGGACTTCATCGGGACGCCAATCAGCTTCCACCGCACGGTCACTTTCAAGCAGACATTCTTTCCCATGCTTGCGACCAGCATCTTCGGCTTTGTTATGGGTGCGCTGTTGGGAGCCACCATGTTCGGCCCGATTGCGAACGAAATCACGTTTGGTCAACGCTCACTTGTTGTTGCGCTGGCGTACCTCGTGGGAGTTGTATCAGTTGGCGCTGTGACCTTGGCGGTTGATCCGCTTCGCCACAAGTTGCTGGGTCGACAGATTCGCCATAACGACTAGTCGCCATTAAAAGGGCAGTGGAGTGGCCGGGCAGTGGTGCTCGGTGCTCGGCCAGTTCCTTAGGGTTCAACTTGAGGATTAGAGCCTGTAACCAACTGTGGTTCATCTGATAACCAAGCATTCATCTCACAACCACGTAATTTCTACCTCTGACTTTTAGCCTGAGGGCATGCGTACCTACGTGCTTGATACCTCGGTCCTGCTGTCCGATCCCCACGCCACCAAGAAGTTCGATGAGCACCAAGTTGTGCTTCCGCTGGTCGTGGTGAGTGAGTTGGAGGCCAAGCGCCACCACCCAGAGCTGGGGTGGTTCGCCCGAGAAGCGCTCCGTTTCCTCGAAGAGCTGCGTTACCGCTACGGCCACCTGGACCGGCCTGTGCCCGCCAATGATCTTGGCGGGTTTATGCATATTGAGCTCAACCACTCCGATCCCTCCATCCTTCCCGCAGGCTTCCGCACCGCCGAAAACGATCACCGCATTCTCGCTTGCGCCCTTAATCTTCAGCACGATGGACATGATGTCGTGCTGGTCACCAAGGACATTCCGCTTCGCGTCAAGGCTGGTGCGGTCGGCTTGCCTGCCGACGATTACCGCGCCCAGGACGTCGTTCTGACTGGGTACTCGGGAATGGTGGAAGTAGACGTCGACCCGGAGGAAATTGATCGTCTCTTCGCCAATGGGTTCCTTGAGCTCGAGCAGATCCAGGATCAGCCGCTGCACTGCGGCGTGCAGCTCAGCGCTGGTAGCCAGTCTGCGCTGGCACGGGTGAGCGCCCCGGGCGTCGTCAAGCTTGTGCGGGGCGATACGGAGGCGTTTGGCCTGAAGGGGCGGTCGGCGGAGCAGCGTGTGGCGCTTGACCTGCTGTTGGATGACTCGGTGGGGATTGTGTCCCTCGGCGGCCGAGCCGGTACGGGTAAGTCGGCGCTTGCGCTGTGCGCGGGACTGGAGTCGGTGCTGGAGCGCGGACTGCATCGCCGGATTGTGGTGTTCCGTCCGCTCTACGCGGTAGGTGGTCAGAACCTTGGCTACCTGCCAGGTAGTGAGGACGAAAAGATGAACCCGTGGGCGCAGGCTGTTTACGACACCCTGGAGGGATTGGTTTCAGACAACGTGATGGATGAGATTGCCTCGCGCGACATGCTGGAGGTACTGCCACTGACACACATTCGCGGTCGTAGCCTGCATGACAGCTTCGTGATTGTCGATGAGGCACAGTCGCTGGAGCGCAACGTACTGCTGACGGTGCTGTCGCGTCTTGGTAGCAATTCCCGAGTCATCCTTACGCACGATGTGGCGCAGCGTGACAACCTGCGCGTCGGCCGCCATGACGGCGTGCAGGCGGTGATTGAAAAACTCAAGGGCAACGAGCTTTTTGCACACATCACGCTGAAGCGCTCGGAGCGCTCGAAGATTGCGGAGCTCGTTACGGGACTACTCGATTAAGAGTAAGCTTGTGAGGCAGATACGTAGGAGCTGTTCCTGCGGTTACTTTCACTCGGATCGTTCGGCACGTACCTGCCGATGAAAGGTTTGTATTCACATGGCTACTGTGACTTTTGCTGATGCCACTCGCATTTACCCTGGTGCGACGAAGCCTTCTGTGGACAAGTTCAACTTGGAAATTGCCGATGGCGAGTTCCTGGTTCTGGTGGGCCCCTCCGGTTGTGGTAAGTCCACAACACTGCGCATGCTTGCCGGTCTGGAAGAGGTCAATGAGGGCAAGATTTTCATTGGAGATCGTGATGTGACCAATGTCTCGCCCAAGGATCGCGATATTGCGATGGTCTTCCAGAACTACGCACTGTACCCGCATATGACGGTGCGCGAGAACATGGGCTTCGCGCTCAAGATTGCTGGTGTGGACAAGGACGAGATTGACCGTCGTGTCGAAGAAGCTGCGAAGACCCTGGATCTAACTCAGTTCCTGGATCGTAAGCCTAAGGCTCTATCCGGTGGTCAGCGTCAGCGTGTGGCAATGGGGCGTGCGATTGTGCGCAAGCCGCAGGTGTTCCTGATGGACGAGCCGTTGTCGAACCTGGACGCGAAGCTGCGTGTTCAAACCCGTACTCAGATTGCGGCCATGCAGCGTCGGATGGGTGTGACCACCATGTATGTCACCCACGACCAGACTGAGGCGCTGACCATGGGCGACCGCATCGCGGTCATTAACTTCGGTGTTCTGCAGCAGGTCGGTACCCCGCGGGAACTCTACGAAACCCCGGCAAACGAATTCGTCGCGGGCTTCATTGGCTTGCCTGCGATGAACCTGGGCACGTTCAACGTCTCTAATGGTTACGCCACGTTGGGTGAGGCCAAGATTAAGCTGCCGGAAGCCACACTTGCTGCAATCGTGCCGGAGGATCAGAACCAGATTATCGTGGGCTTCCGTCCGGAGGCATTCGACCTGGTCGAGGGGCCGGGCGATGACGTCATTCCGGTGCAGGTTAACTTGGTCGAGGAATTGGGCTCCGATGCATTCATGTATGGCGATCTCGTCGGTGGCGGAGCATTGAGCTCCGGATCTTCCTCTAACCCGGACGAAGAGGAACACGGTCAGGTGGTTATTCGTACCGCCCCGCGCACCGCGCCGCAGTTGGGCTCGGTAGTTTACGGCAAGATTCGTCCGGGCATGCTGCACCTGTTCTCGAAGTCGACTGGTATGCGCCTTCCGGCCTAAACTCTTTCGTTTAGATGAAATGAGTAGCTGGTAGGGCAGTGGGACAGTAAGACAGTTTTAGGAGCCACCGTGTCGGAAACTATGAAAATAGCCGCGACAACGGTGGCTTCAAAGCTTTTGCGCCTTCCTTGGCATATACCTCTGGAACAGTGGCCAGACGATTTGTTGGCCGCCCTACCTCAGGGAATTTCGCGGCACATTGTTCGATTCGTCAACTTGGATGACCGCGTCATTGCAGTGAAAGAAATTGGTGAGTTCACTGCTCATCATGAGTATCGAATGCTGCGTGACCTGGTCAGGCTCGGTGCTCCATCGGTTCGCCCGCTCGCGGTCATTACTGGCCGCAAGGATCCAGATGGCGAACCGTTAACTGCGGCACTCGTCACAGAACATCTCGAGTATTCGCTGCCGTATCGTGCAGTTTTTTCTCAACAGGTCACCCGCGAAACTGTGGTCCGCCTGATTGACTCGCTGGTAGTCCTGCTAGTTCGGTTACATCTCCTTGGTTTTTACTGGGGCGACGTGTCGCTGTCGAACACGTTGTTTCGTCGTGACGCAGACGCTTTCTCCGCCTACCTTGTCGACGCGGAAACGGGAGATTTGCAAGGCACACTCTCAGATTCCCGCAGGCTTTACGACGTTGACGTTGCCCATACCAACATCATCGGAGAGCTCATGGATCTGCAGGCCGGCGGATTCCTCGATCCTGAGTTGGACGTAATTGCGGTGGGTAGGCGCATTATTGAGCGTTATGAGGACCTGTGGCAAGAGCTGACGGGGGAAGAATCTATTGGTGTTGAGGAGCCTTGGCTTGTCGATGAGCGGATTCGCAGGCTCAACGACCTCGGTTTCGATGTTGGCGAGCTGAAAGTCACCAGTGATGGTGGCCGCGTTGTGTTCCGACCACGAGTGGTTGACGCAGGGCATCACCATAGGCAGTTAATGCGACTGACGGGGTTGGATGTTCAAGAACGGCAAGCGAGGCGGATGCTCAATAGTATGCAGACCTTTCGGTTGGCGGAAGGTCTTGAAGGGGTTCCGCTAGAGCAGGTTGCGCACCGATGGCTGCGTGAAGTTTTCGAGGCCACAATCCTGGCTGTGCCCGAGGGGCTGCGTGGAAGGCTGCAGGATGCGCAGGTTTTCCACGAGGTCTTGGAGCATCGCTGGTACATGGCAGAAAAACGCCGTGCGGATGTGCCGCTTCAAGAAGCGGTGCAGAGCTACGTAGACCGAGTGTTGCCCGGGCATCGCGACGAGTCCGTATATCTTCCGGCGAGCGATGAGGTCGAGTAGCTCTCTAGAAGCAGACTGTCGAGCGTACGATTATTTCAAAAGTGACAAGTAAACGACTCGCCAGGATATTATAAAAATATACATTCACGCCAAACAGGGGTGCTTTTGGTGGTCGGGTGGTTGTCGGGTCTGCGTGTGATTGTCGCGGCCAGGTGCTTACTTTGGTGCCGGTAGGCGGCTCTGTTCAGCGAAAACAGCTCGAAAACAGCTCAAATTCTAGGTGTGCTTTCGAGAGCTTTTGCTATTTTTCTCCTTTGCATTTGTTCACAGCTGGCTGAAGGCCAACCTAAATTGGTTTTGGTCAAGTAAGATTTTGGTGAGACCGAATACCCGCGTGGGTGGCGTCGAAGTTCGCATGAAAGGCTACTTCTAGCCGCAGGGCGGGATAATCCAATTAGGCCACGGCTGCTGGCAAATATTCGTCCGAATTGCTCGGAGGATGCCATTGAAGTGGCCTTTCTTCTCAAGGGAGAAAATATAGTGAAGAACTTCAAGCGCCTTTCAGCTCTGTGTGCAGCAGGCCTGATGGCAACCGCTGGTTTGGTTGCGTGCTCGAGTGATGATGCGGTTGCAGATGGTGGTGTCTACTTCCTTAACTTCAAGCCGGAGCAGGATGCCGCATATCAGAAGATTGCGAAGGCATACACTGACAAGACTGGTGTCCAGGTCAAGGTCGTTACTGCTGCTTCGAATTCCTATGAGCAAACTCTGAAGGCCGAGATTGGTAAAAAGGACGCGCCAACACTGTTCCAAGTCAATGGTCCGGCGGGCCTGCGTACTTGGCAGGAATACATGGCAGACATGTCTGACACTGAGATCGCACAAAACCTCAACGAGGGCATCGAGCCGCTGAAGGGCGAGGACGGCAAGGTATACGGCGTCCCGTTTGCAGTCGAGGGGTTTGGCCTGATCTATAACGAAGAGATCATGGACAAGTACTTCGCGCTGCCCGATGCCAAGGCCAAGAGCATCGACGAGATTAAGGCCTTCGGAAAGCTGAAGGAAGTTGCTGAGGACATGCAGGCCAAGAAGGACAAGCTGGGGATTTCCGGCACCTTCGCTTCCACCTCGCTTGCATCCGGTGAGGATTGGCGCTGGCAGACACACTTGGCCAACGGACCGGTTCATTATGAATTCGAGGACCTTGGCACCAAGGAAACCGCTGATGTGAAGTTCAAGTACAACAAGGAGTTCAAGAACCTCTTTGATCTGTACCTGAATAACTCCACTGTCGAAAAGACTCTGGCCCCGTCGAAGGCTGTGTCCGACTCGATGGCGGAATTCGCCCAGGGCAAGGCCGCTATGGTTCAGAATGGCAACTGGGCATGGTCCCAGATCAACGATGTCTCCGGCAACGTGGTCAAGCAGGACAAGATTAAGTTCATGCCTATGTACATGGGCCTGAAGGACGAGGATAAGACCGGCATCTCGGTTGGTACTGAGAACTACCTGACGGTCAACTCCAAGGCTTCGGAGGCTTCCCAAAAGGCAACGAAGGACTTCGTCAATTGGCTGTTCAACACCGATGAGGGCAAGAAGTACGTCGTCGAGGATCTCGGATTCATCGCTCCGTTCCAGAACTTCACTGAAGCCGACACTCCGAATGACCCGCTGGCCAAGGAAGTGGCCGCAGCAATTGAGAACGAGGACCTGACCACCATCCCGTGGGACTTCCAGTACTTCCCGTCGCAGCAGTTCAAGGATGATTTTGGCGCAGCGCTGGCGCAGTACGCTTCCGGAAAGATGCCGTGGGACAAGGTTGTCGAGACTTTCGCCGACAGCTGGAATGCGGAATCTCCGAACAATTAAATACCAGCAAATCAATGGTGATCCATTCCATCGGTGAGTGTGAAGCGAAAGCTTCTCGCGCATGAACAACCGACGGAATGAGTTCATCCAATGGCAAGGCGGAGCTCGGGGCTCGGTGACCTGTTAAACCGGTCTCGAGGCACCGGGCTCCGCCTTTAGCTTTAGGAGCGGTGTTGTAGATGCAAGCAACATTGAAAAAGTATTTCCCAATTTTCGTGCTACCCACGCTGATTGCCTTTGCAATCGCGTTCCTGGTGCCGTTCGTTATCGGTTTCTTCCTATCATTTACTGACTTCACAACCATCACTAATGCGCAGTGGGTTGGTATCGAGAACTACCAGAAGGCCTTTAGTGAGCGCGAGGGCTTCGTCGCCTCCTTCGGATTCACTCTCATGGTGGTTGTTGTTTCCATCATTACTGTGAACTTGTTCGCGTTCTGGATCGCATGGATTCTGACGCGCAAGCTGAAGGGCACGAACTTCTTCCGCACAGTCTTCTTCATGCCGAACCTTATCGGTGGCATCGTGCTCGGTTATACCTGGCAGTCGATGATTAACGCCGTGCTGGCATCGTACGGTACGACGATTGTGTCCGACTGGAAGTTCGGTTACGCCGGTCTGATCATCCTCATCAACTGGCAGCTGGTCGGTTACATGATGATTATCTATATTGCCGGTCTGCAGAATGTCCCACCGGAGCTCATCGAAGCTGCGGAGATTGATGGCGCCGGACGCTGGGAGATTCTGCGGCACGTTACTATCCCGATGGTCATGCCATCGATTACCATTTGCCTCTTCTTGACTCTGTCGAACACTTTCAAACTCTTCGATCAAAACTTGGCCCTGACCAATGGTGCGCCGGGTTCAGAGACAGAAATGGTTGCTCTGAACATCGTCAACACCATGTTCAACCGAATTGGTGTGGAGGGCGTTGGTCAAGCCAAGGCAGTAATATTCGTCGTCGTGGTCGTAGCGATCGCGATGCTGCAGCTGCGTGCTACTCGCAGCAAGGAAGTGGAGGCATAAATGTCTGTCGACGCTGCAATGACCACTGAAACGGCCACCAAGCTCCCCAAGGCCAAGCCCGCTAAGCAGGACGAGGCCAAGGTGGGAGGCGTATCTAAGGTCATCATCTACGCGATTCTGGTGTTTTTGACCGTCGTGTTCTTGGGGCCAATCGCGTTCATTATCTTCAACTCGTTCAAGTCCAAGTTCGCAATTTCAGATAACCCCTTCCAGCTGCCACTAGGTGACATGTGGGTCGGGTTCGAAAACTACGCCGTCGGCCTGATGAAGGAGGGCTTCGGCTGGGCGATCGTGTGGTCCTTTGTCATCACGATCCTCTCGGTTATTGCGATTGTGTTCTTCTCTGCGATGACGGCTTACTACATCACGCGAGTGAAGACGTGGTGGACCTCGCTGCTGTATTACCTGTTTGTGTTCTCGATGGTCATCCCGTTCCAGATGGTGATGTTCCCGACCGTCAAGATCGCCGACATGCTGCATTTGAACAACCCAATCGGCATCGTGGTTCTCTACTTGGGCTTTGGCTCCGGCTTGTCGGTCTTCATGTTTGCCGGCTTCATCAAGTCCATCCCGATTGACATCGAGGAAGCCGCGATGATTGATGGCGCATCTCCGATGCAGAACTACTTCCGCATCGTTTTGCCCATGCTCAAGCCGACTGCAGTGACTGTCGCCATTCTGAACGCTATGTGGGTATGGAACGACTACCTGCTGCCGTACCTGGTCATTGGCCTGTCTACTAAGTACAAGACCATCCCGGTTGTCGTGCAGAGCTTCGTTGGCTCCAACGGTAACCGTGACCTTGGCGCGATGATGGCAATGCTGGTGCTCGCAATCATTCCGATTGTGATTTTCTACGTCGCCACCCAGAAGCACATTATCGAGGGTGTTGCTGCGGGTGCCGTTAAGGGATAGCTGCCTAAGCGTTAGCGCATAGGACGCCAAGCACCGCGTTTTACGAAAGCGAAAGCCTCAACCGCGTAGGTTGAGGCTTTCGTCTGTTAATCAGCCTTTATTAGGATATGAACCCGTGGATAGATTTTTCAGCACCGATACAAAGTTCTACGCAGCCTGGTCGCTGTTAGCAGACCTTGTAATCATCAACCTGCTGATGATCGTCGCATCCATCCCGATAGTCACTGCAGGCGCCGCAACTCGCGCTGGAGTAGTAGTCGCTCGCGACATGGTCCGTGACGAAGGCTCAAGGCCCGTACGGCGCTTCTTGCGCGCACTGTTGGACAATTGGCGCACACCAACCGTGTGGTGGCTATTCACCTTGGTTCTCGCCAGTGGCATTGGCTATGAGTTTTACGTTATCTCCCGCGCGGACCTCGGCACTGTCGGCCTGATCTTCGCCGCAGGAGTTACCTCCGGGGCGCTAATCCTGCTGGGAATTACCGCGTGGGTCTACTCGCTGTGCTCGCTTTCCGACGGTCAGTCGTCGCTACGCCGAACCCTGGCAACGGCCACCAGCATGACCGTCAAAAACCTGCCGCGGACTGCGCTCGCAGTTTTGGCGCTTCTCATCGTGCCCGCGGCCATATTCTTTTTCCCGGCGAAAATCTACGCGATTGCTACCTATGTCTTCCTCATCGGGTACGCGTTGAGTTGGTACTTGGTGATGCTGGCGCTTGAGCCCGTTCTGCCAGACAATGCTGGGTAGGTTCTCCCGCTGGCCCCACTGGCCCGGCTGGCACTGACTTAATCGGTGCCAGCTCGCACACCAGGCTGTTGACAATTCTTAGCCCGCGTACTCTTTCACAGAGGGAAAATCCTCCGCCTCGACCATCTCCAGCAGTTTTTCGCGACGTGCAAAAGCGGAGCATGCGCCGACCGCCTGTACAGCTGCTGCGCCTGCTGCGGTGGCCAGGGGGACGGCGTCGTAAAGCGAGGTGCCCTTAGCCAGTTCCGCGGTGAGCGTGCCGACGAACGCATCACCGGAGCCAGTGCCGTCGACAATCTTCTCCTCTGGCAGCTTGAGCGCGGGGTGCTCGTAGATTGTCGGCTCGTCGTCGAGACCGTCGGAGTGCTGTGCGAAGAGACAGCCGTGGTCGCCCCGGAGCATGACGACACTGGGGCAGTACTGCAGAAGTGCCTCGAGCTGTGCGCGGTAGTCGGTAGCGCGGATGCCCTCGGCGATGTCCAGGCGACGGATTGTTTCCCAGGCGCCCTTCATGTTGACGATCAGCGGATCTGCATGGTCAATCAGCGCAGGTGTAACGGTTACGACCGGATTGAGGTTCAGTACCAGACGCGCGCTGTACATGGATGCGACGGACGCGATGGCCTCAGTTGCTTCCGGAAGTAGCTCGCCTTGCGCGAGCACGACATCCGCTGATGCGAACTCGTCGACGAAATCGGTGGGGTCGGTTAGCGCATCGGCACCGCGCTGGACAAAAATCACCGGGCGACCCTTGCGGTTCGTTGCGACGAAAGCGCTGCCGGTCGGCAAATCCCAGGAAGTCTGAATGGAGTGGACATCTACGCCGTGTGCGTTGAGTTCCTCGACCACGAAATCCGCTGCGCGGTCCTCGCCAACAGTTCCGGCCATGATCGCACGGACACCGTTATAAGCGATAGCAACGGCCTGGTTGGCGCCCTTGCCGCCCAGCATATTCGTGCCGTCATCAACGATGAGCGTGCCACCTTCTGCGGGTACGCTATCGACCTGTACCAGGGTATCTAGGTGGATAGATCCACATACAACAACTGTTGGATTCTCATTCAGGTCAGGAATCGGCTGCATAAAAATATAGGATAGTCGGGAATTCAAATCCGTGTTGGCGGCCCGAGTTTACAGCCGTCAGAGCCCGCGAATCGATGCCCTACAATCGATGGCTATGGCAAAACTGTACTTCCGCTACGGAACCATGAACAGCGGAAAATCCATCGAGGTCCTCCGCGTCGCCCACAACTACCGCGAGCGCGACATGCGACCGTTGATCGCCAAGCCGGCCGTGGATACTTTGGCTGATGGTGACGTGCACTCCCGCATCGGAATCGCGGAACGCGCGCACCTCATCCACGACGGCGATGACCTCTCCTCGCTTGCCGACGGCCACGATTGCCTTATCATCGATGAAGCACAGTTTCTTACCCCTGACCAGGTCGATCAGTTGCTGGGCATTACCCTTCGCGGTACCCCGGTGCTCTGCTACGGCCTGCGTACCGACTTTCGCACCCATGCCTTTCCAGGCTCCCAGCGATTGCTCGAAGTTGCCCACACCATTGAGGAAATTAAGACAATCTGCACTTGTGGGCAGAAGGCCATCTTTACTGCACGGTTGAATCCGGACGGCAGCATTATCCTCGACGGCGAAACCGTGGAAATTGAGGCACTCGAAGCGCCGAAGTACATCTCCCTGTGCGCCAGCTGTTACAACCGGATGTCGGGGAAGTGGGCGTGAGGTGAACCCGGAGTTTTTAGTGCCCCCAGCAGGGCTCGAACCTGCGACAAAAGGATTATGAGTCAACCGCTCCCGTTACTTTTTTTTGATTAGCGGGGCTGACCTGCGGTTTTACAGATTTCGTGTTTATCGCTGAAAACCGGCGCACCGTGATGTGCTAGCACGGTGCTATACTGTATGCAAATCAAATATTTTTCCCTACCCCCGATTGAGTGGTTTTCCACTCAATCTAGAACCGGGCTACTCACCCTAAAAACATTTTGCCCCCGCGACCAATGGAGTCCAAGCGACACCGAGCGAAACGGGAGCGGAGCCTAGTGGACTGCGAGGGAGCAGGGCTAGGCGGGCGCGAACGACCAACGGTCGCACGCGCAAGCCCGCCGACGTCCGCGACCGAAAGGGAACGACGGCGTAGTGAGAGTGCGAGCGAGTGTGAGCGCAGGCGGAGTGACTGGGAGCAGGGGGCGCGCCGAACAGCGCCGACAGGCGCGTGAGGTGCGAGTGGCACAGGGCTTGTCTTGTGTGCCACATCTCCACGGAGGTGTGGAAAAGGGGAAAAGAAAAAAGGATAACAGAGAAAGCGGATTAGAAAAGATGTTGACCTCGGTAGCGGATATGGACTCTGTGACCTCGTGGCTGTCGCCTGTGGTACTTGACACCTCAGCAGGTGATGGGGCGCTTATTCGAGAACTGCGGGAAAAACTCCCTAGTGCGCTTGAGTCACGTACCCCTCGGGATTACGTAGTCCATGTTTCTCCGGGAACTATTCAGCTTTCGTGTCGTGACCTTCAGGCGCTCGATGCGCGCATTGCTGCCCAGGAAAGGGAGGAGCGCGAATGTGCTCGTGTTAGTGAGGAGGTTGCTTTCCGTCGCAAGGTTGTCGGTCTTTATGACGCGATGGAGGATATTCTTCGCCGGTTGGAGGATCAGTCCGGGTGGTTAGTGGATAGTAGGCGGGAAAGGGGTCTGCGGGGTGAGGAGCCCGGGGTTGTGGGGAGTAAGCAGGCGCAACGGCTTCTAGAAACGGAGCCGGCGATTGGGCATGACCTTGCGGTTTTGGAGTTCGTTGCCGATGAGACGCGGTTGAAAAAAGATTTTGATTTTGACACGTTGCAGTGGCACTACGATGAGTTGGTTCGCGGTTCGTGTCCGCAGTGGGTGTTCTGGCGACTCATGGCATTATTTGATGATGTTTTGGGTGAGAAAAAGTCCCCTCGGAAAATTAGACACTGGTCGGCGAAGAGTCGTCGGCGAATGCTGAAAACGTGTGCGGAACTGGATTGGGAGCCGGTCATTTCCTTGTCGGAGTCGTCCGATTTTTCAATGGCGATGGTCACTCTGACGTATCCGGGTGCGGGGAAAAAGTGGCTGGACTATGTACCAAACGCTCAGGTCGCGCGAAAGCACTTTGCTGCACTTCAGGAACGGTTTTACCGCGCGTGGGGTGTCCGTATGCAGGGCATTTGGAAACGCGAATTTCAGAAGCGAGGGGCTCCCCATCTGCATGTTTTGATGTTGATTCCCACCTGGGGAATCGCCCGCGAGAAAGAGTCCCCGTTTATTACGGAGACTGACCAGATGTTTTTCCGCGAGTGGCTGTCTATTGCCTGGGCGGAGGTAGTCGGCGCGGAAGGTATGGACTACGTCAATCACCTCTACGCTGGAACCGGCGTAGATCAAATCGAAAAATTTAGCAGCGCGAAGAACGTCGCTGGCTACTTTTTGAAATATGCGTCCAAGGATAGCAAGTTTGCTACTAAGGAGTATCAGAATCTTCCGCCGTGGGAGTGGAGTCATAGTGGCGAAAGCGTTGGCAGGTTTTGGGGTGTCCTCGGTATTAAAAAAGAGGTCCGCACTGTGCTGGTGAGTCGTGAGGAGTTTGTGGCATGGGGTCGGCTCTTACAGCGTTGCTGTGCAGCAAAGTTCCCTGGTAAGCGTCGTTTTCGGGGGAATTTTCACGCCGGTTGGGTGCTCACCGAGGATTTGCATGGCACGGTAGCGCTAGTAAGGGATCTTGTGAGGTCGTTACAGGCTATGGGTGGTAGTGTGCTCGATTCGCCACCTGTAGGTATGCGGGGGTCTGTTTTTTCTCGCGTGAGTTGAGCGGTTTACCGCTCGGGTGAGTTTTCTTCCGCCATTTCCTCGGCGATGTGAACATTTCCCTTTTTTATCCAGTCCCTAATTGAGGCTTGCGAGATTCCGAACTCGGCCGCGAGTTGTCTTTGTGTGACTCCGGGGTAGGCGGCTGTGAGTGCAGTGAACATGTAGATTAATTTTCTTCCCTGTTCTTCCTGCTCAAGCAATCTTTTTACCGCGTTGATGTTGGCTTGCACGCTGGCGTCGATATTGCCTTGCGTTTTTATTGATTTTCCGAGTTCTTCTGCGAGTCTGCGACCCTCGCGCGCAACCGTATTTCCCATGGCTTTCATGAGCAGTAGGATACGACGTTCGGCGGTAAAATGCCAGGTTGAGAGGTTTACCGCGCGCGTGAGTGGTTTTGTGTTATACTGTTTGTCAGAAGGAAAAAGAGTATCGGACAAAATCAGTGAATCGGTGCTCGGCAGGTCGCCTCCTTTTTTTCATCACTAAGTGAGTGGAAAACCACTCACAAGAAAGGTTGGGTCAGCATGCAGTTCCCAGCAAATACTGTCCGCATTATCACCACTGGCGAGCAGGAAGCCCGCCCTATCTATGAGTACGTCGACGGCAAGCGTACTGACACCATCAAGCGCGATGACGCAGGTCACGAGCTATACCGCGTCATGGGTCTCCCCGCGGTCTGGAACGGGGAAGCCGTCGAGGTGTCTCTGACGCTCCCGCGCCCATTCACTCTCCCGGCATTCAGCATTCTCGTCGCAAAGGACGGGTTCGTTGAGGTTGGTGCCCGCGCCGATGGAAATTTCGCACAACTTCGATACGCGGTCACTGCCTCGGCTGTTGAGGCTATTGGTTCCTACGCGGACATGCTGCGTCTGAAGTAGGAAAACGGTTCACCTGTGGGTTCCGCACCATTGGACGCTGGTGCGGTTCGCCAGGGGAGAACCGACGAGGAGCCCCTCCCTTATTTGTTGTTCCATCTATATATGAGGAGTCCAAAAAAATGGATTTTGTCTCGATTGTCGTTCTGTGCGCGGTGTGTTTCATCGCGGTGTATGCGCTGGCATCGATTTATGAGCATCGTCACCCTGCGGTTCCTGCTGGTCTGAAAATGCTGACTGAATCGGAGCGTTCCGATCTTCGCGAGCATGAGCAAGAGTTTATGTTGCGTTGGGGTGACCCGGAGAGTGTGAAAGATTTTTTCGAAGCGACCGGGGTTTTCTCTGGTGATGAGACTGGGGCGGAGCCGGAACTTCGGCGGTATCCTCGTCCGGTTCGTGCGGAAAAAACTTCTCGTGGTGTCGAGGTGGTTTTGCAGTTGCCTATTGGTATTGACGCGGGGGATATCGAAAAAGCTATTCGCCGTGGTGGTGAATGGGTTGCCATTGATGGTGTCTCGGACACGGTGGTAGAGCGTAAATCGCCTGGTCGTGTGGTGGTTCGTGCTGTCACGCGTGACGCGTTTGAGTCGAATCTCGGCGGTGATTTTCTGTGACACTCACTCGTGAGCGTCCGTGGGCGGTCGATGAGGATGGGCAGCCGGTCATTTGGGACCCGACGGACGTGGGACATGTCGTCATTGCTGGTATTACCCGAACAGGTAAAAGCAAGGGGAGCCAGTCGATTATCGCTGGCACTCTCACTCCCTGGATTCAGTACACCGGCATCGACCCGTCGGCGGGTTTGCTCAAACCTCTGAAGGTTTTTTCGGAGCGTCCCGGTGATTTTGTTCTTGGTTCTGACGACGATTTTCTGAATCGCGCGATTTCACTACTGGAGCGCCTAGTAGCGGTCATGCGGGAGCGCATTGCAGCGCTCGGCTGGGCGGAAAAAGTCGAGAACTTTTCCACAGAGATGCCTGCCGTGGTGGTCGTCCTTGAGGAATACGCAAACCTGCTGGTCATGGCGGAATCTTCCGGTAAAGACGGTAAGAAACTTCGTGCTCAAATCGTTGCGCTTGTGGGGTCACTGCTCCGTGAGGGTGCAAAAGTTGGGATCGATGTCTTCACGATCTTGCAAAGACCGGAAGCCGCGATTCTCCACGACCGCGCTCAGTATTCCGTGCGGATTACCTATCGGCAGGATAATGCGGATTCGGTGAAAATGTTGCTCGATGCACCGGAAAGGGAGGACGTGTCTCGCATCGTGGGTTTGCGTCCTGGGCGCGGTGTTCTTTCCGATAACGGGCAAGGTTTGGTTTGGTTCCAGACCCCTAACCCGGACTACTCGACCTATGTAGAAACCGTGCGTGACCGCATTTACACAGGTCACGCACCACTTTTGGAGGAAAATCATGAGTAAAAATGCTGCGACGGTGGCGATTGCTGCGACTGCGGTTGTCGGTGTCGGTGCCCTGGTGCTCACGGGTGCTCTGGCTGGTGGTTCCGGTGCGTCGGCTCCGTCATCTACCCCTGCGGATAGCGTGGAGCAAGCTTGTTCCGGCATTTTTGTAGACCACGGCAAGTGTCAAATCGCTCAGTCCCGCGAGGCTGCGGAAGAGGCGTGTTCCTTTGACCCGACCGACGAACTTTTTGCGGACGTGAGAGCGCGTCAGTGTGAAAATGCTCGGGACGCGCTGGTACAGGTGGAGCGCCTGTACAGTATGTCGAAAAACCCGTCTGACCTGCAGGTATCGCCGGTTACGGCTCCCTATGCTGCTCCTACAGAGCGTGTCTGTATGCCGTACGAAGATGTGAATCGCGTTACGGGTGAGGTGACCCCTGGTCGCTGTGTTGTGCGGTTGGCTACCTAGCCCCAGTGGGGAGTACAGAGGGGCGAAGCCCCTTTGTCCCTGCCCCGATAGGGCGGGTGACCAGGTGACTTTGTTCTCCGTCGTCTAGGTGTGGTGACCCCGCGCCTCTCTTGTGTCTCCTCAATGACCGCGCCCGCGACGGCGGGCGCACCTTTACCTTGTTTTAGTTCTGATTTCGTTTCTTTTTTGAAAGTTGGTTTTAGAAAAATGGCTTCTCTTTTGACCCCCGGTGAGGTTGCTCGTCGGTTGGGGGTGTCTCGTCAGACGTTGATGCGGTGGCGTGACCGCGGAGTCGGTCCGCAGTATATGCAGGTTGGCGAGCTAGTTCGTTATGTCCCTGAGAGTGTGGACGCGTATGCGTCTGGTAAGGTGCGTGAACAATAATGGCTGGTCAGGCACCGTATTTTAGCGATTATGCGGCTGAGTGGCTGGCGATGCATCCTGTTGCAGAGAAAACCGCTGAGGATTATCGGTGGCTGCTGGAGCACTATCTTAAACCCGTGTTTGGAAATTTGCGGCTTGATCAGATTACGTATCGAGATGTGCAGGGTTGGGTGATGGAGACCGCGCCCCACGCTTACCACCAGGTGCGGCAGGCGCTTTCTATTGTTCGCCAGGTGTACCGGCTGGCGGAGATTGAGGGCTATGTGAAGTCCTCGCCGGCGAAGCTAGTGAAAATGCCGCCTGCCACTAGGGCGCTGCCTGACCCGCTTTCCCCGGATGAGGTACAGCGAGTGTCCGCACAGCTGTCGGGTCGTGACCTGCTGATTTTCGAGGTCTTGGTCTATGGGGGATTGCGGTTTTCCGAGGTTACAGCTCTAAAACCCGCGTCGGTGCACGATGAGTACATCATGGTCTCGGGCGGTCTTATCCCTGCTCGTGGTGGCGGGTGGCTGCGGTCTGACGGCAAAACTCATCAGCGTCGTCGGGTGTACCTCCCGCGTTTTGTGATGGAGCGTCTTCGGGGGTTTGCTGACCAGTGTCAGACTGAGTTGTTGTTTACTTCGGCTGTTGGTACTCCGGTTCATAGGACGAACTGGACGGCGAGGGCATTGCAGCCTGCGTGTGCCCGTGCGGGTGTGAGGAAAATCACACCTCATGCGCTCCGTGATACGTGCGCGACCCTTGCTCTCAGGTCGGGTGTTGCTCCGCAGGTCGTTGCGGCTCACCTTGGGCATTCGGATGCGACCACGACGCTCAAGCACTACGCGGGGGTGGTCAGTGGTGACCTCGAAAATTTGTCCGTGTCGCTGCAGGATGCGATTTCGGGAGTAGTGCCCCCACCAGGGCTCGAACCTGGGACAAAAGGATTATGAGTCCTCTGCTCTAACCGACTGAGCTATAGGGGCAAGGATTGGGCACTATGAAGTGACAATTAAGCACTATGAACCAATGCCCAAAACCTCATAGCATCATAGCAATCTGCCACCGTGCGGTGATAAAAGCCCTATACCCAGCGGGTTCGGCTGCCATTGCACAGTTTCAATGAAGCAAAGTATTTCCGTGCCAACGAAGGCAATCCCTGTGCTCAACGAAGCTGATCTTTCCGCAAAGTTACGACTTTCGGTTGATGAATCAGCCCTAGGACACTTCTAGCATTAATCCTATGAGTACAAAACCTTCCTTGAGCAGCGCCGACGTCTCAGTCGACGCACAAACCGGTGCCACAGCGAAAGCGAAGGGCACCCCCGTCATGGCAATCGCCAACGAGGATCAGATTGCTGAGTTCGGGGCCTCGCCACAGCGGTGGTGGGGGTTGCTCGTGCTCGCGGTTGGCCTCGGCATGATTGTCCTGGACGGCACCATCGTTGGTGTTTCATTGCCGACCATCATTTCGGAGCTGGGCCTTGACATCGTGGGCGCGCAGTGGATTACCACGATCTACTCGGTCGTTTTCGCCGCACTACTCCTGACCTCTGGCCGCGCTGGCGACCGCTTCGGCCGTCGAACGCTTTTTCTCGTCGGTCTGGTCATCTTCACGGTCGGCTCCGTCGTGGCCGCACTTTCCACAGACTTGGCGCCACTGGTCATTGCCCGCGTCATCCAAGGCATTGGTGGCGCGTGCATTCTGCCATCAACACTGTCCAGCGTGAACGCACTATTCCGTGATAAAGATCGTGCCACCGCATTCGGCATCTGGGGTGCGGTCATGTCTGGTGCTGCAGCAGTCGGCCCACTCCTGGGTGGCGTGCTTACGCAGTTTGCTGGTTGGGAAGCTATCTTCTGGGTCAACGTGCCCATCGCCGTCGTGCTTTTCGTCCTTGCGCTGCGCTGGGTGCCGAACACCGCAGGCGATACCAATGGCGCGGGTCGCTTCGATGTCCTTGGCCTGGTGTTGTCTGGAATTGGCTTTGGTGCCGTGGTCTTCGGCATCATTCAAGGCGCCAAGATAGGGTTTGCTTTTCCCTCCGCACCCGTCGTCACGCTCTTAGTTGGTGCGGTGGTGCTTGTCGCTTTCGTGCTGTGGGAAAACAGTCGTCGGAAGAACGCGGATCCTGCGCTGTTGGACGTGTCGATGTTCTCCTACGCCACGTTCAGCTGGGGGAATACCACGGCGATGCTTGTCGCGGTGGGTGAGTTCGCGCTGGTCTTCGTGCTGCCGCTCTACCTGGTGTCGGCGATTGGCTTATCGACGATCGCAACCGGCCTGGTCCTGGCAGCAATGGCTCTCGGTGCGTTCTTCGCAGGTGCCATGGCGCGTCATCTGGCAGCTCGGATTACCCCGGCCGGTGTGGTGATTGTGGGCCTTGGTCTCGAGGTCTTTGGTTCGCTGCAGTTGGCGGCCGAAGAGCGCGTTGACCTGCCGCTGTGGCTGGTTGTGTTTGCATTGATTGTCTACGGTCTGGGTCTTGGTCTGGCATCGGCGCAGCTGACCTCGTTGGTGCTTGGTGATATTCCGGTGCGGCTGTCGGGGCAGGCATCGGCAACGCAGTCGACGATTCGGCAGATTGGTTCGGCGCTCGGTGCTGCGCTCGGTGGTATGGCGCTGACGATTGGGCTGGATCGTGAGATCGCGAAGCTGTCGCCGGGCCTGGAGCAGATGGGGCAGGGGCTGAAGGATTCCGCCGGCTCGATGCTGATTGGTCTGCGTGCGCAGGGTGCTCCCGACGGTGTGTTGGTGCCGCTGACAAATGCGTTTGCACATGCCACGCAGTTTGCGCTGTATTCCGCTGTCGGCGCGTTGACTATTGGCTTCCTCTGCTCGCTGAAGGTACTGCAGTTGCGCAGGCAGGCTGAGAATGCGCAAGCAAGCTGAGAAATCGAATTAAAGATTCGGAATATTCGGTCGTGAGCTTGTGTTGGAAATTGGTGTCACAACATCAATCGTGGCAGTCTTATCGTTTGTCTCTTAACCGGACTTGCTAGATAGAAATGACCAACATGAAAATGCTCACAAAGCGGCGTTGGCTCGATTACGGCCGAATCTCCACTTCCTCCTGTCGCTAAACACTTCGGGGCTTCCGCCTCGCTGCGCCTGTCTCTTCGAGGCTGAGCTCAGCGGCCTCGGATCCCGTCGCGCGCATTTGTCAGACGGCATAAGGCGCGGCACAAGTGTTTTCAGAGAAATAAAACTCCAGGAGGAAAAGTGAATAAATTTAAATGGGCGACCGGCTTCGGTGCCCAAGTTGTCTATGGCCTGATTATTGGTCTCATTTTGGGCTTCATGGCCCGCAGTACTGGCGATGACTCCTCGCTGCGCACAGCGCTCGACGAGGTCGGCAGTACCTACGTCACGCTGTTGAAGCTGCTCATCCCGCCGCTGGTGGTCACCGCGGTCGTAGTGTCGATTGCCAACCTGCGTCAGGTCGCAGGTGCAGCCAAGCTGGCTGTTTCGACACTGATTTGGTTTGCCATTACGTCCTTTGTATCGGTGGTCATCGCCATCGTGCTGGGCTTGGTCATCAAGCCGGGCGTTAACTCTGGCGTGGATGCTTCGGCAGCGCAAGAGCCGAGTTCCGTGGGCTCCTGGTGGGGATTCCTGCAGAGCATCGTCCCGCAGAACTTCCTCGGCCTTGGCGTGAAGATCAGCGAATCTGACGGTGCTGTATCCGGCTCGCTGAACTTCAACGTCCTGCAGCTGCTGGTGATCGCGATTGTCTTCGGCGTCGCCGCGGTGAAGGTTGGCCCGAAGGCTGAGCCATTCATCGAGTTTTCCGGCTCTCTTTTGACCATCGTGCAGAAGGTCCTGTGGTGGGTCATACGTCTGGCACCGATTGGTACCGCAGCCCTCATCGGCCACGCCGTCGCTGAGTATGGCTGGGAAGCGCTCGGCAGCCTGGGCAAGTTCGCCATTGCTATTTACGTTGGCCTGTTCCTGGTCATTGCAGTCGTGTACCCAGTCGTGCTGAAGATTCATGGCATTAGCCCAATCGACTTCTTCCGTCGCGTCTGGCCAGTGACCTCGCTCGGCTTCTTCACCCGTTCGTCTATGGGCGTCATGCCAGTCACTGAGCGCGTTGTCTCCCGTCGTCTGGCAGTGCCGGATGAGTACGCCTCCTTCGCCGTACCGCTGGGCGCCACCACGAAGATGGATGGTTGCGCCGCCATTTACCCGGCTATCGCGGCTATCTTCGTCTCGCAGTTCTACGGTGTGCCGTTGGACTTCACGGACTACTTGCTCATCATCTTCGTCTCCGTCATCGGTTCGGCTGCAACTGCTGGCACCACCGGCGCTACTGTCATGCTGACCCTGACTCTGTCGACCCTTGGCCTGCCACTCGCCGGTGTCGGCCTCCTGCTGGCTGTCGAGCCGATCGTGGATATGGGCCGCACTGCGGTGAACGTTACCGGTCAGGCCGTGGTCCCGTTGGTCGTCGCAAAGCGTGCGGGAATCTGGGATAAGGACGAGTGGGACGCCAGCGCCAACGCCGACCTGTCGCCAGCCGACGAGTCGGACGACGAGTCTGCGGACGCGCCTGCTGGGAAGTCCACGTCTGCCGCGCTTGCGTAGTCTTGAGGACATGACTTCTTGGAAGCCCTCTGTTCTAGCGCAAGTTGACCAGTGGCCAGTCGACGCGACCGCAGCTGCCGTGCGTGCCGACGATGGCAGTTGGCACACCCACGGTGATAGTGGCCGAGTTTTTGAACTGGCCAGTGTGACCAAGCTGTTGGCGGCCGTGGGAATGCTTGTGGCCGTCGAAGAGGGTGCGCTGGAGCTCAATCAAGAGCTCACGCCACCCGGTCGTGGTGCGACTGTGCGTCACCTACTGGCGCACGCCGGCGGGGTGGGGTTTGCCAGCCGTGAGCTGGAAAAAGAGCCAGGGGAGCGGCGTATTTACTCCTCCGCGGGTTTTGACATCATCGCCGATGTAATCGCCGCGGAGGCAGACATGCCGTTTAGTGAATACCTGCGCCAGGCTGTGTTTGAGCCGCTAGGGATGGCGGATTCCGTGCTGGATGGATCGGCAGGGCATGGCGCGCGTAGCAGCGTCGCTAATCTCATGGCCTTCGTCGATGAGATTCTCGCCCCGACTCTTCTGCATCCCGATACCGTGACTGAGGCGTTGACGGTGCAGTTCCCGGGGCTGAATGGTGTTGTGCCTGGCTATGGTATGCAACGTCCGGCCGATTGGGGCCTGGGCTTTGAAATCTTCGGGCACCCCGATTCCAAGCAGGGGCTGTGGTTTGGTGCCTCGATGCCCAAGGATGTCGCAGGCCATTTTGGGCAAGCGGGCACATTCCTGTGGCTGCATCGTCCAACCGGACGGGCGGCAATCGCGCTGACCGACCGAGATTTCGGCGAGTGGGCAAAGCCTCTATGGGCCGACTTCAACGACGAACTCTGGAGTGAGCTGGAAGAACACGCTGAGGATTAAGGGGATGTGGAGTAAGCCGGCGTCGCTTGCGGCGCCGATTTTTCGTCTCAGCGTTAAATCACATCTGGGGGATTAAGGACAACTTGAGGGTTGCCAGCAGCCGTCTCGGAAATAACAATCATAAACACGTGCAACGTAAACCTCAGAAGTGTTGTTTTACCGCAGTGCTTTTTCTGCAGTGTGGCAAGTGTCGTTGGATGAGTTCGTAGGGGAAGACGAATCTCGTCTTACACCAATTGACCGCAACTTTTCCGAGGACCTTCGTCTATGCGCACCCAACTTTCAGGCGTTCTGTGGATTCACAGCATGCCAGGGCCGCTGCAACCACACATCACGTGGGCGCTGGCCCGACTCAGCATGCCCGATGGCACTAAGCCAGGCCGGGATATTTGGCGTGCGACCGACCAGGATGCCACTTTGTGCGCCGAGGTGCCTTTCACTGCAAGTGCTGACACCATCGCCACACTGGTGGACAACCTGGCTAGGTGGCCGCGCCTCTATTTCGAGCTGGCGCAAGACCCAGCCGTGGATGATGACGGCTACGCCATCGACGGTATGCGCTACTGCCATACCCCGCAGCTGGGGACTTTCGCCGGACAGACCGATGCCGCCGGAAACATCGTGGTCAACGAAGACGCACTGCGTTCCATCATGGCGCGCGGCGGCGATATCAAAGGTGCCCTCGACGCGGCCATCGGTGGGCCGTGGGACCGCGTGTTAGAGCCGATGCGCATGATGACGGCAGGCTACGCCCCCGAAGACTGCTTTACGACGTCCACCCCTGCCGGGACCGACAGTGCCAGCGGCAACTCGACCGCTGG
This sequence comes from Corynebacterium sp. HMSC14H10, assembly GCF_001807105.1. NCBI lineage: Bacteria > Bacillati > Actinomycetota > Actinomycetes > Mycobacteriales > Corynebacteriaceae > Corynebacterium > Corynebacterium sp. HMSC14H10. The sequence goes on along the minus strand of NZ_KV787425.1, from coordinate 100,322 downwards.
CAACGCAGACCTTGGTGGGGTAGAGGCAGCTAACGTGCTGCAGCTCTACCCGCGCCGGGCGGCGATGTAGTCAACTACATCGCCGAGGGTCTTAAACGAGGAAATGTCCTCGTCCTCAACGCGGGCTCCCAGCTCTTCTTCGCAACGGACGGCCAACTCTACGACGCTTAGGCGGTCAAAACCGTAGTCGGTCAGCGGGGTGGAGAGCTCTAAGGACTCCACCTCGTCGTTAGCCATCTTTTTGACGATTGCCGCGACCTCGCCGTGAAGACCTGCGGGCAGGTCAGCGTCGGCGGAACTCTTCTTCGGGCCCCCGTTCGCTGCATTAGGTGAGGCATCGCCAGCGTCACCGGCGCCGGTGACCTGTGTGCCCAGTAGGGCGCTGAGCTGATCTCCAAGGCTTGAGGTCATTATTCAGCGTCCTGGATGGTTGCAGTTGGGTCGGTAATCTGCAGCTCTTCAGCGGCTTCCTGGGCGACATCCATGTCGAGCTTGCCAGCGCGTGCCAGTGCGGACAGGGCCGCAACAGCGACTGACTCGCCGTCGGAGTTGAAGTAGCGGCGAGCGGCCGGACGGGTATCCGAGAAGCCGTAGCCGTCGGTGCCGAGGACGGTGTAGTCACCCGGAACCCACTTGCGAATCTGCTCCGGGACCGCACGCTGGAAGTCGGTCACTGCGATGAACGGCCCATCGGTGTCGGACAGCTGGCGGGTAACGAAGGCGTCGTCGACCTCTTCAGTCGGGTTGTGTAGACGCTCAGTGTCACGCTCGTGCCCATCGCGGGCCAGCTCATTCCACGATGTCACCGAGTAAATCGAGGAAGCCACGCCGTAGTCTTCCAGGATGTCCGCGGCGCGCAGCGCCTCCTGCATGCCAATGCCGGAAGCCAGCAGGTTGACATGCTTGTCGCCCTCAGCCTTGCGGAAGCGGTAGATACCGCCAAGCAGCCCCTCGACATCGAGGTCTTCCGGGACGGCCGGCTGCGAAGTCGGCTCATTGTAGATAGTCAGGTAGTAGATGATATCTTCGCCGCGCTCTGGCCCGTACATGCGGTCGATACCGTCGCAGACGATGTAGGCAATCTCGTAGGCAAACGCCGGGTCGTAGGAGACCACAGACGGGTTCGTAGCCGCCAGCAGCTGGGAGTGACCGTCCATGTGCTGCAGGCCTTCACCGGTCAGCGTCGTGCGACCAGCTGTAGCGCCGAGCAGGAAGCCACGGGACATCTGGTCACCAGCGGCCCAAATGGAGTCAGCCGTGCGCTGGAAACCGAACATCGAGTAGAAGATGTAGAGCGGAATCATGGCCACGCCATGGGTGGCGTACGCTGAGCCGACAGCGGTAAACGAGCCCACAGAGCCCGCCTCGGAGATGCCCTCGTGCAGAATCTGGCCGTCCTTCGCTTCCTTGTAGGACAGCATCAGCTCATGGTCGACCGGAGTGTAATTCTGGCCGTGCGGGTTGTAAATCTTCAGCGTCGGGAACCAGGAGTCCATGCCGAAAGTACGGGCCTCATCAGGGATGATGGGCACGAAGCGGTCCTTGAGTTCTTTATCGCGCATCAGGTCCCTGAAAACACGCACCGTCGCCATAGTGGTGGCAACCTTCTGCTTACCTGATCCCTTGAGCAGGTTCTTCAGGCTCTCAGGCTTTGGCACTGTCAGAGGCTCGTAGCTAGTGCGGCGCTCCGGCACGAAACCGCCGAGCTCCTTACGCCGCTCCAGCATGTACTGCACTTCCTCGGACTCCGGGCCCGGGTTGTAGTACGGCGGCAGGTAGGGATCCTTCTCCAGCTCCTCGTCGGAGATTGGAATGCGCTGGTTATCGCGGAAAAGCTTCAGGTCGTCGAGTGCTAGCTTCTTCATCTGGTGGGTCGCGTTGCGGCCCTCGAAGTTGTGGCCAAGGCCATAGCCCTTAACCGTGTGCGCCAGGATGACAGTCGGCTGATCCTTGGTCTCCAAGGCCTTCTTGTAGGCAGCGTAAATCTTGCGGTAGTCGTGGCCACCGCGACGGAGGTTCCAAATCTCCTCGTCGGTCATGTCCTCGACCAGCTTGGCAGTGCGCGGGTCACGGCCGAAGAAGTGCTCTCGCACCCAAGCGCCGTTGTTAGCCTTCAGCGTCTGGTAATCGCCATCGCAGAACTTATTCATCAGGTCGACTAGTGCGCCGTCCTTGTCCTTGGCGAAGAGCTCGTCCCATTCGCGGCCCCAAACGACCTTGATGACATTCCAACCAGCGCCGCGGAAGAACGACTCCAACTCTTGGATGATGCTGGTGTTACCGCGCACCGGACCGTCGAGACGTTGCAGGTTGCAGTTAATGACGAATGTCAGGTTGTCCAGGTTGTTCAGCGCCGCATGCTGAATGGCACCACGGGATTCCGGCTCGTCCATTTCGCCGTCACCGAGGAAGGCCCAAACGTGCTGCTGGGAAGTGTCCTTGATGCCGCGGTCGTGGAGATAGCGGTTAAAACGGGCCTGGTAGATAGCGTTAATTGGTCCCAGCCCCATAGACACCGTCGGGAACTCCCAGAACTCCGGCATGCCATGCGGGTGCGGGTAGGAGGGAAGGCCATTGCCCTCACCGAGGGAGACTTCCTGACGGAAACCGTCGAGGTCCTCTTCGGTCAGGCGCCCCTCTAGGAATGCACGGGCGTACATGCCCGGCGAAGCGTGGCCCTGGAAGAAGACGTGGTCACCGCCGCCTGGGTGGTCCTTGCCGCGGAAGAAGTGGTTAAAGCCGACCTCGTAAAGCGGTGCGGCACCCGCATAGGTGGAGATATGTCCGCCCACGCCGATACCTGGACGCTGTGCGCGATGGACCATAATTGCCGCATTCCAGCGGATCCACTTGCGGTAGCGGCGCTCAATGTCCTCATCGCCTGGGAATTCTGGCTCCATCTCAGTCGGGATGGTGTTGACGAGGTCTGTCGAGGTCAGCGGCGGTAGGGCCACGCGCTTTGCCGTGGCACGTTCCAGCAGCCGCAGCATGAGGAAGCGTGCGCGTTCCGGACCTGCCTCTTCCAACAGGCCGTCGAGAGACTCAAGCCACTCCTTGGTCTCTTCAGGATCTGCATCCGTGAGATAGGAGGCGACCCCATCACGGATAAGGGCAAAATTTGACTCATCAGAGTGGGCTTGTGGCGTACCTGACGATGTATCGGACATTGTGAGCTCCTTTCAGTCCCTGAAGGAAAGGCAAAGGTTATTTTTCTCCACTCTACTTCTGAATCGTTTGTTGTGCCCCCAGCCGTTTCTTACACACGCTTTCACTGAATAATCCGCTTGGCTTTACGACGAACATTGCGAAGAACACTGCGAAAACTGCACCTTTTTGGGGAAATTCTTATTTTGCAGCTGTGAAAAATGTATTTGAGCGGTAAAATTCCTGCACATAGTTCGAAAAATCGAGCTGAATAGTTTTTCTAGAGGAGGAAAAGGGAAGTGGTCAACGCCACAGGCGCTGCTCATGAATATGCGAGCAGGCTCGGCATCAAGGAAGGTCAGCTAGTCCAGGAGGTTGGCTGGGATACAGACTGTGACTCAGCAATCAGTGAGTCGGTCGAGAATTTCCTGGATGCAGACCTGCTCGACGAAGACACGGATGAAGTTGTCGACGTCGTATTGCTGTGGTGGCGTGAAGAAGACGGCGACTTGGTCGATGGTCTTGTGGATGCTTCCCGCCCTTTGGAGGATGAAGGTCGCGTTTGGCTACTCACGCCGGGCGCTGGTCAGCCGGGTGCCATTGATCCTGGCGTGATTGACGAGTCCGCACAGCTGGCAGGTTTCTCCAACACCTCGGCGCTCCGGCTGGGGGATTGGCAGGGCAATTGCCTGGTGCAGCGCTCTAGTTAGCCGGCTTTAGCTGTCTCGTTTGAATCGGCTACTAGCTGAGCTGTTGAAACAATCTACATAAACGCTGTTTGTAGTGCGCAATTGGCAATCTATGTTTGCCGTGTGTTAGAGTTTCGCAGCAGCGCGGCGATAGCTCAGCGGTAGAGCTCTGGTTTTACACACCAGCGGTCGGGGGTTCGAAACCCTCTCGCCGCACAGACATAATCCGCCCGGATTCTTGTAATGGAGAATCCGGGCGGATTTTGTTTGTGCTAAACTTCCGGTCTGTGCGTTTTACAAAATCGCTTGCCACCATTGTTTTTGTCGGATCTCTGCTCGCGGGCGCTCCCGCCTACGCAATCGGCGGGGATGGTAAACCGATAATCGATTCGGCCACCTGTAAAGCAATGGTCAAGGCTGCAGATGCGGGAGAGCCGGTGGATAATCCGTCGATTCTCCATCTCTCGGATCAGATGCCTTCCTACATTGCCGACGGCACTTTGGATTACGTTGTTGCCCCGGATTTTCCGTACCGCGCACAGCTAGATGCTGCTACTCAAGAGTGGAATGAAAAGCTCGGTGGCAAGGTAGTGCTTCGGGAAGTGACCAAGGACAAGGCTGATTCGGATACTGTGAACGTTCGCTATGTGCCAAGGCCGGACTCGCGAGTCTTAGCTTCTGCATCGGAAATTAGTAAGGAGATGACGGTTTTCGTTACTTCCACTCTCTATCCCGATGCAATTCGCAGCACTCTTGCCCACGAGTTTGGGCACTTGCTCGGTATCCGGCACACTTGTGATTACACCTTGATGGCTGCATCGCAGCACCGCCATCCGGCAGCGCATGTCACTCCGCTCGATGTCGCAGCCGTTCTGCAGGGACAGTTTGATTAGATTGCGTACACATGCCAGAAGTCGACACCTCTGGCGGCGTGGTGCGGCTATCGCAGTGGGGTATGCACTTGACCGCATTTTCGCAGACCCCACCAATCACCATCCGGTGGCCCTCTACGGGCAGGCCGTCAGCAAACTTGAGCGCCGAATCTACGCCGACTCCAAAGCGCGCGGAGTGGCGTTCACCGCAATCGCCGTGGCCACACCGGTAGCGCTTACCGCCGCAGTCAGCACAGTCGCACCGAGTCTCACGCTGGCTGCCGCCACGTGGGCTTCGCTCGGCGGCACCACTCTCCGCCGTACTGGCGAGCGCATGACTGACCGACTCACCTCCGGCGACATCGATGCCGCCCGCGAACTTGTGCCGTGGTTGTGTTCGCGTGATCCGGAAGCTCTCGACGCTGATGGCATCGCCCGAGCGACCGTCGAATCGCTCGCTGAAAATACCTCCGACGCAGTCACCGGCACTCTCATGTGGGGTGCCATTGCAGGCGCTCCTGGTGTGGTCGCTCATCGAGCGGCCAATACCCTCGACGCGATGGTGGGGTACCGCAACGCTCGCTATCGCCAGTTCGGGTGGGCTAGTGCACGGCTTGACGACGTCGCCGGGTTCCTCCCCGCGAGACTTACAGCTATCGCAACTGTGGTTGCAGGTCCGGACCGTCGTCAAGCATTGGCAGCGTGGCGACGAGACGCCAGCAACCACCCAAGTCCGAACGCAGGCGTCGTGGAGGCAAGCGCTGCAGGCGCGCTGGGGCTGCAGCTGGGCGGCGCGACGGTGTATCCCAGTGGAGTGGAGATGCGCCCGGTACTCGGCAGTGGTCGGAGACCTGCGGTGGCAGATGTTCGGCGTGCGGCTGAGCTGAGCAAGCGAGTACAAAATATTGTTGCGCTCAGCTGCGCCGGAGCAGCAGTAATCGCCGGATGTATCCGGCGCGTGAAAGCGCGAGCTGAGAGTTAGAAACGCTCGTCGTATCGGTTGTCGCGGTAACCTGCGGCGCGGTGGCCAGTGTTGCCGTAGCGTTGCGCCATGCGCTGGCGGTGCAGCTCGGCGGCGCGATCCTCTTCGGACTTAGCCTGCGGAGGAGTGGGAGGGGTGGCATCGTCCGATTCGGGTGTTGCGTCCTCGGAGTCATCAGCGTCATCTACTGGTTCCGCGGCTTCGGCATCGCGGAGGTTCTTAGCCATCTCCTCTTGCTCCGCGCGGTCTCGTCTGCGCTCGACGATTTCAGCGCGAATGAACCAGACGACGGCCAGTGGCACGAGAGCGCCGAAGAAAATCCACTGAATGCCGTAGGAGAGGTAGGGGCCGGACTCCAGAGTCGGCAGTGGAATGGCCTCGATGACGGCATCAGATTTGTCCGAGAGCTGAAGCCAATCGGGGTTGAGTTCGGTGTCGACTAGCTCGGACACTTCCTTGGTATTGATTCCGTAGACCTGCGGCGGGGTGCCGGGGATTGGGGCGGTCTCAGCGGGAATCTCGTTTCGGCGGGTAAAGGCCGAGATAGTCAAGGTGCCCTTCGGTGCTGGCTCAACATTGGGGGTGCTGGAGTCTGTCGGGCGTACAAAGCCGCGGTTGACCAGGTAGTTTTCGCCATTGTTAGCGACGAAGACATCAAGTACCTGGACGGCGGGGGCTCCATTGACCGGGCGGTTACGCAATAGCACACGGGTATCCGGCAGGAAGGACCCGGTGGCGGTAACGCGACGCCATTCGTTGCCCTCGACGAACCCTTTGCCCTTGGGCATTAGCTCATTGACATCTACGGGGTCGAGCTCGAATGAGTGCTCAAGCTGCTGATTGCGATGCTGCGTCGCGGTGTTCTTACCCAACTGCCACGGAGCCAGAACAGTAAATGCGAGATAGGAAAACGCAATGGCGACAATGGCAGTGAGAACCCATCCAGGGGTCAGAAACTGGCGCACATTCTTAAACACATTCATTGAGCTTACCCGGTGGTGTGGATGGCACTAGAGCGGCTGGTGATTGGTGGTGCGGAGATTGAGTGAACTTCGGGTAAAGTTATTTGAGCGTATTTGACGGGGAATCTACCCGGGGATAGATGGAAAGAGAGGTGTCGTGGTGGGCACGCAAACAGCGAAATCCTCGCCTTCACGCCGCTTCAGCACAGTCTCGCGCCAGTTCATCAAGTTCGGTCTGGTCGGCGGCACAGGTGTGGTTGTCAACCTGATTGTCGTGATTATTGCCCGCAAGTTGGGTCTCAGTCTGGGCACCAATGAGCACGACGTGTTTATGAACTTGTTCGGAACGCGGTGGAATATCCGTTACTCCCACGTCTATGCAACTCTGGCGTTTGTCGTGGCTAACATCTGGAACTTCCAGCTCAACCGGTCCTGGACTTTCCGAACTGACAATCGCCCGAACTGGTTTAGGCAGTTCTTCCCATTTTTATTTGCAGGTATCTCAGCGCTGATTGTGAACCTGGTAGTCATCACGCTGCTGACTAACCCCACCTCGCCGCTGGCACTGCCGGTGGATATTTTCGACGACTCCACCGGCTTTAGAAACCGCCTCTACTGGGCAAACCTTATCGGCGTTATTTTGGGCACGCCCGCTAACTTCATCTTGAATAAGATTTGGGCGTTTCGAAACCGGGGCAATGCCAGCAAAACAAAAGAAAAGGTTGTTTTGAAACCTTAGCGCTCAGAGGCCAGCGCCAGAGTCTCACGCAACCATGCGATGATTCCCGGCGTCGCGGCCTCAATTTCGTTTCGAGTGCGGACGAATCCCTCCGGGCCGCCGTAGTAAGGATCGGCCACGACGGCCCCCTTCGGGGATGCCGGGTCGAAGGAACGCATCAGGCGAATCTTCTCTTTTGGCACGCCAGCGTGGAGTAGACCATTGATGTGCGATTCATCCATGGCGATGAAAAGCGTTGCATCCATGTGCTCATCGCCCAGCTGTGCCGCGGTGTGGTTCGGATCGTAGCCAGCATGTTCCAGCTCGGCTTGTGCCCGCTCGTCGGCGGGTTCGCCGACATGCCAGCCGCCGATTCCGCAGGAGGCGAGCAGGACATCGTCGGCAAGCGCATTGGCTTCAACTGCGTCACGGACGATGATTTCAGCCATGGGGGAGCGGCAGATATTTCCGGAGCAGACAAACACGACGTACACGGACTCAGTACGATGCGACGAGTTCATAAGCATAATAGGCAAAACCAAACTTCTCGGAAAATAAAAATAGGATTGTCACTAATCGTTGACGAGTCTTAAAGATACAACATTTCCCGCACAACACGATTCAGGTCCCCAGGCGACGACGCCCCCGCCGCTGCCGATGCCCACTCAGATTCCGAGCCGTAGCCCCATTTAACAGCGATGGCGGGGATGCCGAACTGTGCGGCGCCCTCAAAATCATGGATGCGATCGCCAACCATTACGACCGAACCGTGCGGACGCACTGCTTCATCGGTTTCAATGCCCAACTCCTTGAGCGTGTACTCAATGACCTCAGTCTTTGTCTGTCGTGAGCCGTCGTCGCTGGCGGCGCCGATGAAGTCAAAGGCGTCGAGAAGCCCGAAATTGTCCAAGGTTTTACGGGCGAAGTAGTCGCCCTTGGAAGTCGCAGTGGCTAGTTGGACACCAGCTGCCCGCCAATCGCGCAGGAGCTCCGGCCAGCCGGGGAACATCTCGGCACGCTGCCAAGCACCGGCGTGTTGATGCTCCATGTACACAGCGAAGGCTCGGTCGACTTGTTCGTCGGAAAGCCCGAGGGATGCGAGTGTCTCCACCATTGGCGGGCCTGGGATCGTGTTGATAAAGCTCTCGGGCGGAAGTGGGTGGTCAATTGCCTCCAACGCAAGGCGGAATCCATGTGCGATTGCGGGGAGAGAATCGGCGATGGTGCCGTCGACATCAATAAGGACAGTGGGACGATGGCCAGTGGACATATTGTTCATCCTAAAAGGTCATTAGGCTGGATGGCATGTTAGACGACCCGCTGCGCTATCACGGCGATCAGGCCGCCCATGGCGCTGACCTGGACTTTGCCGTCAATGTTCACGGCACCACACCGCAGTGGCTGCAGGACTCGCTTGCCACGTCCCTTGGAGAACTTGCCGCGTATCCGTCTGCGCAGCTCGATGCCGACGTCCGCGCCGCCATCGCCGCCAATCACAATCGCAGCGCCGACGAGGTTCTGCTTCTTCACGGCGTCGCCGAGGGCTTTTCGCTCTTGCCGCACCTGGGCTTGCCCGCCACCATCGTCCAGCCGCAGTTCACCGAACCTGAAGCCGCGTTCCGCGCCGCGGGAGTCGGGGTGGATTCGCTGGTACTACCGTCGCCGTACACGCTCACGCCTACGCTTGCCGACGTCCACGAGAACGCCTCCTCCCCGCATTCCCAGCAGCTTGACGGTCGGATGGTCATCATCGGCAATCCGACTAACCCCACCGGTGTTGCTCATTCAGCGGATGACCTGCGGGGGCTCGCCAGCCGTTGTGGGATCTTGGTCGTGGATGAGGCATTTATGGACATCGCCGATGGTGAGATTATTCGGCGGTGCTCGCTAGCTGATTGCAGGCCGGGGGAAGCGAACAGTATCCCCGATAATGTCATCGTTTTCCGCAGCATGACTAAGACCTGGGCAATCGCAGGCCTGCGCTGTGGTTACGCGCTGGGAACCCCTGAGCTCCTGGCGCAGTTGGGGCGACTGCGTCCGCACTGGCCACTGGGCACGCTGCAACTTACCGCTATGGCGGCAATCGCGCGTCGCGAGGCAGAGCTGTTGCCACAAATCCGCGCTGAGATTGGTCAGCAGCGCGAGGCTATGACACAGCTGTTAGTAGCCGCCGGCTGGCAGGTGTTGGATTCCAAGGCTCCCTTTGTGCTGGCGCGCCCGGGGGTTGCCCTGAGCACGCATGATGGTCCGGACGCTGCGGAGGTTGACGTCGTCAAGCACGAGCGCCTGAGACAGCGGCTCGCTGCGCGCGGAGTAGCCGTGCGGCGTTGCGACACCTTCGCCGGTTTGGACGGTTCGTGGTGGCGGCTGGCTGTGCGGGACGAGACGAGTGTGCGGCGGCTTATTGCGGAAGTAGCGGATTTGCTGTCGCAGAACTGATGGGGCGGGGCAGAGTTCACTACGCTGGAAGAGAAGCTGGAGAGAAATGCATGTTGAAGGGATGGATGTATGACGGACTCTGCGCAGACCCGTGCCGAGGGCAATAACACGGTGGTGACCGTTGCCGACGTGCGTGCGGCGATGGACGCGGCCTACCCGCCGGCACTGGCGGAGAGCTGGGATAAAGTTGGCCTGATCTGCGGTGACCCGCAGGATGAGGTGCGTCGCATCGCGTTGGCGCTGGACTGCACTGACGAGGTTGCAGATCGCGCGATTGCCTCCGGTGCTCAGATGCTCGTTGTGCACCATCCGCTGCTTCTGCGTGGTGTGAATTCCGTGGCGGCGGATACACCGAAGGGTCGGATTATTCATAAGCTGATTCGGGCAGGTGTGGCTCTCTTTGCAGCGCACACCAACGCTGACAGCGCCCGACCGGGTGTCAACGACCAGTTGGCCACGGTTCTCGGAGTTGAACCGGGTGCGCCGCTAGCTCCGCAGCCGGCTCCCGGCTTGGATACCTGGACAGTGAAGGTTCCGGCAGATCACGTCGATAAGGTCGCGCAAGCCATGTTTGAGGCGGGCGCGGGCACTATCGGCGACTACGACAGCTGTGCGTTTCGCATTAACGGCCGCGGCCAGTTCCGCCCGCTGAGCGGGGCGAATCCCTTCATCGGTGCCGAGGGGCAGATTGCGTATGTCGAGGAAGTACGCCTGGAGATGGTCGCGCCACGGTCCGTGCGCGCGGCGATTGTCAAGGCTCTCGTTGCAGCGCATCCGTATGAGGAGCCTGCCTTCGACATCGTGGACAATCAGGCCACCGGCTTGGATCCGCAGCAGGCTGTGGGCATTGGGCGAGTGGGCACGCTGGATACGCCGATGCCATTTAAGGAATTCGTCGCCCGTGTGGCTGAGCGCCTGCCTGCAACGGCATGGGGCGTGCGAGGCGCAGGCGATCCGGAGCGGATGATTCGCACGGTTGCCGTCGCATCTGGTTCAGGTGACTCTTTCCTGGACACTGTGGCAAAGATGGGCGTCGATGCGTTCGTTACCTCTGACCTGCGGCATCATCCTGTCGATGAGACACTGCGAACCGCGGACTTCTGCGTGGTGGACACGGCTCACTGGGCCAGCGAGTTCCCCTGGTGCTACCAGGCCGCAGAGATCCTGGCCGAGAGGCTCGGGGTCGCGACCGAGGTCCTTGAGGTGCGCACCGATCCCTGGACAGTGGCAGAATCGTCGACACAGGCAAGGAAGTGAAGACCATGAGGCTTAGTCCACAAATCCAAGTTGCGATGTTGGAAAAGGCGGAAAACCAAACTCTGTTGGATGGGCTCACCGCCCGCCAGAACGTTCTGCCCGAGCGTGCCGAGTTGCAGGAGCTGCGCAAAAAGCACAGCCGTCAGGCCAGTGAGGCAGCGCGCTCCAAGCTCAGCGCCTCCGATATCGGCCGCGATATTGCCAAGCTGGAATCGGACATCAACAAGCTGAAAGCCCGCGAAAAGGCTGATCGTCTGTCGCTCGGTGCCGCAGAAGACGCATCCACGCGCCGTGACCTCGAGCACGACCTGCGCTCCACCAAGCGCCGCCGCGAACGCGCTGAACAGGAACTCCAGCAGTACGAGCGCATGCAGGAGGCCTATCAGGTCGACGCTGAGCACGAATACGACGCCGACGAGGCGCACGATGACATCGTCGCCGCCAAGCAAAGGCTTAACGACGCCGAGGTTGACCTCATTGCGCGCATTTCCATCGCTGAGACCCGAATCGAGGAGGCTGACAAGCTTATTGATGGTTCGGCAGCCAAGCTTTACCGTCGTCTAGCGCTTGCTAATGGGATCCCCGTTGCACGCCTGAACGGACGCACCTGCGGTTCCTGCTTCATGGAGCTCGATGTAGGAACCGTGCATGAATTCACCACGCTTGCGCCGGAAGAAGTGACGTTCTGTCCTGAATGTGGCGCGATGATTGTGCGTGCGGAAACGCTGGGAGCGGTGAAAGGCAAGTAGATGAGCCAGGCTGCAGACAAGCGCGATAGCGCGCCGGGCTGGACGGGTGCGACTACGGATCCCACGCGGTTGGTGCTGCTGCGCCATGGGCAGTCGCCAATGTCGATTCGCCGGGAGTACTCGGGAAGCCGTTCGAACCCCGACCTGACAGAGGTGGGCAGACAGCAAGCGGAAGCGGCAGCACGTCACCTGGCGGCGTTGGTCGATAGCGGCAACATGAGTTTCTCGGCGATTGTGGCCTCTCCACAGCGTCGTGCACAGCAGACCGCAGAGGCGGCTGCCAAAGCGCTCGGGCTGGACATCCACGTTGAAGAGGATTTGCGCGAGACCGACTTTGGGCAGTGGGAGGGCATGACTTTCTCCGAGGCTCACAACGCCACCCCTGAGCTGCACAGTTCCTGGCTTGCGGATCCGGCCGTGGCGCCACCGGAGGGGGAGGATTTCCGCGCGGTCGATAGCCGAGTGAGCGCCGCGCGTGAGCGCATCGCTCAACAATTCGGTGCCTCGGATGTGCTGGTAGTCAGCCATGTCACGCCAATCAAGTCGCTGCTGCGCCAGGGGCTCGGCTGCGGCTTTGAAATCTTCACTCGCCTGCACTTGGACCTGGCCAGCCTCTCCATCGCGGAGTTCTACGCAGATGGGCCGACATCAGTGCGGCTGATTAACGACACCAGCTACCTGCGTGGTTAGCAGCCGAGCACGGCGGGTTATTTGAATTGCGGTTGTGGCGGGTACACTAACCATTCGAGCGAGCCGGCCGGGTGATCGCGGCAGTTAACGGAACCGGACGCCTCTTTTACAGAGTGTGTCCAGGCCGCTGTCGAGGAAAGTCCGGACTCCACTGGGCATGGTGGTTGCTAACAGCAACCCAGGGTGACCTGCGGGAATAGTGCCACAGAAAATAGACCGCCGGGCGCACAGCCGATGTCTTTGACGTAAAGCTGTGGAGATTCGGTGAGGGTGAAAAGGTGCGGTAAGAGCGCACCAGCGGGGCAAGTGATTGCACCGGCTAGGTAAACCCCACCAGGAGCAAGGCAAAATCGCGCATGCTTCGTCGTGCGCGTGCGCGAGTGTTTGAGGGCTGCCCGTCCGATACTCGCGGGTGTGCTGCTTCAGGCTGTCAGCAATGGCAGACCGAGATGGATGATCGCCACCCGGCGCTTTCCGAAAGGAGCGCCGAGGGACAGAATCCGGCTCATAGGCCGACTCGTTCACACAAGCTTCATTACTCGACCACCGCGCCGGCCGCAGTGTTCTCCACACGGATGGTCTCGGAACCGCCGTCGTTAAGCGCGGAGGCAATCCGATCGGCGTCGTCGACGTGGGACCACATCACCAGCGACGCACCCGGGCATGGCGCACAACGGGCAATCTTCTCGCAGTCAATAGTGTCGGTCAGCTCGGAAATCTGCCCCAGCACAGAGCTTGCCGACGGCGCGGAGCCACGCTCACTGACATCGCGCGAAACCCCTGCGATGGCTGCTTGAATATCGCTGTGACGGATGTGGCCGATGACTGCGCGGGCACGGTCGGAGGATGCGTCGGCTTCGTCAAGCCACTGAATGGCACGGCCGATGGTGGGGATGTCTTCGTCGTCCGGATGCACCTCGTGACGAGCACGCACCCAGTCCGCGACCCGCTCCTGTGAGTCGGGGAGGCTAGCGAGAGTCGGCACGCCAAAAGCGGCGCAGGCTTGCTGGAAGAACTCGTAGCGCTCCTCGTCGGGCGAACCGCCGGTGACATCGGGGGAGTAAGCGACAGTCAGCGCCAACGACTGCGGGAACGCCGTCTGCGTGACTGCCTCATCGGAGTGGTTGATGCACAGCAGGCTGTCCGGGCGGCTGCGCAGTGCCGTGGTGTAGGGGTACAGCGGCCACGACTGTCCCTTAATCTGCACCATGGTCTCGTGGATAGCGGTGGCAATACGCGTGCGGGTGGGCACATCATCGCGGTCGCCAAAACGCGCGTTGAGAGCCAGTGCGAGGGCACACTGAATTGCCGGAATTTCTCCAAAACCGCGACCTGGCGCGATAGTGGAGGCAATGGTGACCTTCAGGCCGTTGCTGTTGCGCGGAACGAGATGCAGCGAGTGTTGCAATGCGACAATGGCAGCCGCGACAGCGGTCGGCACCTGAGAAAAAGCGGCGGGGACGCTATCCGGGAAATCCATCTTGGTAGTTTCGCGCTTGTACACGACAATGAGCTGCTGCTCGTCGATTTCCTCGATACCGACCGCAGCATAGGCCGGAATGGCGGTGGCTAGGAGCATGCCGCCGGAGGACGCGCAGTCCTCACCCAACAGGTTGATGGAACCCGGGGCGTATGCAACTGAAGCATTTGAACCGACGGCATCGAAGACGTCGTTTACGACAGCGGGTGCGGCGGGCATGGGTGAAACCTCTCCAGAGATCGGACTCATAGTGCTGGTGTGCAGTGTTCGCGTTCAACGCTTGTGTTCTAAGGTGAACAATTCCGTCGATAATACCCGGGTCGGGGGACAGTGACAAACCTATATACTGGGATTTTATGTCGCCGCAGCGCACATGGCAGTCAAATGGTTGCCTCTCTGCAAGTTTGCTTATCTGTGGAGTTGGCGGTGGCAGAACCGCTTGATAACTCGACATGTTCTCGATGTGGAAGAGGAGAAAAATCGTGAGCGACAACAGCAGTAAGTGGTACTACCAGCCGTCGACGGGCACGGTGTTTCAGGGGAAGAAAACCGGTTGGGACGACCGAATGGGCCCCTACGATTCCGAAGAGGAAGCCCGCGCTGCCATGGAAAAAGTCGCCGAGCGCAACAAGGCGGCCGACGACTGGGATGAAGAAGATGACGACTGGGGCGTAGCTGAAAAATAAGGCTCTACGCCTTTAGGCCTTCTTGCCCTTCTTAATCTTCTTTTCCATCTTGCGGAAGGCCTTGAAAACCTTTGCCACGGCATCGTCGTACTCAGTCAGGGCCTTCAGGCCGTCGTAGTACTCCATCTGGTAAAGCACGCCGTAGCCGAACGTGTCCCTGCCCGCACGGGAGGCACGCTTCGCGCGAGCCAGCACGAAGTCGCGCGCAGTACAGGTGTCCTGGAAGTCACCGAGAACCGACTGCAGGTTCTTGCAGGCAGCATAGAGCTTCTCGGTCGGCAGGTCCGCGTTCTGAGCAGCTTCCGTGCTGTAGCGGAGCTTCTTCGCAGCCTTGCGGACATCGTGGTAACGCTCGTCCAAATCTGCCTCTGGAAGGTCAGCATCCTCTCGGCCATCGAGTACCAGGTTGTGGCGACGACGGAACTTCGAAAACGCGCTGCGCAGGTGATCGAGCAGCACCGCAGTGGTGTCGAGTTCCTTCGGGGCCGCTACCTTCTCCGGTGCGGCCTTGTCTGAGGTTGTGGAAGCTGCTGCATCGGCGGCTGCAGTATCAGCCTCAGCCGCGACCTCGGAACCAGCTGCCGACGTATCCTCGGAGTCTGCGTTCTCCGCTCCGTCGACAAGCGAATCATCCTTCTTCTTAGACTTCTTTTCCCCAGCCTCGGCCTCGTCCGCATTTGCGGCAATTGGCGGATTGGCGAGGAACTCATCGAGATCGTCGAGAAGTTGCAGGTACTCGCCGGAATTCAGCGCGAGAATAACGCGGTGATGGGCGCGCTCGTAGTCCTTCTGGACATCCTCGACAAGGTTCGCGCGCAGCTCCTCGCCCAAAGCGGCGCTTTCGCGATTGGCCAGCAGCTCTTCCCAGCGCATAGCGACGACCTCAGCGTCACGAGCCACGCCGAGAACACCCGCCAGCTGCTTGAGGTTGCTTTCCAGCTCAGCGACCTTATCGCCCACAACAATGCCGTGGAAGGTCTGCATGTGACTGCGTAGCTCACGAGTGGCGACGCGCATCTGATGCACCGAGTCAAACTCATCGCGGCGTACCTTCGGGTCGTACTCGACCATCTTGGCCACGTTAGCGGCCAGCGCATCGACCACAGTGCGCCCCGGAGTGCCCTTCGGCAGCTTCGCTGGAACCGGCGGCAGGGGAGCGGAGTCGATGGAGTCACCCAACGCCGTCGCCAACTTCGAAGGGCTTTCCGACGGCACGGCGCCAGCCACCTCAGCGACCTTGGACATCGCTGCCATTACGGCCTTACCGTCCGGGTGATTTGCCCAATCCCCGAGCAGCTCAATCTCCCACTCACGCCAGGTAGTGGTTTCGCCGCCATCGAGGAAGGAAGTCGCCGTGACGTGATCATCCGCAAACTCCGCCATGGGCGTGCCATCGAGGGCAAACACCGTGGTGACGTGGCGCTCATTGTCTACCTGCGCGATTGGTTGCAGCGGGTGATTGCGCACAATTGCGCGCACGGGAGCAAGCAACTCGGTAGGCACGATGTAGTCAGCATCGCGGCCTTCACCGTTAACAGAGCCCTCTTCCAGGCCGACGCCATATTCGAGGCGACCGCCGGTACCCGGCGCCTTCAGATGCCACCCCTCATCGGGGCCGCCCGTTCGGCGACGCAGAGTGTGCTTGGACCGGGTCAGACGCAGGTCCGCCGTGTCCAGGTAAATCGCGGAGAGATTTCGCACCTCAGTGGTGGTGGAGCCAACCTGTGGAACGAAATCGAACGATGGGGCTACCACTTCTGGGGTAGCTGAGAACTTAGATTCCACCTCCAACGCCGCAGTTGGAGTTTTGGACTTAGAACCAGACTTAGATGCCATAACCACTAATTCTACCCCTGAATCGAAGAGCTAACCCGAGAAGTTCTGCGCCTCAGTAGGGAACTCGCGGGAGTGCACCTGGTCGACATACTGCTTCGCTCCCTTGGTCAGCATCTCACCGACCTCTTCGAACACCGAGCTAAACGACGGCCTGCGGCCATCGGCCGGAACTGCAAAGGCATCCTGCCAGACGAGAACCTGGCCATCGCACTGATTACCAGCGCCAATGCCACAGGTCGGGATGGATAGCTCGCGGGTAATCTCGGTGGCCAGATTCGCAGGCACCATCTCCAGGACCACGGCCGCGGCACCAGCATCGGCTACCGCATGGGCGTC
Organism: Corynebacterium sp. HMSC14H10; assembly: GCF_001807105.1. Taxonomy (NCBI): domain Bacteria; kingdom Bacillati; phylum Actinomycetota; class Actinomycetes; order Mycobacteriales; family Corynebacteriaceae; genus Corynebacterium; species Corynebacterium sp. HMSC14H10. Next base: position 83,482 of record NZ_KV787425.1, on the reverse strand, counting down.
GGCACGCAGCTGTTCCGCCCCCGCACCGCGCCCCTGTACCTTGAATCCGGACAGCGCGTTGACGGACTGCGGGGTGAAACCGATGTGCGCCATGACCGGAATGCCGGCGTTGACCAGCGCACGGATGCGCGGAGCGATACGCACGCCACCTTCGATCTTGATCATGTGTGCGCCGGTTTCGCGCATCATCTTCGCGGCGGACAGCACGGCCTGCTCATCGGAGGCCTCGTAAGTGCCGAAGGGTAGATCGGCAACAACAAGTGCGTTGCCAGCGCCCCGGACGACACCGCGCGCAAGCGGGATCATTTCTTCCAGCGAGATCTCGGTGGTGGTGTCGTAGCCGTAGACAACGTTTGCTGCAGAGTCGCCGACCAACAGTAGCTCGACACCGGCGGCGGAAAAAGCGCGCGCGGTGGAGTAGTCGTAGCAAGTCAACATTGCCCAGGGGCGAGACTCAGCCTTCCATTCGGCCAGATTATTCAGACGAATCTTTTTTCCGCTCATGTCAATAGAGCATGCCATAGTCACCCGCAATTCGAGGCCACGAGGGCAGCGGTTATGGCACGGGTGCGGCAGTTGGCTAGCCACGCCGGATGGTCAAAATGTGTACCGCGAATCCGGGCACCTGGGTAACGTTGGAAAGTATGAACAGTCAGCAGGAATTCGTCCTCCGCGCAATCGAAGAGCAAGATATCCGTTATATCCGTCTGTGGTTTACCGACATTTTGGGGTATCTGAAGTCCGTTGCCGTCGCACCGGCTGAGCTCGAGGGCTCCTTTGAAGAGGGCATTGGTTTCGATGGCTCCGCGGTGGAGGGCTTTTCCCGCGTCTCCGAGGCTGACACTATCGCGCAACCGGATCCTTCGACGTTCCAGGTCATGCCGCGTCTGCATAAAGAAGACACAATCACGTCCGCGCGCATGTTCTGCGACATCGTCATGCCCGACGGTCAGCCGTCGTGGGCAGATCCACGCCAGGTGCTGCGCCGCCAAATTAAGGCGCTTGCCGACGAGGGCTTCCACGCGTTCATCCACCCGGAGATTGAGTTTTTCCTAGTAGAGAGCCTGGCTACTGATGGAAAGCCGCCGGTGCCAACGGACAATGGCGGTTACTTTGACCAGGCGGTCTACGACCGCGCACCCCGCTTTCGCCAAGAAGCGATCACGGTGTTGGAAGACATGGGAATCCCTGTGGAGTTCTCCCATCACGAAAATGCGCCGGGTCAGCAGGAAATCGATCTGCGCTACGCCGATCCGCTGACTATGGCGGATAACGTGATGTCTTTCCGCTACATCATTAAGCAGATCGCAATGAAAAACGGTGTGCAGGCGACATTCATGCCGAAACCTTTCCAGGATTTGCCGGGCAATGGCATGCACACTCATATTTCCCTCTTTGAAGGGGACACTAATGCATTCCACGACCCGGATGATGAAAACCAGCTCTCCGACACCGCAAAGGGTTTCATTGCCGGCATTCTGACTCACGCCAGCGAAATTTCCGCTGTGACCAATCAGTGGGTCAACTCCTACAAGCGCACGGCATTTGGCGATGAGGCTCCGACGTCCGCGACATGGGGCATGGCCAACCGCTCGGCTCTCGTGCGTGTGCCCATGTACTCACCGGGTAAGGCACATTCGCGCCGGGTGGAAATTCGTTCCTTGGACTCGGCCTGTAACCCGTATCTTGCTTACTCGGTGATTTTGGCCGCCGGTTTGAAGGGAATTAAGGAGGGTTACCAGCTTCCGGAGCAGGCAGAGGACAACATCTCCGAGTTGACCAAGCGGGAACGACGTGCGATGGGCTACCGCGATTTGCCGACATCCCTGGAGGTGGCGCTGCAGGAGATGGAACGCTCCGATCTGGTGGCCGATGCTCTCGGTGACCATGTCTACGAGTTCTTCCTGCTCAATAAGTGGCGCGAGTGGCGCGAGTTCCAGCGTCAGGTGACGCAGTGGGAGCTGCGCACAACTCTGGATTACTAGTTTCCCCGTACCGCCCCCTTCCTTTTTCGTCTTTAATTTGTTTTTTGGGTGACCAGTTTCAATGGTGATGAATCGACCTCGCACATCTCGCCAATCAGTGCCGCGGCCCGCAGCGCTGGGCTTGCGTAACGACGATCGGACGCGGGCTGACCTGGAAGATTTGGGGTGGTACAACGAGGAGTCCCTACATCTGTTGTGGGGTCTTGCCGGAGCCAGCGACCCCAAGCTGGCGCTTATGGCGCTAGTGCGGCTGAAAGGCGCTCTCGACGAGCTGGAGCAGCAGGGAAAGCTGGAGAACTGGGCCACCTGGTCCGGTCTCGATGAAGCCATGCGCGAGCAGGTGCCGCTACGTACGCGTATGTTTGCGCTGCTCGGCGGCTCGAGTGCACTGGGCGATCACCTGGTTGCACACCCAGAAAAGTGGGTTCTGCTCCAAGCTGAGTTTCCAACTGAGGCAGACATGTTCCGCGAGATGCTCTCCAGCGTCGGGGCTGTGCCCGAGGTCATCGAACTCACTGATGAGGCCAGTCTGGAAAAGCAGGAGGATCCCGAGTATCGCAACCCCGTCGTTGCGCCCGCCACGCTTGAAGGCCCCGGTTTGTACCGTGCGAAGCTAACCGGCCGTGAGGCCGAAGTTGCGATGCAGTGCGCCTACCGCGACTTGATCATGCGTATTGCGTGCTACGACTTGGCTGGCACGTATCCACGGGGTCCTCGCCGTCCGGGACAGCCACAAGTCCCATTCCGTCAGGTCTCGGAGGCACTCAGTGATCTGGCTGATGCGGCGTTGACGGCTGCACTCTCTGTCGCGGTGCAACAGGTCTTTCCTTCGTCGCCGGTCTCAACACGCCTGGCCGTAATCGCCATGGGCAAGTGCGGTGCGGAAGAGCTGAACTACATCTCCGATGTGGATGTCATATTCGTCGCAGAGCCGGCGGATGCCCGAGCCACCCGTTTGGCCAGCGAATTTATCCGGATTTCTTGCCACTGCTTCTTTGAGGTCGACGCGAATCTCCGACCGGAGGGTAAGTCGGGTGCACTCGTACGCACCGTGGATTCCCACGTCGCCTACTACAAGCGTTGGGCCGAAACCTGGGAGTTCCAGGCGTTACTGAAGGCGCGGCCGATGACAGGCGATATCGAGCTGGGCCGCGAATACATCGATGCTCTAGCTCCGATGGTGTGGACCGCCTCTCAGCGGGAATCCTTCGTCGATGATGTTCAACGCATGCGCGCCCGTGTGGTCCAAAACGTCCCCGAAGAGCTTCGCTACCGAGAGCTCAAGCTCGGTCGCGGTGGTCTGCGTGATGTCGAGTTCGCGGTGCAGCTGCTGCAGCTGGTCCATGGTCGCTATGACGATAGCCTCCGCGTGCTGCCAACTGTGATGGCACTCGACGCACTTGTCGAGGCTGGCTATATCGGTCGCGAAGACGGTGCCGCGCTGATTAACGCCTACGAGTTCGTCCGTCTGCTGGAGCACCGCCTGCAGCTGCAAAAGATGCGGCGGACGCATTTGTTGCCTGCCGACGACGACACCGAAGCTCTTCAGTGGCTCGGTCGCGCCTCTGGCATCGTCGGTGAGGGCGGCACCGATGCCAGCAAACCGCTGGCCAAGCAGGTTCGACTGGCCAGCTCACAGATCCGCTCCCTGCACAACAAGCTTTTCTACCGTCCACTGCTGAACTCCGTGGTGGAGCAGGACATTGGAACCCTGCAGCTATCGGCCGATGCGGCAAAGCGCCAGCTGGCCGCGCTGGGCTATCAGTACCCGGATCGCGCCTACGAGCATCTTTCTGCGCTGGCGGCGGGCACCTCGCGCAAGTCGCGTATTCAGGCGATGCTGCTACCGACGCTGATGGAGTGGCTATCGTCGACGCCAGACCCCGACGCGGGTCTGCTCAATTATCGCAAGCTCTCTGAGAAGCTCCACGACGAAACGTGGTTCCTGCGTACGCTGCGCGATGAGGGCGTCGTCGGCCAGCGGTTGATGCGGGTGCTCGGTTCTTCGCCGTACGCGTCTGATCTGATTATGAGTGCGCCGGACGTAATTAAACGGTTCGGCGACGGCGCGTCCGGGCCGAAGCTACTGAATACCGACTCCGATGCAGTCGGGCGTGCGCTGGTCGCAGCGGCTGCTCGTCACAACAGTCCAGCTAAGGCCATTGGTGTGGCACGTGCGTTGCGCCGTGCAGAGCTCGCGCGCATTGCCTCCGCAGATCTCTTCGGACTGATGGATGTGCAAGAGGTCTGTCACTCTCTGTCGATGGTGTGGGACAACGTACTCGAAGCTGCCCTCGCCGCCGAAATCCGTGCATGGTCGCTGGAGCATCCTGACTCGGAGGTCCCGGGCGTTATCTCCGTGATTGGTATGGGGCGACTCGGCGGTGCTGAACTGGGGTACGGCTCCGATGCCGACGTGATGTTCATCTGTGAACCCCGCAAGGACGCCGATGGAGCGCCGCTTGTCGACGATTCCGAGGCGGTCAAGTGGGCAACCAGGATTTGTGACTCGTTGCGTCGTCGGCTGGCAAAGCCAAGCCAGGACCCGCCATTGGAGGTCGACGTGGACCTGCGCCCAGAAGGACGCTCGGGCCCGATTGTCAGGACCCTGGATTCCTATGTGACCTACTACGAGCGCTGGGGTGAAACCTGGGAGATTCAGGCACTGCTACGGGCTACCTGGATTGCCGGCGACAAAGACCTGGGCACCCGCTTCCTTAAGGCCATCGATCCGCTGAGGTACCCACAGGGCGGAGCTGATGCCAAGATGGTCCGCGATGTCCGTCGTATGAAGGCGCGTGTTGATTCCGAGCGGCTGCCTCGCGGAGCTGATCGGCGTACCCACACCAAACTCGGTTCCGGTGCACTGACCGATATTGAATGGACTGTGCAGCTGCTAATCATGCTGCATGCCCACGAAGTGCCGGAGTTGCACAACACGTCGACACTGGAGTGTCTGGAAGTGCTGAAAGACCGCAGAATTCTAGATGAGGAGGATACCGACGCACTTCGGGATGCCTGGCTGATGGCGACGAATGCTCGCAATGCGCTGGTGCTCACGCGTGGTAAACGCACGGATCAGCTGCCACAGCCGGGGCGTCAGCTGACTCAGGTCGCAGGTGCGGCGGGGTGGGAAGCATCGGATTCCAACGGTTTTATTGAGCACTATTTGCGTCTGACTCGTCACTCCAGCCGTGTCGTCAATCGTGTGTTTTGGGGTGAGGAGAACCCCGACCACGAGTAGGCCGGGCAGAGGTCTGCCGCACCTCGCTGCGAGGCTCATTATGTGGCAGCGGGGTGCAGCCTTTGTCTTAGCACGGCGACCGGGCATAATGGTGGGCTATGGAACGCAACGTCGATTACTCGGTACGCCCTAGGTATGAGGATTTCATTCTCAACCTAGATGGCACTGACCTGCGTTTTTTATTGAGCCGCACGTGTCCAGCAGCTGACACCTCAGCTGCTGGACAAGAGGCGGTGGAATTGCTGATGTCACAGGATTCAGCGCATACGGCGCTGTCTTTTTGTGATCCCGATGTTCTCGATGTGGCCCAATTGGTTCATATTCTGGAGGATTCCGCATCGCTGGATACCCTCACAGAAGTGGCTTATTGGGCATCGGATGCGGACGTGATGGCGCACGATACGCCGAAGGGCGTTGACCGCAAGCGTCGTCGCGTCGGCAAGCAGCAGCTTGAGCATGTGCTACGCCGTGGCCAGCGCCAGGGGCTCGTGTGGGAGGAACCGGCGGGCGTGTGGCATGTGCCACCACATATTTCGGAGGTGTTCCCGGCGGAACCGAGCCTCAGTTTCCGCGTCGCCGACTTGGTGGCGAATATGCCAGCGGATGTGCTGAGTCGCCGTATGGAGCGCATGGGGCTGGAGCCGGATAACGCGCCGGGAGAGGGCACATCGCGAGCTCTGAACGCCAGCGATTTAACGGTGCGGAATGTGCAGGCTCGCCAGGTGGAGCACATTGCAGGCTTCCTCTGCGATCCGGTGAAGGTGCGGGCTCTGGTGATGACAGCTCCGGTGGATATTCGCAATGAGCTGCGCTGGATGGCAACCGACGAGAAGTACTTGCCCTCCTATATGTGGTCTGAACTACGTGCCGACGCGGTGCGCTGGGCCGAAGAGCGTCTGCTGCTGACTGTGCTAGAAGAACCGGCGATACCGACATTTGAGCAAGAATCGGAAGCACGCAACGAATCGACAGTGGTTGCCCGCCTGGTGGGCGCAGTCGCGTTGGCGCTCAAGGGCGACATGTGGTCGATTCGTAAGCCGCATCCGACGGAGTCTTTCCCGGCAACGCTGGAGTCAAAGGAATTGACCGAAGCTTCGGTGGCTGCGGTGGCGTTTGCTTCGGCGTTTATGGATGCTGCGGGCAGCGGCGACGGGCGCCTGAAGGACCCGTTGCACATGTATGAGGAATCGAGCCTGCTGTGGATTCAGGACTTCGCAGCCTCAATAGGGGCGAGTGCTTTCGCGGCGCCCTGGATTGTGGAGATGCTGGTCAACGCGGGATTGATTCACGCTGACAGCGGGCATCCGACGCCGCGCGCACTGCAGTACTGGTACAACGCTGATGCCTCGACTCGATGGGCGTATCTCGCGGCGGGCTTCCTCGTTGGTCGCGGTCCGTGGCACGGCGAGTTTCCGTGGGTGACCATGGGTGTCGATGATTTGTCGCATGCCACCCTTGCCTACGGCTACCCGTATGCCGCGCGTGAAGTAGTGTCACTGGCCGCGCAGCTGGAGGAAGATCAGAAGTTCTATGGCTGCTGCGTCGAAGGGCATATGGCTTGGAATGTCGACAACCTCTGCGCTCGCAATGGCGCCGATGGGGAAGCGATGGTCGGTTGGCTACTGGAGCAGGCCGGCATCTTGGGCATTCTCTACCATGGGCACGCCTCCTGGCAGGCCATGGCCATCATGTATGCCTTGCACGACATCTGGCTGACTGATCAGCACGTCGGTGCTCAGCGCATGGCCGAACTCATCGCTGAGTATGCCGCTGGTCAGGTGCCGACGGCGGAGGCAGTCCAGATTGCCCGCCTGTTCAAGGATGCCGCACCTAACGAGCGCCTGGCTGCCACATTGGATGGCGTCGCCAGCAACCAGGTTGCCCTCGCGTTGGACTTCATCGGCGACCGCGAAACCTGCGCGGAAACTTCTCGCTGGATTATTTCCGAGGAGAGCCTGCGTCGCGCTTGCCTCGCGGTTGACGGCGACGTCGATGTCCTGTTTTCCCAGCTGGGGCCACTGGTCAATAGTTCTATGAAGCTGGTCATCTACGCCGAGCTAGTCCGCATTACCAAGACCGAGAAGCTGCAGGAAATGTATGAGCGTGAGGCCGTAGCAGCAACGCCTTCGCTTGACGACGTCCCGGAGAACGCAGCCTCCGAAACTGACACCGGTGAGCGCGCTTCCCATGGTGCTCAGACCGATGGCAGCGAACGCACGGCGGATAGCGGCCGCGCAGACTCCTCTGGGCGATCGGAGGACTCGGATGACTCGGAGGGACTGGAAGGACCAGAGCAGCTTTCGCTGTTCTAGCCGCTCCGTCTCTCGACTTCCTGTAGTTCCTACTCCGTAGGTTCCAGCTCAAAACGGCTCTGCTGGGCGACAAAGCGTGCCGCCGCACGCTTTGCAACCAGCAGGCCAACGAAACCAATCACCCACACACCGACGACAGCCAACCAGCCAATGCGGAAGGTCTCCCAGGTGTAATTTCCATCGGGAGCTGCAATATCCAGCAGGAAGCCGACACCTTGTGCAGCGAGCATGGTGGCCACAAAACCGCCCATATTCGCCAACCCAGTGCCGGTGGCGAGTACCTTGCGATCGACCTCTTCGCGCACTGAGTCAAAGCCGAAGTTGGACATTGCACCAAGACCGGCCATTAGGATGTTGACTACGATAATTGCCCAGTACGCTGGTGGGTTGCTCGGTGCCAGGAACACAAGCCAGACGGCCATGTTGATAAACGCGATTGCGACAACAACCTTGATACGGTCGCGGCCGGTGCGTGCCGAGACCATGCCCATCAACGGCCCGGCGATAATTACTGACAGCGTGTTAACGACCAGCACCACACTGGCCTCGGAGGGCTTAAGACCCATACCTAGCATCATCAGAGGCATGCCCCACAGCAATGTGAAGATGCACTGATGCATCAAACCAGTCCAGTGAGTGAAGAAACCCTGCCAGCACACCGGGTGAGTGGTCACAATCTTCAGAGTCTGGCCGATAGTTAGTTTCTCATCGGCTGCGGCAGAGGCTCCGCCATCGGCAGCCGTTTTCGCGGCCTTCTCGGCGGCGCGGCGTTTACGAAGTGACATCTTGGCTGTGGAGGAGTTCTCCGGGACGTCGGCAAGCGCGATCATGCCTACGATAGCGATGAGAAGACCCGCGGTGCTCAGCGACAAGAACGCGGGCACCCACCCCGCGGCGTGCAGAATCGCGAGGAACGGGACCGCAGAGATGAACTGGCCGAGCTGGCCAAGACCAGCCGTGAGCTGCGTGAACAGCGGAGTGACGCGCAGTGGGAACCACGCGGGAAGCAGTCGCATCGCACCGAGGAATGCGGTGGCATCGCCGGCGCCGATGAACACACGAGCGATGACAGCCAGCGGATACGATGTCGTAAACGCGATGATGACCTGGCCTAGCGCCATGATCAGTGCGCCCACGACCATCGTTTTCTTGGCGCCGACGCGGTCAATGATGATGCCCGTCGGAATCTGCGCCAGGGCGTAGACGCCAACCTGCACGGCGGTGAACAGCGCGAGTTGGGAGGCGTTGATATGGAAGCGATCGAGCGCCTCGACGCCAGCGACACCCATGGAGGTGCGGCCGACGATGGCAACGATGTAGGTAATCAGCGCCGCCAGCCAGACGGCAATCGCGCGGCCAGTGACGTGCTCGCGCGGGTCCTTTGCCACCGCTGTGGCGGGCTGATCTGTTGATGAAATCTGATCTTTACCGTTACGCTGCTTTACCACTCGCCACATTGTAGACCCCATCAACCAACCGGCCTGAAGAGGGGTCGCACCGGGGCCTAGATGGCCCCGATCATGCCTGCGGCAAACTACCTTTGTGCCTTAGCCAGAACTTCCTTCACGAAGTCCGCGACCACCAGCCGTGAGACCTTGAAATCAATTACGGCAACGGAAGCCTCATCGGAGTTGGAAACGTCATGGAAGTAGGCGTCGAGTTGGGCAAAGTCCTCAGGTTCGCCGACACTGAAACCGTGAGCGCCATAGGCACGTCCGACTGCGGCGAAGTCGTAGTCGGCAATCTCCATGGACGAGGTGTCCAACCCGACATCGCCAAACTGGTGCAGCTCCGCGCCATAGGCAGCATCGTTAATGAACACCACGCAACCGCCACGACCACGCCGCAGCTGCTCAATCGCCGCAGGTAAATCCGCAATACCCATCGTGCCGCCACCGTCACCGGCGACTAGCACGCAATAGTCCTTGGGGCGTGCCGCCGCGAGGCCGACAAGTGACCCCATGCCCAAACCAATTGACTGAATCGCCGTGCCCACAATCACTTGCTGCTGCGGACCAGGCACATCAAGATATTTCGGAACCCACCCCAGGAAATGGCCACCGTCAGTACACACAGCGCGCTGATTGGGCAGGATACGATTCAGATACTGCAGGCACGCCCGCGGATCCAACCGGCCATCCGCGCACGTCAGCGACTCGACCTCCGCTGTCGTCGGCAGTGTCTTCAACTCCGCACGCCATGTGCTTGACGACGCCCCCCGGGACTTCTCCAGCTGCTCTGCCAGTACGGGCAGAAGTTCCTCCAACTTAGCCAATAGCGGTGTCACCGACGGCTGAGCAGCGGGATGGGGCTCGTCGACAACCTGGATAATCTTCGCGTCCGGTGCAAACATGTTGCCGCCACGGTTTTGGAAAGCGTTGAAGCTTGCTCCCAGGAACAGCACCACATCGGCCTGTCGAGCTAGCTCCACCTGCCACGCGTGCGCAAAACCGCCCACGGTGCCAATCTGCCACGGACTGGAAAGCACATGACGAGCCATCGCTGAGTGCATAAACAGTGCCCCCGCACCGTCCCCGATGCGGCGAACTAGATCTGCGGTACCAGAGAGCAACACACCTCTACCAGCAATAATGAGTGGGCGACGGGCAGTTTGCAGTTCCTCGGCCAGCGACGCGACAGTTGACTCCAACCATTCTGGTCGGCCGGTGTGCAGATGCTCCTGATTAGTCGACTGTGTTTCAGACGCAGATGCCGTAATCGGTGCTTCTTGGATGTCATAGGGGAGCAGCAGCACGACAGGCTGCCGAGAACTCAGTGCGTGCTGGACCGCAAAGTTTGCGTCGTCAAGCGCGGACTCGGGAGTAACGGTGCGATGACAGACGTCGAGGGCGTCGAGGAGCGCCGCCTGATTAAGGTCAAAGGGACGTGGGCGTTCCGGGTGCGTGCCGACGACAAAAATTAGCGGAATACGGGCTACTCGAGCCTCGGCCAGAGTGGTTAGCGCATTGGTAAATCCTGCGCCGCAAGTGGCGGTCGCGATGGCAAGCCCTCCACCTGCACGGTGGAATGCATCGGCGGCCCCGACAGCAGCCGATTCGTGTCGGACGGAGGAGTAGCCGAATCCCGATTCAGTAAGGGCTGACGTGAAGTGGGAGTTCGCGTTGCCGATGAGACCGAAGCAGTGGTCGCAGTGCTGGGCCAGTGTGTCGGCCAGCGCCCGCGAGACCGTGGTTGTCTTTTGGGAACCTTCCTGCGGGGAAGATGCGGGCGCGTGGGGCATAGGACGGCTATTAACTCGAGTGAAACTCATGTGAACAATTGTGAGGTAATCACGGGGGTAATAACAGCCCTATAGCCCAAGATAATGCCGTTTGCCCTTAAAAAAGAGGGCACTATTCCACATCGCTGCTGCGCGGATGGGGGGGGGGTTGGGCTATGCCCGGTTTTAAGCCACGTTGTCGTCGATGAACTTCTTCACCACATCGACATCATTCGGCAGCTCGGTAACGCGGCGCGGGGCATTCATGATGTCCGCGAAACGCTCCGGGCAGTCCGGCTCGCGTCCGGTGGCCTCCAGGATGGTCTCGGAGAACTTTACCGGCAGAGCGGTCTCCAGGCAGACAATTGGGGTGGATACCTGGTCTACCAGGCCGCGGGCGACGTGGATGCCGTCAGCGGTGTGCGGATCGACCATGACCTCTAGGCGCTCCCAGCAGTCCTTGATGGTCTCGACGCGGTCAGCGTGAGTCGAGCGACCGGAGAGGAAACCGTACTGGGCAGAAGCCTCCGGGAAGATCGGATCAGCAGTAAGAGAGAAGCCGCCCTCCTTGACCTTGACACCAAAGAGGTCTGCAGTGCGCTCAGCATCGCGCCCCAGCAGATCGAAGATGAAACGCTCGAAGTTAGACGCGCGGGAGATATCCATCGATGGGGAAGAGGTAGCCTGAGTCTCCGCAGCGCTGCGCACGCGGTAGGCACCCGTGCGGAAGAACTCATCCAAGACATCGTTTTCATTGGTAGCCACAATCAGGCGGTCAATTGGCACACCCATCTGGCGCGCAATATGGCCGGCGCAAATATCACCGAAGTTGCCGGTCGGCACACTGAAGCTGACCTTCTGCGCGTTGTTCGCCTCAGCACCGTTGCCGCCAGTGACACGAATCCACGAGGAGACGTAGTACACGATCTGAGCCATCAGGCGAGCCCAGTTAATCGAGTTGACTGCACCAATGTGGCGGCTGGCCTTGTACTCCAAGTCACCGGAGACGGCCTTAACGATGTCCTGGCAATCGTCGAAGACACCGTCGAGGGCGACGTTGTGAATGTTGGCATCCTGCAGACCAAACATCTGAGCCTGCTGGAACGCGGTCATTCGACCAGCCGGAGTTAGCATGAACACGCTGATTCCCTCACGGCCGCGCATTGCATACTCGGCCGAGGAACCCGTGTCACCAGAGGTGGCGCCGAGGATGTTCAGGGTCTCGCCACGACGAGCCAGCTCATACTCGAAGAACTCACCGAGCAGCTGCATCGCCATATCCTTGAATGCCGCTGTGGGGCCCATGGACAAGTGACCGATGTAGAGCTGATCTTCCAGCTTCGTCACCGGCACAATATCCGGATCGGAGAACTTCGGGTAGGTGTACGCCCGTGCACAGATACCGCGCAAATCCTCCAGTGGAATGTCGTCCACAAAAAGGCTGACGACCTCTGCAGCCAAGGCTGCGTAACCGTCGTCGACAAGCACGGAGCGCCAACGCGTCAAAGTGGCATCGTCAACCTGTGGGTACTCGACCGGCAGGTAGAGGCCACCGTCGTTAGCGAGACCTCCCAGGAGAATGTCTGAGAACTTGTGCGGCGTGCGCTCTGGGTCGCGAGTCGAAATGAAGTCCAAGGCGGGCCCCTTACATGTATGCCAACACCCGCCGCATCGGCCCATAAGAAGGCCTTTTGAAAGATTGCGACGGGGTTGACCGGTGGATGTTTTCTTTAATTTTTACATATGCACCGAAGCCAGTTAGGCCTCGGTTGTGGAAGATGCGGAATTGGCCTCTTCAGCGTCGAAGCTGAGCTCTTCGGAACGGTCGATGACATCATCCTTGGCAAAGCGGTTAACAATCATGGCAATTGCACCGTCTCCAGTGACATTACATGCGGTACCGAAGGAGTCGATGGCGATGTAGGCGGCAATCATCAAAGCGACCTGCTCCTGATCGAAGCCCAGCATGGACTGCAGCACTCCGACCGCGGCCATAATTGCGCCACCTGGAACGCCCGGAGCCGCGATCATGGTGATACCCAAAGTGAGAATGAAGCCGATGGCCATGCCCGGCGAAAGCGGCTTGTCCGCCATGAACATCACGGCAAATGCGAACAGCGTGATTTTCATCATCGAACCGGCCAGGTGGATGGTTGCGCACAGCGGCACGGTAAAGCCTGCGACCTTCTCCGAGACACCATTCTTCAGCGCGGCCTTGTAAGTCACCGGAATGGTAGCGGCCGAGGAGGAGGTACCGAGTGCGGTGGCGTAAGCCGGCAGCATGTTCTTCAGGGACGTCCACGGGCTGCGGCCAGCGATGGCGCCAGCGATGGAGAACTGGATTGCCAACAGGAGCACGGTGCCGATGACTGCCAGCAGCAGCACCTTGAAGAACATCGACAGCGTCGTGGTCAGGTTGCCGTTCATGCCCATAGACAGGAACATGCCGAAGATGTAAATCGGCAGCAGTGGGATGATAAATGCCGAGATGATCTTCATAATCACGTCGCGCAGCTGCGTCGCACCGCGGTAGAGCGAGTCCGACTTCACGGTGGTCATCGCCACACCGACCGTGAAAGCCAGCAGCAGGGCGGTCATGACGTCAAACGGTGGTGGCATCTCTACATTGAAGAAGCTCTCCAGCGCGCCCTCATCAATATCCACCGATGTGCCGGCCTGATCAGCGCCGAGCAGCCAAGGGTAGAGCCCCTGGGTGGCGGCGTAGGCCAATAGACCCGAAAACACCGTCGAGCCGTAGGCGATAGCAGTGGTAATACCCAGCCACTTTCCGGCGCCGCGGCCCAGGCTAGCAATCGCCGGCGTGATGAGGGCAAAAATCAGCACCGGGATAAAGAAGCCCAGGAAGTTACCAAAGAGGCCATTGAAAGTGACAAAAATTCGAGCCAGCCAGTCCGGGAAGAAAAAGCTGCAGACAATGCCCAGAATAATCGCGACAATAACGCGGAAAAGGAGCGTTTGCGTAAAACGCATTCGGGTACTCATAGTCAATCCTTGTTCGGATGGAATTTACTTCTCTAGCGTGCGGTATTTACGTTATGCAACGCAAATAACCGGGTGTGGTTTTACGCCTTTTCGGCTACCTCTTCTGCAACGGTCTCGTCGGCAAGCACACTCGCCGGGCGATTTGCGCGCTGCTTTCGCGTGACGACGTCAATTGCGTATCCGATCACCGTCGCTGCCAGAGTCGGCAGGAACCATCCGAACTCGATGGTCTGACCAGGTACGAGACTGAGGAAGTCCGCCAAAGCAGAACCACCGACACCCAAACCGGAGAGTACTGAGATACCCGACCAGATGGTGGCAACCCAGACGCCCAGGCGGTAGGTGTAATGCAGCTTGAAGGAGTAGGAAATGACCGGGTCGAGAAGAGTCAGTGCAATCAGAGTGATAGCCGGCGGGTAAATAAAGGTGATGATCGGCGCGGCAATCGCCAGTACCTGAGACAGCCCCTGTGTTGCCATTACGAAGGACATGACCGTGAAGATAATGGCCCAGGCCTTGTAACTGATGCCCGGAAGCAGCAGGTTGAAGAACTCACTGGTGGCGGCAATTAGGCCGACAGCCGTGGTCATACATGCGAGCAGAACGATGAGGCCGAAGACAATCTGTCCGACCTGGCCCATGGCCAGCTTGGAAGCCTCTGCGAGAATGCCCGAGCCGTTATCGAAGGAGGCGGCATTCGGCAGCACCTGGCCGACATAGCCCAGACCCAAGTAGATGATGGCGAGCAAAATGCCGGCGAACAGTCCTGCGGTCATGGTTCCGCGAACCATGCGCTTGCCTTCTGGGACACCGCTGACGCGCAGGGCGGAAATCACAATAATGCCGAATGCCAGGCCGGCGATGGAGTCCATGGTGAGGTAGCCCTCGACCAGGCCGGAGGCAAATGGGGTAGAGGAGTACTTCTCAATTGGCGCAGCCGGAGCGGCATCGAATTTGAATGCCGACATTCCAACCAATACAACCAAGAGAATCAGCAAAGCCGGGGTGAGAATCTTGCCCAGTTTGGACACAATTTCATTCGGATTCCACGCAAGTGCTAAGGCGATACCGAAGAAAACAAAGTAGAAGGCCGCAGCGACGGCCAGTGAATCACTGCCGAAAATCGGCTGGACACCGGTTTCGTACGACACGGCACCGGTACGCGGCAGAGCGTAGAAAGCACCGATGGAAAGGTATGCGATTACCGGGAAGCCCAAGGAAAAGATGCGGCCCGCGCGGAACGCTAGGTCACGCAGGTTGTTGCCTGAAATGGCGATGGCGATGATGGCCAGAACTGGCAACGCCACACCGGTGAGCAGGAAGCCGGTGATTGAGGGGCCAAAATTGGTACCGGAATCCACTCCGAGCTTCGGCGGGAAGATGAGGTTGCCCGCGCCGAAGAACATCGAAAACAGCATGAGAGCTGTAACAACGATAATGGAAGCGAAAGACTTCGGGGACTCCACTCCGCTCGACTTGGTCATGAGAATTGTGTTCTTTCTAAATTAGTGTCGCCCGTAAGGTCAAGGGCGATGCTGCAAGCTGCTGTGGCGATGCCATTGTTGCCGGTGCTGCGGTGGCGCAAACGCCCGTTACAGCAGCGCAATTGCAGTTCGTGTGCCCATGTAGATGAAAGGCCACGATGTCGAAAACTGACACTCTTAATGTGAAATTGTGAATTTTCACGGGCTGGGTGGAGCCTGATGCGTGAATTAAGTTGCGGCTTGTATGATCCGTCTTTATTTGAATTATTAAGGGGCTTCGACGGCGTTGGTGGTGCCGACGAAGGCACTCTATTTATCCTAATGGGGCGTTCGAGAGAGGGAAAATCAAGAAATTTCCCAGAAAATTTGCTGCCTGTGATGGGGCAGCGAACATAAGAGAAAGAGCCTGGCGCACACGTTTACGCTGACAGCGTGTGTACGCCAGGCTTAGTGCTAATTCCGTCGCTCTACAGCAGATCCTTCACCTTCGGATCCACCAGCGCGGTCACTGCGGCCTTCGCATCGGCCGCAGTTTCGGCATCGACAGCGTATGCTGCCATCTGCTGGCAGGTAGCGCGGTCGTGGAGGCGGAGAGCGGCGCGGACGGCCGGCACCTTCTTGGAAGCCATGGACAGCGAGCTCACGCCGAGGCCCACCAGGACCAGTGCCAGCAGCGGGTCACCGCCGGCTTCACCGCAGACACTAATGGGCTTGCCGGTAGCATTGCCGCCCTTGCATGCGGACTTAATCATTTGCAGCACAGCCGGCTGCCATGGAGATAGGAAATCCGCCAGAGCCCCCTGCATACGGTCGGCCGCCATAGTGTACTGCGACAAGTCGTTAGTACCAATGGAGGCAAAGTCCACAATGGACAGCAGCTGCTTCGCACGAATCGCTGCTGCGGGGACCTCAATCATGATGCCGACCTTCGGCAGGCCACGCTCACGCGCTTTGTCCGCAAACCACTTTGTTTCTTCGACCGTTGCGATCATCGGAGCCATAACCCGTAGGTCAGCCTTGCGCCCGGTGGCGTCAAACGCAGCGGCGAGTGCATCCAGCTGCGTATCCAGCAAATCTTCCCGAGCCTGCGACAGGCGCAGTCCGCGGCGACCCAGCGCCGGGTTTTCTTCCTCGCCTAGGTCGGCAAAGCTCAGCGGCTTATCCGCACCCGCATCCAGCGTGCGCACAACCACGCGTCGCTCACCGAATGCCTTCAGCACACGAGTGTAGGTTTCCGTTTGTTCTTCCAAACTCGGAGCCTTGTCGCGGTCGAGGAAAAGGAACTCAGTACGGAACAGGCCGGTGCCCTCATTATCCTGCGCTGCCGCAGACTCACCATCTTCCGCGGTACCAATGTTGGCCAGCAGATTCACCGGGTAACCATCAGCGGTCTTGCCTGCGCCCACAGACTGCGCTAGGGCTGCTTCCCGGCGTCGAGCGCGCTCTTCCAACGCGGCGACCTCATCGGCGGTCGGATTCGCAATCACCTCACCGGCGCCGCCGTCAATGGCGACGAAGGTTCCGGCCTCGAGTTCCATGACGCCCTTCGCCTTAACGACGGCTGGAATGCCCAGCTGTGCTGCGAGGATAGCCGTGTGACTGGTCGGCCCGCCACCAGCGGTGGCAATGCCTACGACCAACTCGGGGTCAAGACCCACGGTTTCGGCGGGCGCGAGATCGTCGGCAAGCAGAATAGTTGGGGTGGAGACATCCGGGACGCCCGGTTTTGGCAGGCCACGCAGCTCGCAAATTGTGCGGTCGCGAACATCGTAGAGGTCGGTGACACGTTCAGCCATGTAGCCACCGAGACTGGTTAGGAGCTGCGCGTAGTCCTCAACGGCATCGTGAACGGCCTGGGTGACGCCGGAACCCGCCTTGAGTTTCTTCACCACGGCCTTGGCGAGCGCCCTATCGGAAGCCAGTTGCGCAGTGGCCTCCAGAATCGGACGTGCCTGCGGGCTGGAGTGCTCAGCCTGCTTCTTCAGCGACTCTGCGACGTTGGCCATCGCCGCGCGGACGCGCTCACCATCGGCGACGGGATCGGTCGACGACGGCTCTTGAGTATCAACTCCCGGGGCGGGGAGTACCTTTACTACTTCAGCGCTGGCCGTACCGGTCGAGACACCGATGCCATAGATGACAGTGTGCTGCTCGTTCATTGCTTCCGATCTCCTTTTCGGGACCTCTGCGGGGATACTCGTCGGTCGTGGTGTGCCGTGGTGTTATCCAGGAGCGTTCTAGCTGGGCTTACTCGGCATCAAGGTCGCGCTCGAGCATGGCTGCAAGCTCGTCCAGAGCTGCAGCTGCGGAGTCGTCCTCGCAGCTCAGCGTGACTTCGTCGCCGTGCTTAGCGCCGAGGGTCATGACCTCCAGGATCGAGGCGGCATCGGCCTCTTCGTCGTCAAGGGAAATGACGATGTCGTAGTCGTACTCAGCAGCAGCCTGAGTGAACAGGGAAGCCGGGCGAGCGTGCAGGCCTACGGAGGAACCGATGGTAGCGGTACGAGTAATCATGGTTGAATCCTTTCGGGTCGAATATGTGAAATTTTCTGACTCAGGCACAGTGCCTGTACACCCCACCGCTGGTGCTTGCTTAGCATCAACGTCGCGCACGCTCCGGGAAACCCTGGAGGCGGTGGGAGATACAGCCGCTGCCTGCACAATGCGTGCAATGTGCAGGGTGAGGTAGGAAACTTCGTCTTCCGTCAACCCCGACCCCAGACGCAGTTCAATGACTGCGGAGATACGCTGTGCGCAGCGAAACGCCTCTGGGGCGGAGTCACGGATGGCCTGGCCAATAGCGGAGGAGTGATCTTTCAACTGCTCATGCTTGGCAATCCGGACGAACAGGTAGCGCAGGTGTGTGATGAAGCGCCCCACATTGACAGTCTCTGGCTCCAGCGTGATGCCAAAATCACTTTCAATGATTGTGAGCAGCTGCTGCAGGACGCCCGTCATGGTGTAGGTGAAGCTCAAATCACCCGTAGAAAAACCAGCATTGACTAGGTGTAACGTAATCGCCACCGCTTCTGAGCGGGGTAATGGCGCTATACGACGGTCATTGAGAGCGCGATTGATATGCGACAAAATCGCCTGCGCCTGCGCGTATTCTTCACTATAAAGTTGGCTGACTTCCGCGAGCAGCGGGTAATCTGCTCGCTGCCCGTTAGCTGCCCTCATGATGGCGAAACCAATGTGATCGGCTAACGCCACAAGGAGGGAAGCGTTCTTCGTCATCGATTCCGGCAGGCCGGCTGCGGTTACCGCATCGGTCACAAGAGTCATGTGAGCCAGCGGAATTTCTGTGAGCATCGTGGCAATATGGTCCGGATCACGGCCTTCCGCTGGGACAAAGATGCGAACAACTTTGCTCGAATCAACCGGCTGCCCCGGGCGGGCCTTGAAGCCAATGCCGCGGCCGGTGATGATTTTCTCGCCGGTCGCGTCCTTGGCCAGGACCACGTTGTTATTGAATACTCTCAGGATTTCCATGTCGGTAACCGTGAACTCCTCCATAAGTTGAGGGATTTCAGGCCGGTATGCCTTCTAGAAATCAATTATGGCTGAACTTCGATGACCATGTCGCCGGCTTGGACGGAGATGCCGGTGACCGGGGAAACCTTGGTCAGCTTCTTGGTATTGGTGATGGTCATCAGTGTCGTGGTTGGGTAGCCAGCTTCCTTGACCTTGTCGAAATCGACTTCGGCAAGAACATCGCCGGCCTCGACGTGCTGCTTCTTGGAAACCTGGACATCGAAGCCTTCACCGGCCATCTTGACCGTGTCGATACCGACGTGGACGAGTACCTCTACA
Source organism: Corynebacterium sp. HMSC14H10 (assembly GCF_001807105.1). Lineage (NCBI taxonomy): Bacteria > Bacillati > Actinomycetota > Actinomycetes > Mycobacteriales > Corynebacteriaceae > Corynebacterium > Corynebacterium sp. HMSC14H10. Next base: position 64,421 of record NZ_KV787425.1, on the reverse strand, counting down.
CCGTCATCGGTCTTAATACCGAAGGCGTGACCGGTCTTTGCCACAGTCATCAACGTGCCCGATACGGGTGCGACCACGGTAGAACTGGTCGGCTTGATACCGACACCGTCACCGAGAGCACCGGAGGCAAAGACCGCGTCGCCGGCCTCAGCAAGGCTGACAACCTCACCGGCAACCGGGGCCTGCACCTGTACAGGCTTGGTATCAACGGCAGTTGCGACACCACCGGCGCCAGCTGCCGCAGCAGCCGGTGCGGCAGCCTCGGCGTTGGTACCAGCGTCACCGGAAGCCTCAGCTGGAGCCGAATCGGAGCCACTGGTGGCAGCGTGTGGGGTGGCGTCGCTGGGTTCGTCGTCAAGCTCTGCGGCGCGTGCGGCCTCGGCCTCAGCCTTCTCTTCCGGCGTGCGGTAGTCGGTGAGAATGATGGCGAACATGGCGACGAAGAATGCCACGGCGACGGAAATCAGGTAGACCCACATCGGTTTGAACACGACAGTGGTGATGAGGGAGGTGAAGACGAAGGCGTTGGTTGTCACACCACCGAACGGAGCCGACAGGATGGCGATAGTCAGACCGCCGGCGAAACAGCCGAGCAGCATGCGCGGGTAAATCCGCTTGAAGCGCAGGTGAATACCGTAGAGGGACGGCTCGGAGATACCACCGAAGAGACCTGCGGCGAGTGCACCGGTTGCCGTCTGGCGCATCTGTGTGTCGCGGTCGCGCATGGAAAGAACCAGCACACCGGCAGTTGCACCGAAGCAGGCGAAGTTCCAGGCACCCATCGGGCCTTGGATGAAGTCGTAGCCGAGAGTCTGGATATTGACCAGCATCAAGGCATTCAGCGGCCAGTGCAGACCCAGAGGTACCAGGAACGGGTAGAGCATCGGGATGAGAATTGCGAACACAAACGGTGCGTTCGAGTTCATCCATGCAAGGCCGGAGCCAATTCCGTTACCCAGCCAGATACCCAGCGGGCCAATGAGGAAAGCCGTCAGCGGAATCATGATCAGCATGGAGATAAACGGTACGAAGACCATCTGGACATTCTCCGGGAAGATTTTCTTCAACCCGTGGTAGACCACTGCCAGAATGGCGACCATGATCAGCGGTACAAAGACCTGTCCGCCGTAGTCATTGAGCTGCATTGGCAGGCCGAAGATGTTGGCGGTGAAAGTTTCGGTACCGAGTTCCTCGTTGACTGTCTTGATGGTGTCCGAGAAGCGATCGGTATCCTGCAGACTCATAAACTCCGGCGTCATTAGGGCAGCCATGATGGCTGCGCCCAGCCATGGATCTACCCGCAGCTTCTTCGCTGCGTTGTAGGCGACCATGATTGGCAGGAAGTAGAAGACGCTGCGCCACATGGCATCGACGAAAATCCAGGTGGCGGACTTATCCTCAGCGCGGAAGTCGACGATGTTCAGGCCGTCGAGTACAGCCGCAATCGCGATAATCAGCGATGCGCCCAACAGCACGCCCAGGATTGGGCGGAAGGAATCCGAGAGGTACTCGAAGAAATTGTCCAGCCAGGAGTACTTGCCGCGTGCCTTCGAGCGAGCTTCTGCCTTAACGTCTGCGTCGGACTTAGTGGCGACTGCGCCGGCACCCTTCATTTCCGGTAGATGCTTAATTGCCGTGTACATCGATTCGACGCCACCGCCACAGATGACCTGGTAGCGGTTATCGCCCTGGTGAACGACACCGAGTACGCCCGGCACCTTGTCAATCTTGTCCTCGTTGATCTTGGAGACATCACCGAGTTCAAAACGCAGACGCGTCGCACAGTGCGTCATGCTTGTGATGTTTCCGGGTCCACCGAGGTTTTCAACTATTGCCCTCGCGCTGGAATCTTTTGACGACCCCATCGTGACCTTCCTTCACAGTAAGCAGGGCCGTTAAACGCAAAAAGACCCGAGGCACCACAAACTGTGGGCCTCAGGTCTTGCCTCAAAAGAGTAACAACCCTGGGTTGATATCTATTAACTTCGACCCTACTCCGCTTTACATAGTTTTGACAAGGTAGTAAATCAAGCTCAAATTTCACATTTGGGGATAGCCTGGATTGCCTGTGGACAACCGCATGCAACCTATTTCGCGCTCAGTGCGGAAGCCGTAAGGTGGCAGCTATGAGGATTGGAGTTTTAGGTGTAGGAGCTGTCGGCGGCTGGTTTGGCGGTCGCCTCGTGCAAGCGGGTTATGATGTCGTCTTTCTCGCCCGCGGCGAGACTCTGACACGTCTTCGTGAGGTGGGGCTCACGCTTATCGACGAGCACGGGGAACGCAGCATTATCCCCGTCAAAGCAGCCGACAATTGGGGTGAACTCACTGCCGATGGCGTCGACGTCGATGTTGTGATTGCGGCAACCAAGGCGCTGCCGGGCAACGATCCTTTCCCGCAAGTTCCGGCTGGTGCAGCAGTGGTGACCACCCATAACTCGGTGGAAATCCCTTATTTGGCAGCGGGGCGGTTCGGTGAGGACAAGGTGTTCCCGGGTGTTATCCGCGGTTTCTTTATCCACACTGGCCCGGCAGAAGTCACCTTCCGACCAGGACCGATGAGCCTGAACATCGGCACATTCGATGACTCCACTAATGACCTGGTCGGGGCAGTTATCGAGGCATTGCACATGGCTGGGCTCGGTGGCGAACAGCTCCCGGATATCTGGGTCGATATCTGGGCAAAAGCGATGTTCGTGGCTAACCTCGGTGCCCTAGGTGCCCTGGCTGATAGTCCGATTGGTTACTTGCGTTCGGAAATGCGCGACAGCTTGACGCGGATGTTTGAAGAAACCGAGGCAGTCGGTCGAGCCTGCGGCGTTGCGCTGCCAGAGGACATCGTGTCGCGGACCTTGGCCTTTACTGATGATCAAGGGTACGACAACACCTCGTCGATGCAGCGCGACTACACCGCGGGACTTACCAATGAGCTCGATGCCCAGATTGGCGCAATCCGCCGGATGGGGCAGAAGGCGAAAGTGGAAACGCCGACGCTGGATCTGGTGTATGGCGCTCTGGTTGGGCGTCAACACAAGCATAAGAATTAAGAGCTGCGGTGCTCAGCTAAGTCAAACCGGAATTGGGGGATTGGAAAGACTGATGAAAATTGGATCGGACTACACGGAAAACAATGGGCTCATCATCGGTGAGGATGGATTGGCTCGACCGGCATGGGCTGCTCACAGTGAGCTGCTGAGAGAGTACTACGACACCGAGTGGGGGATGCCGGTGCGCGATGAGCAAGGACTATTCGAACGGCTCAGCCTGGAGGTATTTCAGGCGGGGTTGTCGTGGGAGACAGTGCTGAAGAAGCGGCCCGCGTTTCAGGAAGCCTTCGCGAACTTCGACCCCGATGCGGTTGCTGATTTCGATGACGAAGATGTCGAAAGATTGATGAATGATGAACGAATCATTCGGAATCACAGGAAGATTACCGCGGTAATCAATAACGCCGCGGCGACGATTGCTCTGCGTGAAAACGGAGGCTTAGCCGAGTTGATGTGGTCGTTTAAACCGGAGAAGTCTCCCGAGCCACGTTCAATCGAAGAGGTGCCCAGCTACTCCGAGGAGTCCAAGGCGCTTGCCAAGGCATTGAAGAAAGCTGGTTTTAAGTTCGTAGGCCCCACCACGGTCCTTGCATCAATGGCTGCCGTGGGGATTGTCGATATCAACATTGTTGGCGCACATCGGCGCGGTGCCTCTGGCGTTTTTGACTAGGGGAAAGGGGGATTTAACTAGCTAGGGGGAAAGAAAAAGAGCGTGCCACCCGGCACGCTCAAAATCTTTCGGTTCGTGTAGAACTACTTGTTCTCGTAGGAGTCGGAGTAGTTCTGGCCGTCCTCAGAGGTCCACTTCATGGTGTCCTTAGTGAACGGCTGCTCCCAGCCGTTTTCAATCTCCGACTCCGGTGCGGTCGGCAGACCAATCTCGTTTTCCAGTGCACCGTTGGCAACCCAGGTCTCGCGAATCTTACCGATCAGCGGCTGTGCACCATTAGTCTCTGGGGACTCAACGAAGGTGACGTTCTCGTATTCAGCGGCAACCGCGTCGCCGACCTTCTTAGCGGACTTGAACTCGCCAGCCTCAGAATCGTACGGGGAGGTGAAGGAAGAAGCTGCCTCGGTGATGGACTCAGGCAGGTCAGCCTCTGCCACATCCTCGCCAGCAGCGTCGCCCAGCCCCAGACCGTTCATAGCCTCGTTAGCCTTGTCCTTAGCGCCATCAGCAGCCTCGCCAGCCTTGTCCTTAGCGCCATCAGCAGTCTCGCCGGCCTTGTCCTTAGCTCCGTCCATAGCGTCGCCAGCCTTATCAGTGGCGTCGGTTGCTACCTGGCCCGCCTGATCCTTGGCGTTGTTAGCAGCATCCTGTGCGTCATCGGAAGAACATGCAGCCAGGCCGCCGAGAAGAGCGGCGGAGCCAACGATTGCGGTAGCGATACGGGTCATCTTCTTGTTCTGCATTTCAAAACCACTTTCTTGAGAGCTAACTAAGTTACCTATTCAATTATTGACATCTTCCACTATTTGTCCGAATTAAATTCAAAGAGAAATTGACAATTCTTTTGAATATCGGACATTCGAAGATGGTGTGGCTTCAAAGCCGTACAGAAAGAACACTAGGTAATTCTGGAGCCTGTGCAAGTCAAATGGCGCGAATCCGTGCACTCTATGCTCTATTTGTTACCGAATTTGCGTGATTGCGAAATTGGAATAGTGCTGGTGAGGGCGTTGCGAGTAACGGAAAGGTATCAATCTTATTAAGCTTGACGTTTATTGCTTATTTTCTTTCTCTGCGTGGTTGGAGCCGCGGGCATCGTCGTCAAGCGTGTACTCGCCATCTGGCAGGACGAACCAGGCCAAGAGGTAAAGAGCTAGGAACCCAGCGCCAATCTTCCAGCCAAGCATCGATCCAACGCAGGGAAGGATGATGTAGACCATTCGTGTGAAAGTGATATCCCAGCCTTGGCTTTCCGCGATTCCTGCGAGGACGCCACCGAGGAGGCGGTCATTACGCGAGCGGTAAATCTTCTTGGTGGATTTTTCGGGAGCGGCGTCGCTCATTAGATAAATACTCCAAGGTATGGCTATTTAAGTATATTTCGGTAGATCGCGCTTATACGTAAGTTTCCTTCGGCATGATGATCCATGCTGCGAGATAGAGAAGAAACTGCGGACCAGGCATCAGGAAAGACGCGACAAATATAACGCGCAGCAAAGTCGCATCCCAGTTGAAATACTCAGCGAACCCACCGAGCACACCGGCAACCATTTTGTTATTGGTGGAACGGGTCAGTGACTTGTTGTTCATAACAATCAAGGGTAGCCCCAATCCGTTTAGTTCGCATTGGTGCTAGCTCTACTAAATGTGCCGACCAAAAACAGCGTGTCCCAGCTAAAAACACCGCTACCGCAATACGGTTAGGTGGGGTAGTGGTGTGGGCGTCGTCAAGCGAGTTTTACTGGGCGCGGGCACATCTGAACAACTCCCTGACCTGAACGAACGTAAATCCGCAGGTCAGCATTTCCCAAGAAACCTTGTCGCCAATTCCCACGCCACCACCATCCAAGCCTCCCGTCAGTCCCGTGGAACAGCGTCGTCGAGTCGTCGGTGAACATACGACAGCAGCGAAAGCGCCTCGTACAATTCCGTTTCGGTGACGGTTCGGTTGAGCCTCGGTTGGTGGGCGGCAGGGTTGCGGTACAGGCCACCTATCGCGGTGACGAGGGTGCATAGCCCTGTCTGCTCGTTGCGCTCGGTGGGGTTGCTGAGGCCATTGATGGCGAGCACCCCGCTCTTGACGGACAATGCCTTCTCGGCCAGTTCGGCACCGTCACAGTCGAGTCCCACCATGTCCCGTAGTCGCTGGAAGACGGACTTTGACGCTTCCAGGATCGCGTGTAGAAATCCGTGGCGAAGAATCTCCTCCTCGCAGTGGGCGAGGACTTTTTCGTGGGTGCCGCGACGGGTGAGTTCTTCGCGCACGGTATTAGTTAGCCGCTGTACGTCCGACAGCGACGACGCGCCCTTGGTCCGCACAACCTTGCCAGAGGCGCCTACTTTGAGGCCGTGGAGCACGAGTACGGGGCGAACGAGTCTGCGTCGCGTGTCGAACAGTTCCGGGTCACTCACGTAGCGGGCGGGGTCGAAAGCATGAGTGAGAAACGTGACTATGCGGTCAGCGTTTCTTCGGGTGTTTTGGGAGTGGGTAAAAGAGGCTTCCAGGCGTTTCCACTTCGTGATTTCACCGGGGTCGAACATGTTGAGCTGTTGGAGTAGATGTCCGATTTCACTACCCGTGAGTCCGTGCTCAGTGTGTCCAATGGCCTTGGCTAGTGCGGTGAGTGTCGCGGGAGGGAAAGAGTTAGTGGTCATGGGAGACAAGTTTAGGAGGCGTGGGGGTTGGCGAGGGTGGGCGCAGGGGGCAGTAAACTCTCTGACCTCTACCTGCGCAGCCCCTCCAGGAACCTACCCCGTAGCATCAAGTTTGCTCCCCCGCGGTGGGGCATCGCCCCAAGCCAGTCGTAGCCTAATCTGCGACCCGCTACGGAACTCAAGGCCGTCTTCCGCGGCCTGTGCCACGTTAGATCGCTCATCGCCAAACTGAATCGAAGCCCCTTGCGATGGCTAACTTGAAGGACAAGAATCAACCTAGTTTAAATTGGCACCAACCCGGTTAATATTGGCTAAATAGAAGAGGCCGTCTTTTTTGGCTTCCTTCTTCCGGTTTTGTCGTTCCTGGAAGCTCTTTATCCCAGAATCCATCCCCTTCTTGGTAAGAGGGAGTCCTGCTACTGCACTGCCAAGGAGACTAGCGCCCTGCATGAGTGGTGAACTTGTCAATTGTTCAATGTTTGCGACTGTGAACATCAACGCACCATTTGCAGCGAGTCCCGCAGCCCCCTTGGAAGCTGCGATGACTCCATCTTTGACGGCACCTAGTCTACTGTCGTAAACCGCCATTTCCAGCTCCTGCACATGCGGTAAAACATCGTCGAACCACAGTTGTTCGATTTCTTCATCAAGGTTTTCGCTGAAAATCTCTTCGTGGAGCTTTGTATTCAGACTCTTCACGCTTTGTCGGTACTGATGAAGGCGAGGTTCAATTTGATTTCGCACGTCGAGAATGACGGGCACTGGTGCCTCCGACAGGTTTGGCAGAGAGATAGTCATTTGAGTTCCCAGCTTGGTGGTTCTGATGTTGTCCTTCCTGAACTTGGGAATGTTTAGATGCCCCTCGTTGTGCATTGCTTTGTATAAATCGTGCATCATGGGGTCCATAAGGATCGCTGAACCCGATGTGTTGAGGGATTTTGCAAGAAATTCCGCTTTGGTTTTTAGGTTGTCAGACTCGAACAGTTGATAAAGCTCGTTCGTCCATTCGTCATCAAATGTCAGGATGCCCGCTTTTTCGGCAGCGTCGATTTCTTCGCCACCCGCGGACTTCCACATGTCGTTGAAGTTTCTACGAACGCCTTCGGTCATTTCACGAAGAATTGGATGAAGTTGATTCCACACTTTGCGCTGTTCAGCGAATTGGGGCCCCTTCCTCCAAGTTTTTCTATTCACACTTTCTTTTTGGCTTTCGATTTGCTCCAACACGTCAAACACACGTTCAAACTGTTCCATTTGTTCGGCAGACAGAGCACCAGCCTCAAACATTTGGTTGAAGAAAAATGCAATGAGCATGGTGTCGTCCAAGTCATTGAGCCTCAAGAATTGATGCAAAAGGGTAGTTCCCAGCGAAAGAACTGAAATGTGGTCTGCGTACAGGAGGCCTGATCGAATCAACCTGAGATCGTCACTTACTTCAGACGGACTCCCACCGAGGGAGCCGACACCTGCGATGATGGTTAAGTCTGGAATGGTCGTCTTCGACAAGGACTTAAATTTAGCCAATTTCTCTTCCGATTCTGTAGCACTTTCACCCGAGTATAAGGCGCATAAGTGCGCGGGGATCTGGAACACACAGCGCGCTTGATTACAGAAAATGGCGTGGCCCGAGCGTGTATAGAGTGGGCGACTTTGATTATCCTCCGGGGACGAGAAAGCCCCTGCCAAGAGAGCATATGAGTGCTTCACTGGCACGGATGTGAGAAGTCGCGGATGGCCTCTTCTTCGGTCTCGACGATACGGACCTCTTCAAGCTGTGGGAACTCGTTCTTAATCCAATTGACAGCCTTCTGGAGCGAAGCTAAGAAATTCCAGATGCATGCTCTCCAGAATCAATCAAAATGCCTCGGCGTGGGCTCTCGAGTTGCCATTTCCGAGGGGGCATTTCGTACCACCATACGGAAAAACCACAGCGTAGGGGCATTTACGCAGTTTTCAGCACGACATTCCCGCTTTACGACGGTCACAGCGGCAGAGCCCAATTTCCGTCAATAAGTTGCCCGTAATAACTACTTCGACATGCACAATTGATACTTTTTGAGAACGATTACAGATGAGTGAATTATCCTCCCACGCATCAATGTTTATGAACTTTGTCACATGTCATTAAGTTGCGACACATTTCTGGTTCAACGGGCGTGATTGCCTGGCATCCTACCTTCGCAGCATGCCCCATCCGCTCTTGGTGTCCGCCCCCCTTGCGGTGTCCCTCGCATCCGTCCCTCGTGTTGTCCCTAGCGACACCCTCGCACGTATGGCCAATTTCCTGGCACTTATCGATGATTTTCCTTCACTTATCGACGATTTTTCGTCACTTATCGACGGCTGTCCGGCACTTATGCGCACGGTATCCTCCCCACCCTGTCACTTGTCGATGCGCTGTTCACTTATGGCCACGCTATAGCGCATCGACAAGTGAATATTGCATCGATAAGACTGGGGCGGAGAGTGTGCAACTCTACTCGTGCAGGGGTCGCGGCCCTTTTGTGGTGGTGTATGACCCTGTTCAGGGGAGTGGCCCGGAACCGCGCACAAATTCGTGCTCACATACGCGCGCGTATGCGGGCCCAGGCGCCCGCAGCCAGCATGACCGCAATGAAAAACCGCCTGACCACATTAACTGTGGTCAGGCGGCATCTAACAAGCTCGTTGGGCGGCCATGAGGAGCAATGGGGGGGTGCTTGCTGTGGCCGTCGTGAAGCGAAAACTTTAGCAGTCGTAGTACATTTCGTATTCCTGCGGAGTCGGGCGCAGGCGAACCGGTTCGATCTCGTTTTCGTACTTGTAGTCGATGTAGGTCTGGATGAGGTCCTCGGTGAAGACATCGCCCTCGAGCAGGAACTCGTGGTCATTGCGCAGGGCCTCGAGTGCGGCCTCGAGAGAGGTCGGAGCCTGCGGGATGTCGGCAGCTTCCTCCGGCGGGAGCTCGTAGAGATCCTTGTCGACCGGAGCGTGCGGCTCGATGCGGTTCTTCACGCCGTCCAGTCCGGCCATCATCATGGCAGCGAAGCCAAGGTACGGGTTGCCCGACGGGCCGGGGCGCGGAACTCGATGCGCTTTGCCTTCGGGTTGGAGCCGGTGATCGGAATGCGAACAGCGGCAGAGCGATTGCGCTGCGAGTAGACCAGGTTGATCGGAGCCTCGAAGCCCTTGACCAGGCGGTGGTAGGAGTTCAGGGTCGGGTTGGTGAAGGCCAGTACCGCACCTGCGTGGTGAAGGATACCGCCGATGTACCAGCGAGCGATGTCCGACAGACCTGCGTAACCGGCCTCATCGTGGAACAGCGGCTTGCCGTCCTTCCACAGCGACTGGTGAGCGTGCATGCCCGAGCCGTTGTCGCCAGCCAGCGGCTTCGGCATAAAGGTGACGGACTTGCCCTCTTCCCAGGCGGTGTTCTTGATGATGTACTTGAAGGTTTGCAGGTCGTCTGCAGCGTGCAACATCGTGTTGAACTTGTAGTTGATCTCCTGCTGGCCACCAGTGCCGACCTCGTGGTGGGCGCGCTCCAGGTCGAAGCCGGCGTCAGCGAGCTTCAGGCACATCTTGTCGCGCAGGTCCTGGTAGTGGTCGTACGGAGCGGTAGGGAAGTAGCCGCCCTTCAGACGGGTCTTGTAACCCAGGTTTGCAGAGCCGTCCGGGTTCTGGTCCTTGCCGCGGTTCCACCAGCCTTCGATGGAATCAACTTCGTAGAAGCCGCGGTTGGTGTCGGTCTCGAACTTGACGTTGTCGAAGATGTAAAACTCCGCCTCAGCGCCGAAGAAGCAGGTGTCGGCGATGCCGGTAGAGATGAGGTATTCCTCCGCCTTCTTCGCGACGTTACGCGGGTCGCGGGAGAACGGCTCGAGGGTAAACGGATCGTGGACGAAGAACTTGACGTTCAGGGTCTTTGCCTTGCGGAACGGGTCAATGCGCGCAGTGCTCAGGTCGGGTAGCAGTGCCATGTCGGACTCGTCGATGGAAGTGAATCCACGAATCGAGGAACCGTCGAATGCCAGGCCTTCGGCCATCGCGTCCTCGTCAAATGCGGATGCCGGGATGGTGAAGTGTTGCTCGATGCCGGGAACATCCGTGAAGCGGACGTCTACGAACTCGACGCCCTCTTCCTTGATATACGCGACTACTTCCTCGGGAGTTTTGAAGGACATGTGCGGTCTCCTTAGTTGGCCTTGTTTAGTACGCAGTAGGGAATTCTTGCACGATGTTTCGTGCACCTGCCGCGCTGTCAAGGACTGGCCGGTTGACGCCTTCAAGCTTAACGAACCACGCATTCATTCTGGAATTAGAACCACGAATTTCTGGCATGGCGCGTGAGAAATTCGCCAATACGGAATGGGTTACGCAAATAGGGAGCGGGTTATCTGTTTATGGAAACGAGGCAATACCCTGCGCATTCATGCCACACACGCTTTACGACGAGCCTTTAGCTCCCATGCTGATAAGAAAATGGAAAAGGCGACGCAACATCGCCCCCGGATTACCCCCGCACGCGCTGAATGGCTGTCCCAGCCCGTGATTTGATAGCCGGATTGCTGCATTAGACTATGAACCCATGGAAGAAAAGCACAGTTGGCTAGATGGCCCTCAGATTCCGGGAGAGTTCGATAATCCGGACAAGCTCTCGGACTATCCCGGCCAGGCATTGGGTCTTGCCCCCGATGGCCCAGGATCGCAAGCGACGTTGATGCGTCGCGTCGGCGGCATTCTCATTGACTGGATTATTTCCTTGATGATTGCCGGCGCTTTTTCGATGTTCTTCGGCCCGAGCGAGGCGCAGATTGACCAGTTCGGGGATTCGTTTATCGCCTGGCAGTCATTCCTTGCGACCTATTCGCCAGTTGTCTTCCTCATTATTGGCACGGTGTCGGTTTGGCTGTTCGCCCGCACTCCGGGCCAGTGGATGATGAAGATGGGTGTCGCTCGCGTGGACAAGCCCGGCGAGCGAGTTGGCTTTGTTCGTGCCTTCTTCCGCAGCTTGCTTACTCTTTTCTTGCTGCCGCCAGCAATCACCGACTCGGATATGCGCGGCATGCACGACCGTGCCACTGGCACGGCCGTCATTTTGGGTTAGCGCTATAGCACCAACACGACCAGGACCTGGGCGAGAATAATCTTCATGATCATGGCCATTGGATACACCGTTGTGTATCCCATTGCCGGCAACTCGTTCTTGGCCTGGTCGTTGACGTATGAGAGCACTGCCGGGTGAGTCTGCAAGCCCGAGAGGATACCCGCAGTTTGGCCGAATGGAATCTTCAGCACACGGTGACCGACAATGAGGGTCAACAGTGCGGAGCTAAACGCGATGATGGCGGCAAGACCCAGAACTGTCAGTGATGCCGGGTCAGACAACGCAGCCTGGAATCCCTTACCAGCAGTGGTGCCGATACCAGCCAGGAACAGTGCTAGACCCATGGTGCGGAACGCCAGGTTGGCCGAGTAGGGGATAGGCCAAACCAACGGGCCAGTGCGACCGACAGCACCCAGAATCAGCGCCACAACCAGTGGACCACCAGCGGACCCCAGGGCGAGCGAGCTGCCGCCCGGAAGCGGAATCTTGATGAGACCCACCAAGACACCCAGCGTAAGCCCAAGGGTGAGGGGCAAGAGGTTGACGTCGGAAAGCTTCTTGTAGGAGTCGCCGAAGAACTTTGTTGCGTCCTTGATTTTCTCTGGCGGTGCAACCACGCGGACGCGATCACCAAGCTCTAGGCGCATGTTTGGCTCTGCGACGATGTCGTGGTCGCCGCGGCGAATACGCGTAATGATTATGCCGTCCATGCGAGTCTGAAGTTCCGCAATGGGTACACCGACCACGTCAGATGCAGAGACGAAGATGCGACGGAAGTCCAGGCGACCGTCGTGTGTCGGATCACCCGGCATAAGCTCGCCAATGTACTCGGCGGCACGAGCAATTTCTTCCTCTGTACCGACGACGGAAATAATATCGCCGACGGAGACAGTGTCACCCGGAGACGGAATGTAGAGGTGGCCCTTGTACTCAATGCGCGAAACCGTGATGTCCAAACCGAACTTCGACGGAAGGTCAGTGATGGAAGGCAGGTCGTCCTTGAGAATCTTGATGTCCCGAGTATGTAGCGGAAGCGCGGCGACACCTGCGTCAATAGCTTCCTGGTCGTGATCGACGCGGAAGACCTTCGACATAATACCGATAGAGGCAATCACTGCCAGCACGCCGATTGGGTAGGCCAGGGAGTAACCAATCACCGGCATATCGTGGGCAGCGGCCAGCTCGCCCTTATCCGAAATGAGGCTAGGAAGAGCATCGACGATTGCGGCCATAGCCGGGGTGTTGGTCAGGGCGCCTGTGAAGGCGCCTGCGCCCTCCACCGGGTCGATAGGCAAAAACTTGATCAGCAAGAAAGACTCGATAGTGACAACTGCGAGCACACCAATGCCGAACAGGTTGTGCTTGATACCGCGCGAGCGTAACGAGCTGAAGAACTCGGGGCCCGCCTCCAACCCGATGGTGTAGACGAATAATGCCAGGCCCACGATGTAAATCAACGGGGAGATTTGAATTTCCGGCTCAATAGTCGCGAGGATAAGGCCGACGAAGAGGACGGCAGCCACGCCAAGCTTGAAGCCGAAGATCTTGATCTGGCCAATTGCCAGGCCAAGAAACAAAATCACTAGAAGCGCTAAGAGTTCATTTTCAGCCAAGAGTTGCACATATCCCATGGTGGCACAACTAGCAGTAATCTTCATTAAGCATTGTTTCCAGCAAGGATACGACCTTTGCTGACAGCGTGATAAGTGAGAGCAATCACTTCAACAAGACATCAATAACTGTGTGTGAAGACATGGCTTTAGGCATCGTTTTAAAGCTTTAAAGCACAAAAAAAAGGGGGCCCGAAAGCCCCTTTTTTCTGCTTCAACCTAGATTGCCCCTCGGCGGGTTGCCCGAGCAACCGACCCTGGTGAAACCTAGCTAAAACCTCTAGTGCTTCTTGCCGCGATTGGCGGCACGGCGCGCACGACGGTTCATGCCGGCCTGTGGGTTAGCGCCCTTCGGCATTGGCCCCTTGGGCATGTTCGCGCGCGCATCGCGAATACGGTCCATCGACTGGATGCGCTCATTCAGAGCGTTGGCCTGATCCTTATTCAGGTTGCGCGGCAAACGCATGAGTTCGCGCTGCAGCTTCTTCGGCGGGACCTGGCCCTCGTCGCTACCAGCAATCATGTCGTAAATCGGCGCTTCGCCCGCAATGCGTGCCAGCGACTTCTTCTCACGAGCAATCATCTGCTTGACGCGGTTCGGATCACCTTCACCGACCAGCACAACACCGGCGTTACCAATAACACGGTGAACAGCATCCATGTGCTGATTAGCGACAACACCGGTCTTGACGTGCCAGACATAGCCAACGCCCTGACGCATATTGTCCAGCGTCCACGCTGCAGCGCCGGCCTGGCCTTCCGCCTCTGTGTAGAAGGACGCCTCAAGACGCTTAGAGAAGATGTACATCGCGACCATAAAGCCGATCGAGATACCAATAATCGTCAGAATCCAGGGCCAGACTCCACCAATGAGCAGACCAAGCAGTAACAGCAGGATAATTGGACCGAAGAAGCCCAGCGCCATGTAAGGCACGAGCTTGTTGTCCCGCGAGCGCTGCAGCTTAAACGCCTGCCACATCTGGCTACGAGTCTGCTTACGCTGAGCGCGCTTGGCGGCGCGGTTCGCCTTCTTCATTTCTTTCGCATCATTGGTCGCCATAATCACCAACTTTAGGGCATGCGATGTAGTTTTAGGCAATAGACCGCGCCGTAGCGCCGTTTCGCTTTACGACGGCGCTGCGGCCGTCAGCCTCTAGGAAGCCGGAATAGCCGAAGTGACTGGCGTATCCTCCGATGCGCCATAGCGGTCAAGCAGAGTCGAGGCTTCCTGAAGTGCGAGGTTGTTGTCGTTTTCGTCGGCAAGCGCGGACAGATGCGCAGGCAGCTCCTGACCGCGGTGCGCCAGTGCGCGGGCGTAGAGCCGTCCAGCGCGGTAGGAAGAGCGGACCAGCGGGCCGGACATGACGCCGGCAAAGCCCATCTCTTCAGCGGTCTTGGAGAGTTTGACGAACTCCTCCGGCTTAACCCAACGTTCAATTGGATGGTGCAGTGGAGTGGGGCGGAGGTACTGAGTGATTGTCAGAATATCGCAGCCGGCATCGTGCAAATCTTGCATAGCGGAGATGATCTCGTCGTAGGATTCGCCCATGCCCAGGATGAGGTTGGACTTGGTAACTAGCCCAGCTTCGCGAGCGCGAGTGATGAGTTCCAAGGAACGCTCGTAGCGGAATGCGGGACGGATGCGCTTGAAGATACGCGGCACCGTTTCCACGTTGTGGGCGAAAACCTCGGGCTTGGCGTCGAATACCTGCTGTGCTGCAGATTCGTCGCCACGGAAGTCATCGACAAGGAGCTCGACTCCGGTATTCGGGTTGAGTTCGTGGATCTGACGGCAGGTCTCAGCGTAGAGCCAGGATGCACCGTCGGGCAGATCGTCGCGGGCGACACCGGTGATAGTGGCGTAACGAAGACCCATCTCGCGGACGGATTCCGCAACACGACGCGGCTCATCCTTATCCAATGGGTCGGGCTTGGCTGAGTTAATCTGGCAGAAGTCGCAGCGGCGGGTGCACTTATCGCCGCCGATGAGGAAGGTGGCCTCGCGGTCTTCCCAACATTCGTGAATGTTCGGGCAGCCAGCCTCCTGACAGACCGTGTGCAAAGAGGCACCCGAGACACGGTTTTTCATGTCCTTGTAGCTGGGGCCCGGACGAACCTGGTTGCGAATCCACCGGGGCTTGTTCTCGATAGGGGTCTCGGCATTTCGTGCCTCGACGCGCAGTAACTTACGTCCTTCTGGCTTAACAGTCACAGTTTCATCCTACTCTTTTGTTGATGAGTACTCGAATATGCCGGTGGTGGAGTTGTGCTTCACCCGGTGTGGCAGGTCCTTCGTGGGGTCGGGCGCGGAGCCGAAGGAATGGTCGGCAACGGTCAAACGGCCTTCCAAAGCATCTTGCAAATCTGCCAGAAGCGACTCTGTCATCTCTGACACGCTAACATCTCGGTCAAGCTCCCGGGATAGGGTGGTCACTCCAGCGTCGGAGATGCCACACGGGATGATGTAGTTGTAGAACTCCATAGAGTTGTCGCAGTTCAGACTGAGTCCGTGCATGGTTACACCATGGGTCACGCGGATTCCCAGTGCCGCAATCTTTCGGTCGCTCAGTCCGTTTGATGCGGGAACCCATACCCCCGAGCGGCCATCGATGCGGCCAGCAGCCGCGATGCCGGCTCGGCGAACGGTTTGAATGAGGGCTTCTTCCAGTCTGCGGACGTAGTCCACCACATCGACCGGCTGAGCGAGCTTGATGATGGGATACATCACAAGCTGGCCCGGGCCGTGCCAGGTGATGCGGCCACCGCGGTCGACATCGACGACCGGCAACCCATTGGTAGGACGGTCCTCCGGCTGGGTGCGCTTTCCTGCTGTGTAAAGACTCGGGTGCTCAAGCACGAGAACCTGATCTGGAATTAGGTCTTTCGCACGCTTGGCAGCAAGGTCTGCCTGTAGGTGCCAGGTCTCTTCGTAGTCGACAAGGCCGAGATGTTGAATCTCGATGTCGGAGCTTGATTCCCGAATGGATTTATCTGCGCGAGTAAAAGGTTTTCTTGGGGCAGTCATGGTGGCCTATAGGATACGCCGAAATTCTGTAGGCCTCAGATTACTTGTTACTTGGATAGCGCCAAACTTACTTGGATAGCGCCAGACGTAAAAATACCCCGGTGGTCACTAGAAAGTGACCGCCGGGGTAAAAGTGGCGTGCTTTTGTGGGCTTAGCCGAAGACGACGCGGAGGATGGAAACGGTGATTGCCGAGATACCTGCAGCGGCCGGAAGGGTAATAACCCAGGCCAAACCAATCGGCTTCATCAGGTTCCAGTTAGCGGCACGGTTAACGATACCGACACCGAGAACGGCACCAATCAGAATGTGGGTGGAGGAAACCGGCAGACCCAGCAGGGAAGCAATCATAACGACCACAGCAGCGGAAAGCTCTGCGGCAAAACCCGATGCTGGGTGAATCTCAGTCAGGCCGGATCCGACGGTCTTGATAACGAAGCGGCCGATAAACCACAGACCGGAGATGAGAGCGACACCCATGGTGGTCATGACTGCCAGCGGGACGCCGGACTCGGAAGAGATCTCGTTGGTACGGAGAACATCCAGAATTGCCACGAACGGGCCAAGCGCGTTAGCGATGTCGTTCGAGCCGTGGGAGAAAGCGAACGCAGCAGCGGTGAAGACCTGCATCCAGCTGAACAGCAGGAAGGTGGAACGATCCAAATCCTGACGCTTCAAAGTACGCGCGAAGATGTAAACGGCAAGCCACACTGCGGTGGCGATCATGCCCATAATCAGGAAGTTGTCCAGGCTGGAAAGCCCTAGGTGAAGGTTCTTCAGACCCTTGAACAGCATCATCGCGGAGATGACAATAGAGCCCAGGGCTGCTAGACCCGGAACCCAAGCTTCCAGCGCACGGTGAGCGCGGACATCATCAACCTTGGATTCGATGTGGACGAGCTTGCGGAAGTACTCAGACTCCAGGTCATCCGGAGTCCAGTCGTTGTCACGCATCGTCGTAGCGTCGCGAAGCATCGCGTTGGTGTACGAGATCTGATCGTGCTCAGGGAGCTTTTCGAAGTCGTCGCGGTGCTGCGCCTTGAGGTCCGCCTTTTCCTGGTGGATGGCCTGCAGCTGCTTGGAAGCCTTGTCGTTGTAGACGAGAATCGAGTTCTTAATGCCGCCGAACAGGAGGAACGCGACCAAACCGCCGAGGAGCGGAGAGAGGACCCAGGAAACGGCGATCTGACCAATCTGATCCCACTGGACCATGCTCCAGCCACCCTTGCCGGTGATGAAACCGACCGTCAGTGCGGCACCGACGATACCGCCGACGATGGAGTGGGTAGTGGAGACTGGCCAACCCATGCGGGTGGCAACGAGGAGCCACACTGCCGCGCCGAGAAGCGCGGACATCATGATGAAGGCGAACTCCATCGGGTCCAAACCGTGGATTGCGTTCAGGTCCACAATGCCGGAACGGACGGTGTCAGTAACCTCGCCACCAGCGAGGACGGCGCCCGAAACCTCAAAGACTGAAGCGACAACAAGCGCCTGCTTCATGCTCAGGGTGCCGGCACCGACTGAAGTACCGAAGGAGTTAGCAACGTCGTTACCGCCGATGTTGAACGCCATGAAGACGGCGAACGCGATGGTAATCAGAAGGATTGCCGTATTTGCCTGCGGGCCCACAAAGTCATAAGCCCAGAAGACAAAAATTACGATGTTGATTGCGAGAAGCCCGCCGAAGAAGAGGTGCCACCACTTATCTGAGGAGCTCGATTGCTCAGATGATGTGGTCCCGGTCGACGAACTAGTATTCGCTGGAGCCGAGGACATGCTCCACCTTTCTAAGTTACGTACAGAGAGCAAAAATAGGCACGCCAAAGAAGCCTGCTGTCTAATGATTTCTTAGATTGGTAAAGGCTAATTGCTAACTAGGTGACGGCTAGGTTAACAAATAATGAATTTAATTATCGCTATCTTCAGCTCTCGTCGGTGTAGCTGAAAGCGATAGCCGGAACTGTGTGCGGGGGTGTGTGGTGTTCTCGCATTTCGGCAGGACAAAAAGTATGCACATTTGCTACTTGCAGCTTTGCTTTCGGTTCGACCCTCCCGCTGTCTGCTAATGGCTTAACGGCGCAATAACAGCACGTTAATTCTTTGTGCTGATGGAGCCTTTGCTAGCTATGTGTGGCTACGTGAAATCTGAGCACTAGCCAAGAATAGGGGGCCTGCGCATTTGAAGGAATCGCTGATTAGGTTCAACTGCGGGACGAATGCGGCAAAAGAAATACCCGCGTCAGCCGCAAAGTGCGACTAACGCGGGCAGGGAAGAGGCAGAACCTCCTGCTAGCAAGCCAGCTAGATTCCCGCGGCGCTACTACCCCAGGAAGGGAGCAAGCTGCTTAGAGCTGCAGATCCGATTCGAAGTTAGCAACCTCGAGGCGGTCAACAACGGTCGTCATAAAGCGACCTGCATCAGCGCCGTCGATCAGGCGGTGATCGTAGGTAATTGGCAGGAAGACCATGGCGCGAATACCAATGGCATCTGCCTCATTCTCGGTGACGACTACTGCGCGCTTCTTAATCGCGCCGGTGCCGACCATTGCGGCCTGCGGCGGAACCAGAATCGGAGTGTCGGTCAGAGCGCCCTCGGAGCCGATGTTGGTAATGGTGAAGGTGCCGCCGGACAGGTCGTTCGGGGTCAGCTTGTTGTTGCGAGCGCGGTCTGCGATGTCCGCAATAGCAGCAGCCAGCTCCGGCAGGGACATATCCTGAGCGTTGTGGATGACCGGGGAGAGCAAACCCCGCTCGGTATCGACAGCGATACCCAGGTTGACCTGCTCGTGGTAGGTAATCTCCTTGGTCTCTTCGTTCCAGGAAGCGTTGACGTTCGGGTGGCTGACCAGAGCCTCAACGATTGCCTTTGCAAAGAATGGCAGGAAGGTCAGCTTCGCGCCGTGCTTCTTCTCGAACTCAGCCTTCTTAGTAGCGCGCAGATCCCAGATGGCAGTCATATCGGCCTCGTGGACCTGGGTCAGCTGTGCGGAAGTCTGCAGAGACTCGAGGGTCTTGGCAGCGGTAATCTCGCGGATGCGGTTGACACGCTGGGTGGTGCCGCGCAGCTCAGCGAGCTCAGGGCGAACGCCCTTGGTGGACCAGTTGGAGCCGGACTCAGCAGTAGTCTCCTGGCCGCCCTCGGCAGCGCGCAGAACATCCTGCTTACGAATGCGGCCGCCGATTCCAGAGCCCTCGACCTTAGTCAGGTCAACGCCGTGCTTGTCAGCCAGCTTGCGGACCAGCGGGGTGACGTAAGGAACGTCCTTGTTAGCGGAAGGCTTGGATTCAGCCTTCGGAGCCTCAGCCTTCGGAGTCTCCTTCTTCGGCTCCGGCTTGGACTCTGCCTTCGGCTCTTCCTTCTTTGGCTCCGGCTTGGATTCAGCCTTTGGAGCTTCCTTCTTCGGTGCAGCCTTCTTTGGCTGGCCACTGCCAACGCGAGCGATGACCTCGCCGACGTCAACGGTGTCGTCTTCGTCGTAGAGGACCTCGAGCAGGGTGCCTGCGACCGGGGAAGGAATTTCGGTGTCGACCTTGTCGGTGGAAACCTCGAGCAACGGTTCGTCGACCTCGACGGTGTCGCCGACCTTCTTCAGCCAGGTGGTGATGGTGCCTTCGGTGACGGATTCGCCGAGCTCCGGCATCTCAACGTCAGTAGCGTCGCCAGCGTCAACGTCAGTGGAGTCTTCCTCAGTCTCCTCGTTAGCCTTTACTGGCTCCTCGTCCTTCTCGACTGCGGCAGATGCCTCCTCGGCCTCTTCCTTGGCGGCCGGAGCAGCGTCTGCATCGCCAACGCGAGCGATGACTTCGCCGACGTCAACGGTGTCGTCTTCGTCGTAGAGGACCTCGAGCAGGGTGCCTGCGACCGGGGAAGGAATTTCGGTGTCGACCTTGTCGGTGGAAACCTCGAGCAACGGTTCGTCGACCTCGACGGTGTCGCCGACCTTCTTCAGCCAAGTGGTAATCGTGCCTTCGGTGACGGACTCGCCGAGCTCCGGCATCTCAACATCAGTAGCGGAACCGGAGGCAGCCTTCGGTGCTTCCTTCTTTGGCTCTTCAGCGTCTTCCTTCGGAGCCTCTTCCTCGGTCTCCTCAGCGGAATCGTCAGTGCCTTCCGGCTCTTCGCCCGGCTCGCCGACCTTTGCGATGACCTCGCCAACATCGACGGTGTCGTCTTCTTCAAAGAGAATCTCGGTGAGAACACCGGCGACCGGAGATGGAATTTCGGTGTCGACCTTGTCGGTGGAA